>NZ_JAXCIQ010000012.1:0-156038 GCF_046540455.1 Pseudomonas sp. W5-36 | reverse complement strand
CAAGCGGTTATTTTAAGAAGTTTTCAAAGTTTCCTGATCAACTTCAACCACTTGCGCTTCGTTCGACTTGGCGTCTCACGTCAGCGGGAGGCGAATTCTACAGCGTTACAACCTGCTGTCAACTGCCTTTTTCACCGCTGTCGATTCAAGCATCTGAACCGAAGTGAACCGAAGCATTCCTCGCTGCTTACTTCGTCCAACTCTTTGATTATCAAGGAGTTTTCCGTTTCGTCTGCGCCGGAAGTGGGGCGAATTATAGACAGATCCAGAGGGGCGTCAACACCTAATTTGAACTTTTACTGAAAAAGCTAAAACTCCAATGAAATCCTGTACTTCCTTCTGTTTATATAGAGACCAGCCAATCAGACCCGCCAGAGCATTAGCTCTTAAACAACACCCGCTTCGCGCAGCTTCATCACATCAGCGTCTAATAAGCCCAGTACGCCGGTGAGAACCTCCCACGTATGCTCTCCCAACAACGGCGGCGCACGCCGATATTCAACAGGCGTCGCTGATAAACGGATAGGGCTGGCGACTTGAGGAACCGTCCCGCCCAACGCATGCGGCAAGTGCACCTGCAAACCGCGGAACTGCACCTGCGGATCTGCGAATACCTGGGCGACATCATTAATAGGCCCACACGGTACGCCAGCCCCCTCCAACGCCATGACCCATTCGGCCGTGGTCTTGAAGACGGTGGCCTGCCGAATCAGCGGGATCAGTTCGGCACGATGCGCCACGCGCTGCTTATTAGTCGCAAATCGCGGATCGACGGCCCACTGCGGTTGCCCGGCCACTTCTGCGAATTTGCGGAACTGGCTGTCGTTCCCAACCGTGAGAATGAAATCGCCGTCGGCAGTGGGAAAATCCTGGTAGGGCACGATGTTCGGATGAGCATTACCCAGTCGCCTTGGGGAGACGCCTGTCGTCAGGTAATTCATCGCCTGATTCGCGAGGCAGGCGACCTGCACATCCAGCAATGCCATATCGATGTGCTGACCAACCCCTCCCTGATCCCGATGCGCCAGAGCAGCAAGAATCGCGGAGGTCGAATACAGCCCTGTCAGAATATCCGTCAGCGCCACGCCGACCTTGACCGGCCCCCCGCCATCTTCACCCTCGGCCCGGCCGGTAAGGCTCATTAGCCCACCGAGCCCTTGGATCATGAAGTCGTAACCTGCCCGCTTGGCGTAGGGCCCCGTCTGACCGAACCCGGTAATCGAGCAATAGATAAGCCTGGGATTTTCCAACTGCAGCGAATCGTAGTCCAGACCGTAAGCCTTCAATCCGCCAACCTTGAAGTTCTCGATGACGATATCGGACTTCGCCGCCAGCTCCCGAACCAGCCTCTGCCCTTCAGGCTGAGTGAAGTCTATGGTGACGGACTGTTTGTTACGGTTGGCAGACAGGTAGTAGGCAGCTTCGGACGTGTTTTCTCCGCGCGGATCCTTCAGAAAGGGCGGTCCCCAGGCGCGCGTGTCGTCGCCATTGCCCGGGCGCTCGACCTTGATCACCTCCGCACCCAGGTCAGCCAGAATCTGTCCTGCCCACGGGCCGGCGAGCACCCTAGACAAGTCCAGCACACGCAAATGCGATAACGCGCCCATTGCAGGCTCCTTAATAGAAGGCCTGGATGCCGGTCTGCGCGCGCCCCAGGATGAGCGCATGGACATCATGAGTACCTTCGTAGGTATTGACCACTTCCAGGTTGACCAGATGCCTGGCGATACCGAACTCATCAGAAATGCCGTTGCCGCCCAGCATGTCACGGGCCATACGCGCGATGTCCAGCGACTTGCCGCAGGAGTTGCGTTTCATGATGGAGGTGATTTCCACTGCTGCAGTGCCCTCGTCCTTCATCCGGCCAAGACGCAGGCAGCCTTGAAGCGCCAACGTGATCTCGGTCTGCATGTCTGCGAGCTTTTTCTGAATCAGCTGATTAGCTGCGAGCGGACGGCCGAACTGTTGGCGGTCCAGCGTGTATTGACGCGCGGTGTGCCAGCAAAACTCGGCAGCCCCCAAGGCGCCCCAGGAGATGCCGTAGCGGGCGGAGTTCAGGCACGTGAAAGGCCCTTTTAGACCACGGACGTCCGGGAAGATGTTCTCTTCCGGCACGAACACGTTGTCCATCACGATCTCGCCGGTGATCGAAGCGCGAAGGCCGACTTTGCCGTGAATCGCTGGAGCAGTCAGGCCTTGCCAGCCTTTTTCCAATACGAAGCCGCGGATGTCCCCAGCGTCATCTTTGCCCCAGACAACGAACACGTCGGCGATCGGGCTATTGGTGATCCACATTTTGCTACCGGTCAGTCGATAGCCGCCTTCGACGGTCCGCGCGCGGGTGATCATCGCGCCCGGATCCGAACCATGATTGGGTTCGGTGAGGCCGAAGCAACCGATCCATTCACCGGAGGCGAGTTTTGGCAGGTACTTCTGTTTTTGCGCTTCAGTGCCAAATTCGTTGATAGGCACCATGACCAGAGAGGACTGCACGCTCATCATCGAGCGGTAGCCGGAATCAACGCGCTCGACCTCGCGAGCGATCAAGCCGTAACACACGTAGTTCAGACCGCTACCGCCGTACTGCTCCGGGATCGTGGCTCCGAGAAGGCCTATCTCACCCATCTCGCGGAAGATCGCTGGATCTGTCTTTTCATGCCGGAAGGCCTCAAGCACACGCGGCGCCAGTTTGTCGCTGGCGAACTGCTCGGCGCTGTCGCGGACCATGCGCTCTTCTTCGGTGAGTTGCTGGTCCAGCAACAGGGGATCGATCCAACTGAAACTTGCCTTGCCGCTCATGATTCTCTCCTCACCCAATGCGCTTCCGGACCTGCCGGAAAAGTAGTGGAGCGAGCCTAGGCCTGAACCCTTCAAAGGAGCAAACGACGATTTCGCATCATCTTGTGCTAATTTCTCACTCCGAAGCACACCAATTAGCAGTCTGTCCGCCCTTCCGTGTGAGGCAAAGGTACATGCGCCGTAAAATCCCTAGCACCGCTGCGTTGGTAAGCTTCGAGGCAGCGGCGCGGCACGAAAGCTTCACCAAGGCGGCCGAAGAGCTTTCGCTGACCCAGAGCGCGATCTGCCGACAGATCGCCAGCCTGGAAGAGTTCTTGAATGTCGGCCTGTTCCGGCGCTCGCGACGGGGCGTAAAGCTCACAGAGGCAGGCCTTTCCTACAGCCGACGCATTGCGACGCAACTCGATGCCGTTGAACGCGACACCCTGTCAGTGATGGGTCATCAGGGCGTCAATGTGATCGAACTCGCGGTGGTACCCACATTCGGCACGCAGTGGCTGCTGCCGCGCCTGAAGGATTTTCAGAAGAAACACCCTGACGTCACTATTAACCTGACCAACCGCACGCGCCCCTTTTTGTTCGCGGACACCGAATTCGACGCGGCGATCTATTTTGGGGATGCTGACTGGTCCGGTACCGAATCCCACAGACTGATGGGCGAAAACCCGATGCCAGTCTGCAGCCCCGTGCTGCTTGGGGGACGCCACAGCATCAGCGCTCAAGAACTGGCTGAGATGCCGCTGCTGCAACAGACCACTCGGCCGTACGCCTGGAGGCAATGGTTCAACTCGCTGGACATGGGCGTGGCCCGCGACATGACAGGCCCCCGTTACGAGCTATTCTCAATGCTAGCGCAGGCCGCCATGCACGACATGGGTGTGGCGCTCATCCCGCCGTTTCTTATTCAGCATGAACTGGCCGAGAAGCGCCTGGTGATTGCCAACCCGCACCATCTCTCGAGCACCAAGGCGTACTACTTGATGATCCCGGAGCGCAAAACGGAATCGGCGTCCCTGAAAGCGTTTCGCGACTGGCTGATTCAACAGGCCGACACTTACTCGCTGCCTTAAACACTCATCTGCGTCTTGAAGATTTCATGTAGTACGCCCACTTCAAAACCTACAGATATCCTGATTTGTCGCATTTACGACACACTTCTTGGCTCAGACCCTAACGCTCCAATAGTCATACGAATAGAGCCCTCCAGCCTGTTTTTAGGTCATTTGATAACTTCGTCATCGGAAGCCCCCTGCGGGCTCAAAATTCATAAAAGATTATTAGCATCAGACACTTGTGCGATTTAGTGCGTCAAACGGTCACAGGGTGACTTGTAGTACATTTTTCGTTCAGTTACAGAAACCCTTGAAGGCCTCTGACATCCCCTGCAAAATGCCGCGCCCGGCTGCTTTAACGGGCGTAGTGATCGCAATTCCAGCCCCCGGGCCCTAGCGCGCTGGCCTCATTAAAGACAATAAGATCACGCAGGAGATTTGACGTGCACATTGGAGTCCCCCTCGAAACCCAGCTTGGTGAAACCCGGGTCGCCGCCACTCCCGAGACCATCAAAAAGCTCATCGCCCAAGGCCACACAGTAACTGTTCAGAACGGCGCGGGCATTGCGGCGAGCGTGACCGACAGTGCCTATGAGGCAGCAGGCGCCTTGGTGGGCAGCGCCGCCGATGCATTCGGTGCCGAACTCATTCTCAAGGTCTCCGCTCCCAGCGACGCTGAACTCCCGCTGATCAAAAGCGGCGCAGTAGTTGTCGGGATGCTCAATCCTTTCAATAACGACATGATCACCAGGCTGGCCGAGCGCGGGATCACCGCCTTTGCCCTCGAAGCGGCGCCACGCACCTCGCGCGCGCAAAGCCTCGACGTGCTGTCTTCCCAAGCCAACATTGCCGGCTATAAGGCTGTCCTGTTGGCAGCGCATCACTACCCACGCTTCATGCCCATGCTGATGACAGCGGCCGGTACGGTGAAAGCAGCCCGGGTGCTGATTCTCGGCGCGGGCGTTGCGGGGCTCCAGGCCATCGCCACTGCCAAACGTCTGGGTGCGGTCATTGAGGCTTCCGACGTACGTCCGGCCGTCAAGGAGCAGATCGAGTCGCTAGGGGCCAAGTTCGTCGACGTGCCGTACGAGACAGACGAAGAGCGCGAGGCTGCCGTGGGCGTCGGCGGTTACGCCCGCCCGATGCCGGCCAGTTGGATGCAGCGTCAGGCAGTGGCCGTGCATGAGCGCGCCAGGCAGGCGGACATCGTGATCACCACGGCGCTGATTCCCGGTCGCAAAGCGCCGGTGCTGTTGAGCGCTGAAACGGTCGCGCAGATGAAACCCGGCTCGGTGGTGATTGATCTGGCTGCAGCGCAGGGCGGCAACTGCCCGCTGACAGTGGCAGACCAAGTGGTAGTCGAGCACGGCGTAACCATCGTCGGCCACACGAATCTGCCTTCCATGGTCGCGGCGGATGCGTCTGCTCTTTATGCACGCAACCTGCTGGACTTCATGAAGCTGCTCTTCAACCAGGAAGGACAGTTCCAGATCAACCTCGAAGACGACATCGTTGCCGCGTGCCTTATGTGCCGCGATGGCCAAGTCATCCGCAAGAACGGCTGAGGATAAAAATAATGGAAGAGTTCATCTCACCCGGGATCTACAACCTGATCATTTTCGTGCTGGCCATTTATGTCGGCTACCACGTGGTCTGGAACGTGACGCCTGCGCTGCATACCCCGTTGATGGCGGTTACTAACGCTATCTCGGCCATCGTCATCGTCGGCGCCATGCTGGCCGCAGCGCTGACAGTAACGCCACTGGGCAAAACCATGGGCACACTGGCCGTCGCGCTGGCCGCCGTTAACGTCTTCGGCGGTTTTCTGGTCACCCGGCGGATGCTGGAGATGTTCAAAAAGAAAGCGCCCAAGGCAAAAGACGAGGTAGCCAAGTAATGAGCATGAACCTCGTCACATTGCTGTACCTGGTCTCGGCCATTTGCTTCATCCAGGCGCTGAAGGGCTTGTCTCACCCGACCACATCGCGTCGAGGCAACCTGTTCGGCATGCTCGGTATGGGGCTGGCTGTTCTCACCACGATCGGACTCGTGTTCAAACTGGCCGCGTTGTCCACCGACGGTGCCAGCGCAGGCATCGGCTACATCCTTATCGGTCTGCTGGTCGGTGGCACTGCCGGTTCGATCATGGCCAAGCGCGTCGAGATGACCAAGATGCCGGAGCTGGTTGCCTTCATGCACAGCATGATTGGTCTGGCAGCCGTGTTTATCGCTATCGCTGCCGTGGTCGAGCCACAGTCGCTGGGCATCGTTCACCACCTGGGCGATCCGATTCCTGCGGGCAACCGCCTGGAGCTGTTCCTTGGCGCGGCGATCGGGGCGATCACGTTTTCCGGTTCGGTCATCGCCTTTGGCAAGTTGTCGGGCAAGTACAAGTTCCGCTTGTTTCAGGGCGCGCCGGTGCAGTTTGCCGGTCAGCACAAACTCAATCTGATTCTGGGCTTGGCAACACTGCTGTTCGGCATCACGTTCATGCTGACGGGCAGCCTGTTCGCGTTCAGCATCATGCTGATCCTCGCGTTCGTGATCGGCGTGCTGCTGATCATTCCGATTGGTGGCGCAGACATGCCCGTCGTGGTGTCGATGCTCAACAGTTACTCAGGCTGGGCAGCAGCGGGTATTGGCTTCTCGCTGAACAACTCGATGCTGATCATCGCCGGCTCGCTGGTTGGCTCCTCCGGCGCGATTCTGTCGTACATCATGTGCAAGGCGATGAACCGCTCGTTCTTCAACGTGATCGGTGGCGGCTTTGGTGGCGCAGCAGATGCCGGTGCAGCGAGCGGCACCAAGGAAGCCCGCCCGGTCAAATCGGGATCGGCTGACGACGCGACCTTCCTGCTGACCAACGCTGATACCGTGATCATCGTGCCGGGCTACGGGCTGGCAGTCGCTCGAGCCCAACACGCGCTTAAAGAGTTGACCGAAAAGCTGACCCACGCGGGCGTCACGGTGAAGTACGCGATCCATCCGGTGGCCGGCCGGATGCCGGGGCACATGAACGTACTGCTGGCGGAGGCCGAGGTGCCTTACGATCAGGTGTTCGAGATGGAGGACATCAACTCCGAATTCGGTCAGGCGGATGTCGTCCTGGTGCTTGGCGCCAACGATGTGGTCAATCCGGCGGCCAAGAACGATCCAAAGTCGCCGATTGCCGGCATGCCGATCCTTGAGGCGTACAAGGCCAAGACCATCATCGTCAACAAGCGCTCCATGGCCAGCGGCTATGCAGGCCTGGATAACGAACTGTTCTATCTGGACAAAACCATGATGGTTTTTGGTGACGCCAAAAAGGTTATCGAGGACATGGTCAAAGCGATCGAATAACCGCTGCAAACCGCAATAAAACAACCCTCGGCGCAGGTAGTGGTCGAGGGTTTTTTACAGCCTGGGTAAAAGTGTTTCTCGCGCAGAGGTGCTAATTAGAGCCTTTATTGCGACCTTGGTAGCGGGACGAACAAGCTTCAACTCTCTAGACTTCGCTCACGCATCTTTGTCATGAGATCAAACAACATGCACCGTGAACGAATCCGTCTGCCGTCGCTGATGAGCAAGATAATGAGCGCGGCCGACGCCGCTTCCTTGATCAAGGACGGCATGACCGTCGGCATGAGCGGCTTCACCCGCGCCGGCGAAGCCAAGGCCGTGCCCCAGGCGCTGGCTGAACGCGCCAAGACAGTTCCGCTGAAGATCAGCCTGATGACGGGCGCCAGCCTGGGCAACGATTTGGACAAGCAACTCACCGAAGCCGGCGTGCTCTCCCGGCGCATGCCGTTTCAGGTCGACAGCACCCTGCGCAAGGCCATCAACGACGGCACCGTGATGTTCATCGACCAGCATCTGTCGGACACCGTCGAGCAGTTGCGCAATCGCCAAATCAAGGCCGTGGATATCGCCGTGATTGAATGTGTGGCGATCACCGAGGAAGGGCACCTGGTGCTCAGCACGTCCGTTGGCAACTCGGCGAGCTTCGCCATCCTTGCCGAACACGTGATCATCGAGATCAACCTCGCCCAGCCTCTGGAGCTCGAGGGACTGCATGACATCTATATACCCACTTACCGACCAACACGCCTGCCGATCCCGGTGCTGAAGACGGACACCCGAATCGGCAGCCAGGCCGTGAAGATCGATCCGGCCAAGATCGTGGGGATCGTGATCAGCAATCAACCGGACTCGCCGTCGACGGTATTGCCGGCAGACACCGACACTCAGGCTATCGCGGGCCACTTGGTCGAGTTTTTCAAGAACGAAGTGCGGGTGAACCGCCTGACCAATCAGCTGATGCCGCTGCAGGCCGGGGTAGGCACGATCGCCAATGCCGTCATGACAGGGCTGATCGATTCGCCCTTTCATGGCATGACCATGTATTCGGAAGTGCTGCAGGACTCAACGTTCGACCTGTTCGAGGCGGGCAAGCTGGATTTTGCTTCGGGCTGCTCCATGACGCTGTCGGAGCGTAAGCATGCTGCGGTCTATGAAAACCTCGAGCAGTACAGATCCAGACTGTTATTGCGTCCTCAGGAAATCTCGAACCATCCAGAGGTTGTCCGCCGCTTGGGCATTATTGGTATCAACACCGCCCTGGAGTTCGATCTGTACGGCAACGTCAACTCCACACACGTGGGTGGCACGCGGATGATGAACGGGATCGGGGGTTCGGGGGATTTCGCGCGTAACGCCCATCTCGCCATTTTCGTGACCAAGTCCATCGCCAAAGCCGGGGCGATCTCAAGTGTGGTGCCTATGGTCAGCCATGTAGACCACACCGAGCACGACGTGGACATTCTGGTGACAGAGATCGGACTGGCAGACCTGCGCGGCCTGGCGCCCCGCGAACGCGCCCGGGTCATCATCGACAACTGTGTGCACCCGGCCTATCGCGAGGCGCTGAATGACTACTTCCGCCGCGCCTGCGCAATTGGCGGTCACACTCCGCACGTTCTGCGCGACGCACTCAGTTGGCACCTGAACCTGGAAGAAACCGGCCGCATGTTGGCGATCTGAACACACAGTTTCAACGTGGCGGCGACCTTTCGTCGTCACAGTTCGCGAACTGAACGCAAATCCGGCAAAAACTGTACTGCTGTACGGGTGATTTGGCTGATGTAAAACCGCAAATCATCCGTGCGAGTATCCAAAAAGCACACTTCTGGTGCAGACCCGTACAGTTGCCCCACTTCCGAACAAAACAGTGGTCTTTAACAGTTAACTGGAGCAGCACAATACAAATGAACTGTGTCTAGAGAGAGAAGGGCAATGAGAGGAATATTGTCACCAATCAAGTCACTCTCTAATCCCGCCACAAGCGGAAGGAAGAAGCATCATGGAACGCACCGTCAGTTCCGAACTGTTCTACGAAGACACCGCAAAAACCGCACAAGCCTCGTTGCCGCTGCGCATGTTCGCCAACCTGATGCTCTGGCAGCGTCGCCTGTCCAGCCGTCATCAGCTGGCTCGTCTGGATGCACGCTTGCTGGCTGACGCCGGTATCAGCGAATCCCAGCGTTACGAAGAGCTGAGCAAGCCGTTCTGGCGCTAATCTAGCGTCTGCTGGTCGCAGGCTACGTGCCTCTCACCAGCATCCTGAATTGTTCAAACAAAACCCGTCAGCAGGTTACTGCTGACGGGTTTTGTCGCTTCAGGCCGGGAGAAATAGCAAGGCAACCCCAACCAGTACAGTTTCCACAACCTTTTCAACACACCCATACAGCCTAATAGTTACGGGCGATTTAGGCAGGTATTGGCTGTATCGCGGCAACTGGCATAAGGCCGGGATGGTTCGCGCGCCCGCTTATAAGCTAATCTTGCGCCACCTTGAGCACGCACTCGCGAGACAGCTATCGCTGAGCTTCCGATTTAAGCGTCAGTGGTTTTCGAATCCCGTTATTTTGGAGTGCCTACATGATGTCCCGCGTTCGTCTGTTAAGTGCCGCTTTCCTGATCGTTGCCGCCACTGGAGCCCAGGCTTCCAGTTTCGTGGTCACCACCGACACCATTGTCCGTGCGCTCGATGCTTCGTCCAATGCCACGTCAAAAATTTCCTCCTCCTTTCATGACGACAAGATCGTCCTGGCCGCCCGCGACGACGCTGCAAGCTTCGTTGCCAGCGAAGGCGAGATCCGTGGCGTGAAGCTTCAGGGCGCCTTGCAACACATCCGCGAGGTTGCACCGGGCCTGCGAGCGTCGGATCCGCAACTGGCGCAGGCGATTCTTGCCATCTGATTCAGTACAGCGACAGATTTATCCAGCCCACGCCCGGGCCTTTGCACTAGCTCTGGCCCGGGTGTTGCGCTAGCCTTGCAACCCATACCGCAGACCCCGAACAGCCCTGAATAGCCATGCATCCGTTGTCTCGCCCAGTGCTTGCCGTCATCGCCATCTTGAGTATTTCCACTCAGGTTCAGGCGTTCGATGTCACCACACAAAGCCTGGTCAAAACCGGATACGCCACCAGCCAGGTGACGACAGGGCCGTTCGATAGCAAGTTGATAATTGCCGCCCAGGATGATGCTGCAGTGTTTGTCGCCAGTGACGGCCAACTGCGAGGAGCACGACTGGAATCGGCGCTGGCGTACCTGCGTCAATCCCATCCAAAACTTCATGCAAGCGACCTTGAACTGGCGCAGGCAATCCTCGTCCAATAGTCACTTTTTTGTAACTTCCGTATTTTGGAGACGTTCCATGCGTACCCCGTTGATCGCTGCCGCCCTCGGCCTGCTCTTGCTGACTGACATGGCACAGGCGCAAACCCTGAAGGCCACCAGTAACATCGTCGTTCGCGCCCTCGGCCGCAGCATCGATTTCACCTCCGACACCACCTCATCCGTGCGCAACTGGAAACTCGTGCTTGAAGCCCGTGACGACGCCGCCAGCTACGTCGCCAGCAACGGTGATATCCATGGCGCACTGCTCGACGCAGCCTTCATGACATTGCGCGATCGTTTGCCTGAAGCGCGCAACGCCAGCGATCAGGACCTCGCCGAGGCCATCCTCGCACTGTGAAACACCTCGCTGTCTGGCTGCTGACGTCGGCGCTCTCGCTGATCTGCACGAGCGCCTTCGCCGACCTCAGCCTGTCGCTGCATACCGACGGGCTCAGTCCTGCTCAACAAAAGGCCAGCCAGACATTGCTCGACGAAGCCATGGCGCACCTGCCGCCACTGTTTGTCAGCAAGCTTGATAGAAAGGTCGAAGTGCATTGGACCGACGACATGCCGTCCAATGCCTACGGCCGTGCAGACGGCCCTTACCGTCTGGACCTGAATCAGCACCTGCTCGCAGGCCTGACCGACGGCAGCGCTGCAACGACCCGAACCAACCGTCCTCATGGCACCGTGCGCGAAGAAATGCTCGCCACGGTGCTGCATGAGCTGACCCACATTTATGATCACGCGCAGCTCTGGTCCGCTGAAGACCGCAAGCTGATTGTCGCGTGTACCCGGCAGGGCAAGAGCGTGGGCAAAGTCGGCCTGCGTGACAGTTGCCGGGGACAGACCGACCGACGCTTCACGTTGAGTGATGATCCGCGCCTTCTGGATCTGGCGGGATGGCCGCAATACGTCGGCCGCCGCGGTGACAGGGAAGAGCGCAATGGCCAGGTCGCGCGCAGCCCCGACATCTACGAAATCAGCAGCCCGCTGGAATTCGTTGCGGTGAACATGGAGTATTTCCTCCTCGATCCCGCCTACGCCTGTCGCCGTCCGGCGCTGTACGACTATTACAAGGCTCGTTTCGACTGGGCGCCCGCGACGAAGGATCAGTGTCCGACGTCCTATCCTTACCTCAACGCCGGAAACGACTTCGCCCGACAGCCGTTGGGCAAGCTCGACCCCGAGCGGGTGTACGAAGTCGATTACCTGCTGGCCGAGGCCAACCAGAATCTGGCGAGCCGTTGGGGCCATAGCATGTTGCGGCTGGTGATCTGCAAGCCCGGTCGCCCGCGTGGCCCCGACTGCCGACTCGACCTTGATCAGCATTTGGTGCTGTCGTATCGCGCTTTTGTCAACGACCTGCAACTTTCCAGCTGGAGCGGCCTGACCGGCAAGTATCCGTCGCGCCTGTTTGTCCTGCCGCTGGGTCAGGTGATCGATGAGTACACCAAGACCGAACTGCGCGGCCTGGCCTCGGTCCCGCTGAAACTGTCCCGTGAAGAGATCAACGGTCTGGTTCAGCACGCTGCGGAGATGCACTGGGCCTATGACGGGGATTACTGGTTCCTGTCCAATAACTGCGCGGTGGAAAACCTGAAGTTGCTGCGCAGTGGCACTAACGATCCGCGGCTTGTCGGGCTGGACAGCATCATGCCCAACGGACTTCTGGAAGTGCTGAAGGGCAGGGGGCTGGCGGACACCAGCGTGCTGGACGATCCCAAGAAAGCGCTGCGCATGGGCTACCGCTTCGACTCGTACCGCGACCGTTATCAGGCGATGTTCGATGTGCTGCGCAAGACCACCAGCGTCAAGCAAACCACAGTGGAAGACTGGCTGGCTCTGACACCGCAAGAGCGACGCCCTTACTTTGCGCAGGCCGATTTGCGCACCAGCGCTGCAATGTTGCTGTTGGAGCAGGCCGGGCTGCGTCGTCAATTATTGCTGGCGCAGGATGAGGTCAAGCAGCGATACCTCAGTGCCGTGGAGCAGAAGGACAACGGCGTGTCCAAAGCGACCGGCACGCTGCAGGACATTCTGGCCAACAGCGGATTTTTGAGTCGCCCCGCAGAATTGCTCGGCAGCGGCGGCTACGGTCTGCCGCAGGAAGGCGAGTGGGAGCGTCTGGAAAACGAGAGCAGCCAGCGGCAGAAACAGCTGCAACGGCTCAGCGGCGATCTAGACACAGAGGTGAGGGCGCTGCTTGATCCCGACCGCGCCGCCGAGATTGCAGCGACCGAAGACAACCTCAAGCAGGTCGGCGAGCACCTGCGGGCATTGCACAAGGCAGCGGGCGGGCTGGAGCTGCCTTGATCGTTGCGCAGCGGCACGGCCCGCAATGATTCAGGCAGTTTCCCCGGGCTCACCCGGCAAATGCTCGTCCAGGTGCAGCCAGGGCAGGCGGCTGTCGGTCCAGATGTGTCGATCGGCAGGCGTCAGCTCCGGATGATCAAGAGTCGCGATGGTCACGTCCATGGTCTCCGGACTGTTGCGGCTGAACAGTGCGATCTGCGCCCCACAGTTATTGCAGAAATACCTCACACACGTCGCACCTGAATCATAAGTAGTGGGACTGCCCGCCAGCCATTTGAAGGCTTCGACCGGCACGCTGGTCCACGTCATCACGATGCCGCCTGACGTGCGCCGACAAATCGAACAGTGGCAGTGGGCAACGTCATCCACGGGGCCATCGAGTTGGTAACGCAGATTGCCGCAATGGCATCCACCGGTATGCAATTCACTCATGAGCATTCTCCAGGTTATGTAGGGGTCTGACCGCATCCGAGGTCGATAACTCAAATTCCCGATCGTCAACTCGCGAAGTGCAGCGAAAGCTGGCTGAAAGCTTCCCCGTTTAGCATCACCTCACCGCCGGCGACAGACCGGTCGGCCAGGACGAACGCGCTTGACGTTCTCCGGCCCATCTACAACAACAATTAGGTGATTCCCGATGCTTGCATGTGCCCTGCAGTACCCCCTCCGTAATCCCCGACTCCACGCGCCGCTCGTTTTGAGCTGATCGATTCGTCTCGTCTGTTCCCCGCCGCGTAACGCTGGAGTATTGCTATGTTGACCTTCCTCGGCTTCGCCATGGTCGTCGCCTTCATGTACCTGATCATGAGCAAGCGCCTGTCAGCGCTGATTGCCTTGATCATCGTTCCTATCGTATTTGCCCTGTTCGGAGGCTTCGCCTCGGAAATCGGCCCAATGATGCTTGCGGGCATCACCAAGCTTGCGCCAACGGGCGTGATGCTGATGTTCGCCATCCTTTATTTCGCACTGATGATCGACTCCGGGCTGTTCGACCCGGCCGTGCGCAAGATCCTCAAGCTGGTGAAGGGCGACCCGGTAAAAGTGTCGGTCGGTACGGCGGTGCTGGCGCTGGTTGTCTCGCTGGACGGTGACGGCGCCACGACGTACATGATCTGCGTGGCCGCCATGTTGCCGCTGTACAGCCGTCTGGGCATGAGCCCGCGCATCATGGCCGGCTTGATCATTCTGGCCGGCGGCGTGATGAACATGACGCCATGGGGCGGCCCGACCGCGCGTGCGGCGAGCGCCCTGCATGTCGATCCATCCGACATCTTCGTGCCCATGATCCCGGCAATGCTGGCGGGCGTCGTGGCAATCCTGGTGATCGCCTACTTCTACGGCAAACGCGAGCGTGCGCGCCTGGGTGAACTGCACCTGCCCGGTGACGAAGTCGACCACAGCGACATCAGCGTTTCGCAGTTTCCCGAAGCCCGTCGTCCCAAGCTGATCTGGTTCAACGCTGCTCTGACGCTGGTATTGATGGTCGCGCTGATCATGGGCTTGCTGCCACTGCCGGTGCTGTTCATGATCGCATTCAGTATCGCCATGATCGTCAACTACCCGTGCCTGCAAGCGCAGAAAGACCGCGTAGCGGCCCACGCCGGCAGCGTGCTGGCGGTGGTCGGACTGATTTTTGCTGCGGGGATCTTTACCGGTATCCTGTCCGGCACCGGAATGGTCGACGCGATGTCGAAGAGCCTGCTGGCAGTGATCCCGGACGCGATGGGCCCTTACCTGGCCGTGATCACTGCCGTTGTCAGCATGCCGTTCACCTTCTTCATGTCCAATGATGCGTTCTACTACGGCGTGCTGCCGGTCCTCGCCGAAGCTGCTTCGCATTATGGCATCAGCCCGGTGGAAATGGCACGTGCCTCGATCGTCGGCCAGCCCGTCCACCTGTTGAGTCCGCTGGTGCCGTCGACGTATCTGCTGGTGGCGCTGGCGGGCATCGAGTTCGGTGATCACCAACGCTTTACCCTCAAATGGGCCGTGCTGGTGTGCGTGTGCATTCTGATCGCTGCGCTGCTGATGGGGATTTTCCCGTTCTCCAGCAGTCTATAACGCAACTCAACGCTCCCTCTGGCGCCGCCGCGCCAGCGGGAATACGAACGCTTAAAGGAATACGTAATGGAATGGCTGACCAACCCTGAGATCTGGGTTGCTTTCTTCACGCTGACTGCCCTGGAAATCGTGCTGGGCATCGACAACATCATCATGATCTCGATCCTGGTCAGCCGCATGCCCAAGGCGATGCAGCCGCGCACCCGTATCTTCGGTCTGGCGCTGGCGATGGTGACGCGGATTCTGCTGCTGCTGTCGATCACCTGGGTCATACGCCTCACCGACGACCTGTTCGTGGTATGGGGGCAGGGCATTTCCGGACGCGACCTGATCCTGTTCTTCGGTGGTCTGTTTCTGTTGTGGAAGAGCTCGCAGGAGATCTATCACGGCATGGAAGGCGAGGAAGAGTCGCTGGACGAGCCGAAAGGCAAGGGCGGCATGTTCCTGTACACCATCCTTCAGATTGCAATCATCGACATCGTATTCTCGCTGGATTCGGTCATCACCGCTGTCGGCATGGTTTCCCATGTACCGGTGATGGTCGCGGCGATCATCGTGGCGGTATTGATCATGATGCTGTGCGCGGGCGTCATCAGCGACTTCATCGAGAAGCACCCATCGCTGAAGATGCTGGCGCTGTCGTTCCTGATCGTCGTGGGTACCGTGCTGATTGCCGAGTCGTTCGATGTGCATGTGCCCAAGGGCTACGTCTACTTCGCCATGGCGTTCTCGCTGGCGGTTGAAGCGATCAACATCAAGATGCGCACGTCAATGGCGAAGAAGCGCAAGATGCAGGACCCGGTGAAACTTCACAAAGACGTGCCGGGTCAATAACGTCCGCCGCACAGACATCAAAGCAACGGGGCTGTGAATGCCCCGTTTTTTATTGGCAAGGCGTGAAGGTGCTGCGTCCAAACACCTGATTTATGACAGATTTGTTTCAAGAAATAATCCGCTGTGCCATGCTGGCATTAAGGCCACAGGCCGACTAAAGCTTAGTTGAGCGCGCTGTCGATGCACCTCAAGCGCTTACGCTCGCTACACGCTGGACCTTTTAACTTTGCCCGATGGGCAACCTACAGGGGGCTCTCCATATGCTGACCCTGCTCGATTTGCTTTCCGCCGTCGCGCTATTGATCTGGGGCACACACATCGTTCGGACCGGCATTCTGCGCGTCTATGGCTCGCAGCTGCGCCGGGTCATTGGCCAGAACATGTCCAAACGCCCGCTGGCCTTTGTCGCGGGGATTTTGGTCACCGCCGTGGTGCAAAGCAGTAACGCCACGGCGATGCTGGTGACGTCCTTTGTTGGCCAGGGCTTGATGGGCCTGACGCCAGCGCTGGCCATTATGCTCGGTGCCGACGTCGGTACTGCGGTGATGTCGCGAATCCTGACATTCGACCTGTCGTGGCTGTCGCCACTGCTCATTTTTCTGGGCGTGGTCTTCTTTCTGTCGCGCAAACAAACCCGTGTGGGCCAACTGGGCCGTGTCGGCATCGGGCTGGGCCTGATCATTCTCGCCTTGCAGTTGATCGTCACTGCCGCCGCGCCGATTACCCAGGCCGCCGGGGTGAAAGTGCTTTTCGCGTCACTGACGGGCGACCTTCTGCTGGACGCACTGGTCGGGGCCATGTTCGCGCTGATCTCGTATTCAAGCCTTGCGGCGGTGCTGCTGACCGCGACGCTTGCAGGCGCGGAGATCATCAGCCTGCCGGTGGCAATCGGCCTGGTGATCGGCGCCAACATCGGCAGCGGCCTGTTGGCATTTCTCAGCACCAGCATGCAAAACGTGGCCGGCCGGCAAGTGGCGCTGGGCAGCCTGTTGTACAAGCTGATCGGCCTGTTGCTGATCACTCCGGTGTTGACCCCGCTGGTGGCCTGGATGGACACGCTGAACGTCAGCCCGTCGAGCCTGGTCATCAGCTTCCACGTGATTTACAACTCGCTGCGTTGCCTGATCATGCTGCCGACGGTGGGACCGATGGGGCGCCTGTGCGCGTCGATTCTGCCGCAGCAGGCCGAGATCAACGGTCAGACCAAGCCTCGCCATCTGGACCTGACCGCACTCGCCACGCCGAGCCTGGCTCTGGCCAATGCCGTGCGCGAAACCCTGCGCATGGGCGATCTGATCGACAGCATGCTCAATGCCATGCAAGAGGTGCTGCGTGGCAACCAGACGGCGGTCACTCAGGAAGTGCGTCGGCTCAACGATGATGTCGAGGTGCTCTACAACGCCATCAAGTTGTACCTGGCGCAGATGCCACGCGATGACCTCAGCGATCAGGACAATCGCCGCTGGGCCGAGATTATCGAGTTGGCGATCAACCTGGAGCTGGCCAGCGGGCTGATCGAGCGCATGCTGCGCAAGGTCCAGCAGCAGAAGACGTCGCAGCGGCGGTCGTTTTCCGACGTCGGCCTGGAAGAACTGTCCGGGCTGCACGAGCAACTGATGGCAAATCTGCGTCTTGGCCTGTCGGTCTTCCTCAGCGGCGACCCTGAAAGCGCGCGCCAGTTGTTGCGCGAGAAACGTCGTTTCAGGGCACAGGAGCGGCGCCTGGCCCACGCCCATGTCAGCAGGCTGCAACGCAAGATCGTGCAGAGCATCGAGACCAGTTCCCTGCACCTGGAGCTGATTTCCGACATGAAACGCTTGAACTCGCTGTTCTGCAGCAGCGCCTACGCGGTCCTTGAAACCACTGACACAGGCGCCTTGTCCAGCGAGGGCAACGCGGATTAATCGTGGTGAACGCAGGGGCCGCTGCGAAGTCTGTTACACATACCGGCCCGCAAGGAAGCCCGTTTTTATGCGTTGCCTGCTGTTCGTTTGTCTGGTTCTGACATCCCTTTCTTCCATGGCCCTTGACCGGTTTCAGGTCGAGGGCTACGTGCTGCCCAACGGTTTGCAGTTGCTGCTCAAGCCTGCGGACAAAGGTCACGTCTCTATTCGTCTCGTTGTGGGTATTGGCTTCGATGACTTCAAATGCGAAGACAAAGAGTTGCCGCACTTGCTTGAGCATCTGCTTTTCAGCGGGATCGACAACAGCGGTGAGGGCGGCCTTGAGCAGCAGATGCAGGCACTGGGCGGCGAGTGGAACGCGTTCACCAGCAACACCGACACCACCTTTGTCATCGAGGCGCCGGCGCAAAACCAGCGCAAGGTGCTCGATCTGCTGCTCAATCTGCTGACCCACACGCAAATCAATCAGGCCAATCTGGACACTGCCAAGCGCATCGTCGCCCGTGAAGACGGTGGCCATTATTCGCATTTGCAACGCTGGCTGGACAAACGCGATCTGGGCCACGGCGCCAGCAGCCAGCTTGCCGTGGAGCTCGGCCTCAAATGCCCGGAGCGGGCCGAGGTTGATCACCTCACGCTGGAGCAAGTCGAGCATATCCACGACAACTGGTACGCCTCCAACAACATGACGCTGATCATCGTGGGCGAACTCGACAAGTTGCTGCCGGCGTATTTGGAGCGCACCTTCGGCCAGCTTAATGCGGTCGATCCAACCGAACATCCGCCGCTTCGCTCGATGACCGAAAAGGCCGAGCCTGAGCGGACGCTGATCCGCGGCGCGTTGGGCGATGGCGCGAAGCTGCATCTGCTGTTCCCCGAGCCGGACATGGGCGAGCAGCACGATGAAACCTGGGATCTGGTGAAGGCTTATCTGGACTGGGCGCTGTACAGCGAACTGCGTCTGGACAAGGGTTATTCCTACGGTCCATGGGCTGATCGCGAAGCGTTCGGGGACACCGGTTTTCTCAGCCTCAACGCCGACCTGAACCGCGAAGACGTCGATTCGGCCACCGCCGCCGTGCGTTCGATGCTCCAGCGGCTGCGCAAGGAAGGCATGGACCCGGCGACCTTTGCGCGGCTGCAGCAGGCATCCATTGCCAGGCAAGCATGGGCGGTTCAGGGCAACAGCGCGCTGGCCGACTACTACTGGGGTGCGTTGAATGATTACGACGATGGTCGTTTCCAGGACCCGGCCAGGCGGACCCGTGGTGTAAGCCTGGATCTGGCCAATCAGGCGATGCGTCAACTGCTGGCGCAACCCGGGTATCTTCGCGTTGAAGAGCCACTGCTCAGCTACGATGAGCTGTACGCTGTCGGATGCCTGCTGACAGCGCTGGTGGCGCTGCTGATTCTTTGGCGGTGGCGGGTTTACAAGAAGCGGCCTTTATAAGCGAGGCGCGTGGCGTTAAAAATTTCGTCGCGGTGGGCGCCGTCCAATTTTGGTTATTTTTATTCACCCAGATCCAGACCCATACCTAAGAGCGACGCGCCACGATGCCGGACATTAACGCAATCATTCACCACTCGCTGGTCCAGCGCGTGCTGGAGTTCATCAAGCGCTACCCCGGGCTGATTGCGTTCTTCGGGTTCTGTTCAGGCATTGGCAGCTTCATTCTGGTGGATCGACAGGCGAAGCTGGCCACATGGATTGCGGTCATTCTGCTGGTGAGCTGGATCTGGCTGATGGTGGAAAACAGCGCCGTCGCCCTGTTCGCGAAGATGTTCAAGCGAGAGATACCGCAGCCGCTGTTGCGCTACGCCACCCAGATGATCCACCAGGAAAGCCTGTTTTTCGTGCTGCCGTTCTTTTTCGTGACGACCACGTGGTACAGCGGACAGCTGGCGTTCACGGGGCTGCTCGGGGCTGCAGGACTGATTTCGATCATCGACCCGCTGTACTACAAATGGCTGGCCCCGCGCCGCTGGGCGTTCATGGCGCTGCATACCCTGACGCTGTTTGCCGCATTGCTCACGGCGCTGCCGATCATCGTTCACCTGACCACCGCCGAGAGCTACAAACTGGCGCTGGGCATTGCGATGCTGCTGTCGTTCCCGAGCCTGGCGTCGGGTTATCCGATCAACAGCTGGAAACGCGGCGTTGGCCTGGTGGCGATGACGCTGGCGATCGGAGGGGTAGGCTGGATGGCACGATTCTGGGTACCGCCGGCGACGCTCTGGCTGACCGAGGCGGCGATCAGCACGCGCTTCGATAACCAGAATCGGACCCCCGGCGAGAGTATTCAGGAAATCGGCGTCAACCAGCTGCGCAGTGCCGGTCTCTACGCCTACACATCGATCAACGCCCCGCGCGGCCTGAACGAGCGGATTTATCACGTGTGGCGCCACAACGGCGAGGAAGTGGAGCGTATTGCTCTAGACATCAAGGGCGGCCGTGAGGAAGGTTATCGGGCCTGGACGCACAAGCAGAATTTCCCGCCGGACGTGCTCGGCAAATGGCAGGTGAGGGTGCTCACTGAGGACGGGCAGATGATCGGTGTGCTGCGCTTTGACGTCACTGAGCGCGACCAGCCGGCCGTCACTCGCAACAAGATCAAGCCCGCAGGCCTGAAGCCAGGCACCGACGCTGCGGCTCCGGATGACTCGGACGCGAAAAAACCCGCGGACAGCGCGCCAGCCGAGAGCCCGTCTGCCCCGGCCAACACCAACTAAGCTCGTCGCTATGACCCCACTGACCACGCAGGCTTCCTCCGCGCCCAAGGATCCAGGGCGCGTGTTGATGGACACTTCGAGCAATCCGGCTCAGTTGCGGATCGCCGGAGACTGGACGCTCGCGCATTACCGCGAACTCAAGCGCCAGACCGACGCATTAAGCGCCGGATTCGGCCCAACCACCCTCGTGGACATGGATGAGCTCGGCGCGCTAGACACCGCTGGCGCGTCGTTGCTGGTAGAGCTGCTCGGCGTGCAGCGCCTGCGTTTGCTGGCCGTGCAAGCGCCCAATCTGCCGGAGTCCAGCCGCGCGCTTATGCAGACCATCCAGAGCGCACTGGCTGACTACTGCCAGCCCGTCCGAGAGCCAGAGGCGGCCGTGGGCATGCAGCTGCTGGCGCGAATTGGCGCGGCGGTGGAGGTGATCTGGAAGGACACGCTGCAACTGCTCGGCTTTATCGGGCTCATCCTGCAGACCTTCGCTTCTACGCTGTTTCGCCCTCGGCGCTGGCGCACCACATCCGTTATCGCCCACATCGAGCAAATCGGTCTGGACGCAGCGCCCATTGTGGCGCTGCTGACGTTCATGGTTGGCGCCGTGGTGGCCTTTCTCGGTGCCACAGTGCTAAAGGCTTTTGGCGCGACGATTTTCACCGTTGACCTGATCGGCTTCTCATTCCTGCGGGAATTCGCCGTGTTGCTGACCGCCATCCTGCTCGCCGGTCGTACGGCCAGCGCCTTCACCGCGCAGATCGGCTCGATGAAAGCCAACGAAGAGCTGGATGCGCTGCAAACCCTGGGGCTGAGTCCTACAGAGCTGCTGGTGCTGCCCCGCGTGCTCGCGCTGCTGATCTCACTGCCCATGCTGACCTTCCTCGCGATGATCTGCGGCATTGTCGGTGGCGGCGTGGTCTGCGCGCTGTCGCTAGGCATCTCGCCGGCGATGTTTCTGTCGTTGATGCAGGCCGACATCGGCGTGCAGCACTTTCTCGTGGGTATCGCCAAAGCGCCGATATTTGCGTTCTTCATCGCCGCCATTGGGTGCCTGGAAGGCTTCAAGGTCGAGGGCAGCGCCGAATCGGTCGGGGCTCACACGACATCGAGCGTGGTGCAGTCCATTTTCGTGGTCATCGTGCTGGACGCCTTGGTCGCGATGTTCTGCATGGAGATTGGCTGGTGACCCGCCGCTGCGTACAACCCGTCGAGACGGTGATTGAGGTTCGCGGCCTGAGCAATCGCTTCGGCCCGCAAGTGGTGCACGAGAACCTCGATCTGGATCTGTATCGCGGAGAGATCCTTGGCGTGGTGGGCGGCTCCGGCGCCGGCAAGTCGGTGTTACTGCGCAGCATTGTCGGGCTGCAAAGGCCTGCCGCAGGAAGCGTCCGTGTGCTGGGTCAGGATTTGCTGAATCTGCCCGACAACGCGCGCTCACAGGTTGAACGACGTTTCGGTGTCCTGTTCCAGAAAGGCGCGCTGTTCTCTTCGCTGACCATTACGGAGAACGTCGCGCTGCCGCTCATCGAACACGCCGGGCTGAGCCGGGAGGAAGCCGAGCATCTGGCCGGGATCAAAATGGCGCTGGCCGGACTGCCGCTGTCAGCGGCTCATAAATACCCCGCGTCGCTCTCCGGGGGCATGATCAAGCGCGCGGCGCTGGCGCGAGCACTGGCGCTGGATCCGGACATTCTGTTTCTGGACGAACCCACTGCCGGGCTCGATCCGATCGGCGCCGGCGCGTTTGACCAGTTGATCCTGACGCTGCGCGACGCCTTGGGACTGAGCGTGTTCATGGTCACCCACGACCTCGACACGCTTTATACAATCACCGACCGCGTCGCCGTGCTGGCGCAGAAGCGTGTACTGGTCGCGGACAGCATCGACAGGGTGTCTGCGACCAAAGACCCGTGGATTCACGAATACTTCCATGGCCCGCGCGGCCGCTCGGCCTATTCAGCGGCCACTTACCCACACGAGGTCTCATGATGGAAACCCGCGCCCATCACGTTCTGATCGGTCTGTTCACGGTCATCGTGGTCGCCGCCGCACTGCTGTTCGGTCTGTGGCTGGCGAAATCCAGCGTCGACTCGGCCTTCAAGGACTATCAGGTTGTCTTCAACGAGGCGGTGACCGGTTTGTCTCGCGGCAGTCCGGTGCAGTACAGCGGTATCAAGGTCGGTGACGTCGTGCAGTTGCGCCTCGATCCCCAGGACCCGCGCCGGGTGCTGGCACAGATCCGTGTTGCCGGGGAAACCCCGATCAAGCGTGACACCTACGCAAAACTGGCACTGGCCGGCATCACCGGTACATCGCTCATCCAGCTCAGCGGTGGCACACCGCAAAGCGAGGCGTTGAAGGGCGAGGGCGGCAACCTGCCAGTGATCATCGCCTCGCCGTCGCCCATCTCCCGCCTGTTGAACGACAGCGACGACTTGCTCAGCGGCACCAACACATTGCTGCATAACGCCAACGCGATGTTTTCTTCGAATAACGTGGAGACGCTGTCGCGCACGTTGCAGCATCTGGAGCAAACCACTGGAGCGATCTCCGATCAGCGCGACGACATTCGTCAGGCCTTGAAGCAGATGACGCTGCTGAGCAAGCAGGCCGGCGCGACCCTGGAGCAAACCTCTACGCTGATGCGCAACGCCAACCAGCTGCTGACCAGCGATGGCAGGCAAACCATCGCCAGCGCACAAGAGGCGATGAAGTCCCTCGAACAGAGCAGCAAAACCATCAATGTGTTGCTCAAGAACAACCAGAATTCGGTGAACGAGGGGCTGCAAGGGCTGGGCGAACTGGGCCCTGCAATCCGCGAGCTGCGTGAGACCCTCAGCTCATTGAAAACCATCTCGCGCAGCCTGAATGCCAACCCGAGCGGCTACTTGCTGGGCAACGAGAAGAATAAGGAGTTCGAGCCATGAGGCGTGTCGGTCAATCCATTACTCGGCAGTTGTTGGTGGCAATGCTGCTGTCGCTCGGCGCCTGCTCGATCCTCCCCGAGCAAGCGCCTTCAGACGTCTACCGGTTGCCAACGGCATTGCCTGCCAGCAAAGGGACCTCCCCCTTGCCGTGGTCCTTGCGGGTGGTACGGCCCAAGTCCAGCGAGACACTGGACAGCCCGCGCATCGCCGTCATCCCCCAGGGCAATGTCATCAGCAGCTACAAGGGCGCGCGCTGGAGTGATCCGGCGCCGGTCTTGTTGCGCAACCGACTGACCGAGGCTTTCTACCGCGATGGGCGAGTGCTGTCGATCAGCACTGACGACAGCAATCTCCAGGCTGATTATGAATTGGGCGCGGAGTTGCAGGCGTTCCAGAGCGAGTATCGGGGAACCGCCATTGAAGTGGTGATCCGCCTTGATGCGCGGCTGGTCGACGATCGCCAGCGGATTGTGGCGAGTCGGCGCTTTGAAGTGCATCAGCCGGTGGCCGACAAGCAGGTGCCGGCGGTGGTCTCGGCGTTCGGCCAGGCCAGCGATACCCTGGCCGCCCAAGTGTTGCAGTGGACCGTTGAGCAGGGCGAGAGGCGTTACACCGCCGAGCCGAAGAACCAATAGCAGACGGCAATCGCAGCGACCACACCGGCGAATTCGGCCAGCAGCGCGCAGCCCACTGCGTGTCGCGCGCGCTGGATGCCCACCGCGCCGAAATACACCGCCAGCACATAGAACGTGGTTTCCGTGCTGCCTTGAATGGTCGCCGCGACGAGGGCCGGGAAGCTATCGACACCTTGGGTTTTCATGGTCTCGATCAGCATCGCCCGTGCCGCACTGCCGGAGAACGGCTTGACCAGAGCAGTTGGCAGCGCATCGACGAATCGGGTGTCCATGCCCATCCATTGAATCCCGTGACGAATCCCCTCAAGAATCAGATCCAGCGCGCCCGATGCGCGCAGCACGCCGACGGCACAGAGCATGGCGACCAAATAAGGCAGCAGGTTCTTGGCGACGTCGAAGCCGTCTTTCGCGCCCTCCACGAAAGTCTCGTACACCTTGACCTTGCGCAGCGCGCCGATCACCAGGAACAGCATGATGATGCCGAACAGCGTCACATTGCCCAGTACCGATGACAGGCTCGACAGCGCAGCAGCGGACAACCCGGCCAGTACTGCCATGAAGCCGCCCAGCAGCAAGGCGCCGGGAATCAGGTAAGCGAGCACCACCGGGTCCCACAACTTGAGGCGCTGCATGAAGGCCACTGACAGCAGGCCGACCAGCGTCGAGGCGCTGGTGGCGAGCAGGATGGGCAAGAACACCATGGTGGGGTCAGCCGCGCCTTGCTGAGCGCGGTACATGAAGATGGTCACGGGCAGCAGCGTCAGCGAAGAGGCGTTGAGCACCAGAAAGAGGATCTGCGCATTGCTGGCGATGGTCTTGCTGGGATTGAGCTCTTGCAGCGAGCGCATGGCCTTGAGGCCGATGGGCGTGGCGGCGTTGTCCAGACCCAGCGCGTTGGCGGCGAAGTTGAGGGTGATCAGGCCCAGCGCCGGGTGGCCGCGCGGCACTTCGGGCATCAGGCGATGAAACAGCGGCGCCAGGACCTTGCCCAGCCAGTCGACGATCCCGGCCTTTTCGGCGATGTTGAGAAAGCCCAGCCACAGGGTCAGGGTGCCGAACAACAGCACCATGACTTCCACCGACAACTTGGCCATGGCGAAGATGCTCTCGACCATGGCGGCAAAAACGCCGGCATTGCCCCCTACCAGCCATTGCGCCAGCGCAGATATCGCCGCGACCACGAAAAACCCAAGCCATAGGCCGTTCAGCATACAAATCCCCTCGCAAGATGCGGCGATGATAACGGCGGGGGCAGAAACAACAAACCCCGGCCGAGGCCAGGGTTTGATGATTCACGCCAGACAGTGATTACTCGACCGTCGATTGACCCGCCGGCAGAGGGTCCTTGCCACGCCAGTGCGGCAGGGAGTTCCAGTAGCGCTCGCCTTTGGCGTCGTCGTACATGCCTTCCCAGCGCGAGATCACCAACACAGCCAGTGCGTTTCCGATCACGTTCAGCGCGGTGCGCGCCATGTCCATGATGCGGTCGACGCCGGCAATGAACGCCAGGCCTTCCAGCGGAATGCCCACGCTACCCAGGGTTGCCAGGAGCACGACAAACGATACGCCCGGCACACCGGCGATGCCTTTGGAGGTCACCATCAGGGTCAGGACGAGCATCAACTGCTGGCCGATCGACAGATCAATGCCGTACAGCTGCGCGATGAACAGCGCTGCGATGCTTTGGTACAGCGTCGAACCGTCGAGGTTGAACGAGTAGCCGGTGGGCACCACGAAGCTGCTGATGGCTTTGGGCGCGCCGTACGCCTCCATCTTCTCGATCACGCGCGGCAGCACGGTTTCGGAGCTGGCGGTGGAGTAGGCGAGCACCAGTTCGTCTTTGAAGATGCGCATCAGTTTGAGCACCGAGAAGCCAAACAGGCGCGCAATCAGGCCCAGCACCACGAAGGCAAAGAAGGCGATGGCGACGTACACCAGAATCACCAGCTTGGCCAACGGCAGCAGCGAGGCGAAGCCAAAGTTGGCGACGGTCACGGCGATCAGTGCGAATACGCCGATTGGCGCGTAGTTCATGATCATGTGGGTGACCTTGAACATGGTCTCCGAAACGCCCTGGAAGACCTTCACCAGCGGATCACGCACTTCGGCATTCAGGCTCGACAGACCCAGCCCGAAGAACACCGAGAAGAAGATGATCGGCAGCATGTCGCCACGGGCAACCGCCGCGAAAATGTTCGACGGAATGAGGTTGAGGATCGTCGCAACAAAGGCATGGTCATGCTGCACTTCAGCGGTGGTCTTCTGGTACTGCGAGATGTCCACCGTGCCCAGGGTGCTCATGTCGATGCCAGTGCCGGGATGGAAGACGTTGGCCAGCAGCAGACCGACGACAATGGCAATCGTGGTGACGATTTCAAAATAGAGAATGGTCTTCAGACCGATACGGCCGAGCTTCTTGGCGTCGCCAACGCCTGCGATACCGACGACCAGGGATGAGATCACAATCGGGATAACGATCATCTTGATCAGGCGGATAAAGATGTCGCCCGCTGGCTGCAGCACATTGCTGATCCACCAGGCTTTCTCGGTGCTGAAATGGTTCAGAACGGCGCCAATGGCGATGCCGAGTACCAGGCCGATGAGGATCTGCCAGGCGAGGCTCAGTTTTGCCTTCTTCATGTCATTACCTTGTTGTCGATGCCGGGACATCCCCCAACCACACGTTCATCATTGCGCTTGCCAGCAAGCGCGACGCCGCGGTCGCCGTCAGGACTGTCTCGTGAGTGGCCGCAGGCGAGCATCCGAGCTCTGAGCAGGCGAAAAAGGCGCAACTATTCCCACGGTGACCGCCATCGTCTAATGCCGTAAACGAGTACCCCATGCCGAATCGGCATGATGCAAATCAATCACTTACGCTGCTTTGTGCCAGAAGAGGGCGGATTTGCCTGACACAGGAATGCTGAGAGATGGCTAATACGTCGCCTGCAGCGGATTCGCTTACGGTTTTGTGGCGAGGCGAAGGATTGCGCACGGACGGCAGACAGCCGTTCAAAAGGCGGATTTCCGGGCGATATACGGTCGTAGGAAACGTGGAAGAGGCTATGTAGGACGCTTGAGGGCGGGCGACTTTGGAGGGAATAGCGATCGTTTGCGCCTCACAAGTCCACGGTCGATAGAGGCTAAGACCGTATCGGACGATGGACTTGTGTTGCGGCTTGCCTGACCCGGCCCACGCGTGGGAGTACTCCTTGTACACCTAGGACGCTTCAATCACTCCGTTGATCGTAACGCCCCGGCCCCTTGGTCATACGCGCACCGTCTTCGGGCTGCGCGTCTATCAGGAAGGTCTGTCAGGGACAGGTCTCCCGTCATTCGAATCAATACCAGTTCGGATCTTTCTTGAGCTGTTCTTTCAGAAGGCCTTGCATGCCTTCATCCGGCTTGCCCAAAAACCGGTAATCCGCATGGCGCGTGGGTGATTTGTCTGCAGGAAGTCCCGCAGGCACTTCGACCAACATCGCGTACGCATGGGACTTGTTCAGGCTGAACGCCACAATGAGTCGCTTGGTGCGGCAAGTGTCCTGAGTTTCGCAGAGCGGCCCTACCAAGTACTTGTCGCCGTCTTCGGTCACGGCATTCATCTGCTCAGCGGCGCCGGAGAGATTGATCACCCAATCGGGCAGTCGCTCTTCCTTCTTCACTACGCTCGACCACGTTTCGCGGAACTCGGAATCCGAGCTCAAAAGCTCGTTCACCCGAGATTGACCGTCGTTGGCCGCCATAGCTGTAACGCTGGCGCTCCCAAGGAGCGCCAGTATTAGTGCATGGAAATGCTTGAAGCCCATATTCAGCCTCGGCCGCGACGGCCAAAGAAGAACGACACCACGAACATAACCAGGAAGACCACGAACAGGATCTTGGCAATACCGGTAGCAGTACCTGCGATACCACCAAAACCAAGGACGGCTGCAACGATAGCGATGATCAGAAATGTGATTGCCCAACTCAACATGGTGAATCTCCTTACTGTTTATTGATTTTTTGCTACGTCGAGGCGTCGGGATGACCCTCGGGGTAGATCGCGTCTTCGACCCGGAGGATCAGAAAACCCAGCTTTGCTGACGTGGCGCTTCATCAGTAGTAGCGGCCGCGTCATCAACTTGCATGCTCAGGGCCACATCCGAGGCCTTCAACGCACTTGCCTTGGCAAAGGGTACGGTGTAGGCGCGGGAGTAGTGCGCCTGAGTCACTTCATGATTCTGATTCCAGTGATTGAACTGTTGCACAACAATGAGCGTAATCATCAACGCCAGACTGGCAAACAGACCTTGCTGCAAATGCAGAGGGGAGATACGCAGTTTGTTGGCGAGATGTTGAGCGTTCATTCAGCTGACTCCTGGCAATCTTGTCGGCCGTCTGTCCGGGCCTTTGTTATCAGGGATATTGCACGCTGTGTGCCAGCTTTCAGATAACCAATTAATCCTTATAAATCAAAGAGTTAAATTGCCTACTCAGAAGTGTCGTACACGCAAGCTGCACGATTGAACATTTGCCATCGTGCGGAATGCACGAATGTGCCGACACCACGTGCGCGACCGAATTCATTCCGGATGCGAATTATGTTCTGACATCCGTCGTTCGGCCGCCGTGCAAGGCTCTAACCCGCACTGCGCGCTGTCACGCGCAGAGTGTCGGCGTCTACGCCTTTGACCCCGCGGATGTTGCGCGCGATCTCGACCGCCAATTCCTTCTCGGCGTAGTTAGCCACCACACCGTCCAGCGTCACTACACCGTTTTTGGTCTCAACCTTGATGTTCAAACCGTCGAGAGTGCGGCTATATATAAGACTGGATTTCACCTTGCTGGTGATCCATGCGTCGCTGAACTCTTCGCGAACACTGTTGGCCTGCTGCTCGCTTTGCTCCTTGATCGCCTGAGTATCCCGCGCGCTGACGCTGATAAGGTTGTTCACCTCCGTCACGCCGTCCGTGTTGGTGGCCAGGCTTCCGGCCAACAGCTTGGCCTCCGCGTCTTTCGCCTGGCCCTTGAGGGTGACGACCCCCTGGGCGGCGCTGACGTCGATATTCAACGCCTCCGTCACGCTGTTCCACAGCAGCTTGGATTTGATGGTTGCAGTCAGCGTCGCGTCGTCGAAGCGCTGAGCCATGGTGGCTTTGGTGCCCGGATCGGCAGCGACCTGCGGATCGATCTCAAGCTGGTTATCGACCTTGTTGATTCCCTGAATGTCGCCCGCTATCTGCGCCGCCAGATCCTTGTCGACTTGGTTCTCGACCTTTCCCTTGAGGGTCGCAGTGCCTTGTTCCACGTCCACGCTGATCTTGAACGGGCTCAAATGCCGGTTAAGGGCAAAGGCGGTCCAGATCGAACCCTCCTGGCGCGCCTCGGCCAGCTGGGTCTGCAGATCGGCGGCTGCCGCGTGGGCGATGACGGGCGTCAGTCCGAGCAGGCTGGCAGTGGTAATGGCCAGGGCGATCTTCTTCAACGTGGGCATGGGAATCTCCAGACAATTGCAAAAAGGTACCCCTGGACAGACTGGTCTTTCGCCCAGATGTTCGGCGCGGCCTGATTTTGCCTGGACAAGGATCCGTGCTGACCACTGGGGACATGAGCTGTCATGGATCAGCGCATGACGGCTTTTTCAGAAGATCGCTACCATGCAGCGCAAAGAATCAATCAGAATGAACCATGCAACTTGCCCGATGTTTCCGGGACTAACACAGACTATTCATTGAGGAGCGTAGGAAACATGGAAGCAGCCGCTGAGAATCAGGGCCGTATTCTGCTCGTGGATGATGAGTCCGCCATCCTTCGCACCTTCCGTTATTGCCTGGAAGATGAAGGCTACAGCGTAGCCACCGCCAACAGCGCGGCGCAGGCGGAATCGCTGTTGCAGCGTCAGGTATTCGACGTATGTTTCCTCGACCTGCGTCTGGGTGAGGACAACGGGCTGGATGTTCTGGCGCAAATGCGCGTGCAGGCGCCCTGGATGCGCGTGGTGATTGTCACCGCGCACTCGGCCGTCGACACTGCCGTGGATGCGATCCAGGCCGGCGCTGCCGATTATCTGGTCAAGCCCTGCAGTCCGGATCAACTGCGCCTCGCCACCGCCAAGCAGCTCGAAGTCCGCCAGTTGTCCGCGCGACTTGAAGCCCTTGAAGGCGAAGTTCGCAAACCTAAAGACGGCCTGGATTCCCACAGCCCGTCGATGATGGCGATCCTCGAAACCGCCCGCCAGGTCGCCAACACCGACGCCAACATCCTTATTCTCGGTGAATCCGGTACGGGTAAGGGCGAATTGGCCCGGGCGATTCACGGCTGGAGCAAGCGCGCCAAAAAGGCCTGCGTAACCATCAACTGCCCATCCCTCACCGCCGAGCTGATGGAAAGCGAGCTGTTCGGCCATAGCCGCGGCGCCTTCACCGGTGCCAGCGAGAGCACACTCGGTCGGGTGAATCAGGCAGACGGCGGCACATTGTTCCTTGATGAAATCGGCGACTTCCCGCTCACGCTGCAGCCAAAATTGCTGCGTTTCATTCAGGACAAGGAATATGAACGCGTCGGTGACCCGGTGACCCGTCGCGCTGACGTGCGCATTTTGGCGGCGACTAACCTGAACCTCGAAGACATGGTCCGCGAAGGGCGCTTCCGCGAGGATCTGTTGTATCGCCTGAACGTGATTACCCTGAATCTGCCCCCTTTGCGCGAGCGAAGCGAAGACATCCTGACGCTGGCAGACCGCTTCCTGGCGCGCTTCGTCAAGGAATACAGCCGCCCGGCGCGCGGCTTCAGCGAGCAGGCTCGCAGCGCGCTGCTCAACTACCGCTGGCCCGGCAACATCCGCGAGCTGCGCAACGTGATCGAGCGGGCGAGCATTATCTGCCCGCAGGAAAAAGTCGAAATCACCCACCTCGGCATGGCCGAACAGCCAGCCAACAATGCCCCGCGCGTCGGCGCAGCGTTGAGCCTTGATGAGCTGGAGAAAGCCCACATCGGCGCGGTACTGGCCACCAGCGATACGCTGGATCAAGCCGCACGCACACTGGGCATCGACGCATCGACGCTGTACCGAAAACGTAAGCAGTACAACCTGTGACAGGGCGCCGATGATGTTTGCGATGAAGTTGCGCACCCGACTCTTTCTGAGTATTTCGGCCCTCATCACCGTCGCCCTCTTAGGGTTGGTGCTGGGGCTCGTCAGCGTTATGCAGATGGCCAAATCTCAGGAATCGTCGATTCGGCACAACTTCACCACACTCGATATCGGCCTGAAGCTGCGACAGAACCTGGGCGATCAGTTGGTCCTGCTGCTTCAGGAAAGCCCTGATCAGGCGGATATCAAGCGCAATCAGGAACAGTTCCAGAACCTGCTTGATCAGGGCATCGAACATGATCAGCAAACCGGCGTTCCCAGCGGGTTCGAAACCGCCCGGGTGAACTACGCCCGCTTCGTTAAAACCATCGAGCAGTCCAGCGCACATGGTGACGCGATCCGCGACGATGAGGCTGTGACCGAGGCGTTCAACACGTTGCGCAATGGTCTGCTCGACGCCCACCGCCAGGCGCTTGAGAACATCAGCCAGGCAGAAAGCGCCTCAAGATCGCGAGCGCTCTGGGTCTCGGCGTTGCTGGGATTGGTGGGGCTGGCAGTGCTGGTTATCGGCTTCGTCACCGCCCACGGCATCGCCCGGCGTTTCGGCGGCCCCATCGAGCAGTTGGCCAAGGCGGCGGACCGGATTGCTCAAGGGGATTTCGACGTCACGCTGCCCACGTCCTCATCTGACGAAATGAACCTGCTGACCCACCGTTTCGGCATGATGGCCGACGCCCTGCGCCAACATCAGAAAACCAACGTCGATGAGTTGCTCGCCGGTCAGCAGCGTCTGCAGGCGGTGCTGGACAGCATCGACGACGGCTTGCTGATGATCGACCGCCAGGGGCGGCTTGAACACCTGAACCCCGTCGCGCAACGGCAGTTGGGCTGGGAAGAAAGTCGCCTGGGCCAAGGGCTCGGCGAAGCGCTGCAACGTCCGGAACTGGACGAACAGCTTTACCTGGTATTGCGCGGTGGCACGCTGGAACGGGCGCCCGATGACCTATCCATCGAGATCGACGGCGAAGTTCGTCTGCTCACCTATAGCCTCACGCCGGTCAGCCACACCAAAGGGCACATCGTCGGCGCCGTGATGGTGCTGCACGACGTCACCGAACAGCGGGCGTTCGAGCGCGTGCGCAGTGAGTTCGTGCTACGGGCCTCCCACGAGTTGCGCACGCCCGTCACCGGCATGCACATGGCCTTCGGCCTGCTTCAGGAACGCGTGCATTTCCCGCCGGACTCGCGCGAGAAGGACCTGCTCGACACCGTTAACGAAGAAATGCAGCGGCTGATGCAGCTGATCAACGACCTGCTCAACTTCTCGCGCTATCAGAACGGCCTGCAAAAGCTGGCACTCGAGCCCTGTGATATCAGTGAATTGCTCGAGTCGGCGCGTCAGCGCTTCGCCGACACCGCCCATGACCAGGACGTCATGGTGCTATTGGAAACCCAAGAGCCGCTGCCACGGGTACAGGCGGACAAAGCGCAGCTCGACCGGGTGCTCGACAATCTGCTTGATAACGCCCTGCGCCATACCCCGAAATCCGGCCTGATTCGCCTGCAGGCAAGGCGTCATGGCGAGCGCTTGATCATCAGCGTGGAAGACAACGGCGAGGGGATTGCCTACGGCCAGCAGGCCCGGATCTTCGAGCCGTTCGTTCAGGTTGGACGCAAGAAAGGCGGCGCAGGCCTGGGGCTGGCGTTGTGCAAGGAAATCGTTCAGTTGCACGGCGGACGCATGGGCGTTTACTCCCGACCGGGGCAGGGCACGCAGTTTTACATGGCGCTGCCGCTGTAATACGGTCTCGCTGGACTACGCCACGTCATCCGCACGACGCCCGGCGCTGCGCCTGCCCCCGGTGACCAGTTCGGTGAACTTGGTCGCGCTCAGCGGCCGTGCGAACAGCCAGCCCTGGCCGTAAATCACCCCTTCGCTTTTCAGCAGCATCGCCTGGGACTCAAACTCGATGCCTTCGGCGATCACCCGCAGTTGCAGCGCATGGGCCATGCGAATGATGTGCGGCGCCACGCCACTGCTGGCGGCATCGTGACCGAGGGCGTCAATGAACGCCTTGTCGATTTTCAGGCAATCCACCGGCAACGTCTGCAGATAGGCCAGGCTGCAATAGCCGGTGCCGAAATCATCGATCAGCACCTGATGGCCCCGATCACGCAGCGCCTGTAGATGGTTGCGGGCGACCACCACGTCCACCAAACCGCGCTCGGTGACTTCAAACGCGATCTGCCGAGGCGCTACCCGGTGCAACGCCAGCAGCTTCGCCGTCACCCGACCGATGCGTGGGGCCATGACGTCGCACGCCGCCAGATTGACCGATACGTACAGGTGCGGATTGGCGCGTAACAGATGGCCCAGCTGTTCAAGCAACTGCTGAAGCACGAAGTCGGTGATCTGGCGGATCTGCCCGGTGTTTTCCGCCAGCGGGATAAAGAGGTCAGGGCTCGTCAGCGTGCCGTCCGGTCGACGCCAGCGCACCAGGGCCTCAGCGCCCACGCACAGCCGGGTATTGAGGTCGAAAATGGGCTGATACAAAACCTTCAGCTCGCCGCGGCGCAGTGCTCCATGCAGCTCACCGCCCAGCGACTGACGCTTACGCACCAGTTGCAGAACGAGAATGCCGATGAACAACGAAATCAACAGACTGGCCGGGACCAGCAGCCACCACGCACCGGTGATCTTCTGTTGCAAGGCACTGCGCGGCGTTATCAGGACCAGTTGATACTCCGGGCTCTGGGTCGGCATCCGGTAGACGAGTTTGTCCTGAGTGGTCATCAGCGTTTCGGTGGAGGTCGGCGACCATTCCGGTGTGGGCGGCCATGCCTGAGCGGGGCCCAGGACCGGGACTGCTTTGGACCCGCGATCGAGCACCACCACCAGACTGCCGCCCGCCGGCAGGTCGACGACGTCAGTCAAATGGCCGCGGGAGGTGGACACACGAAACTCCCCGCGCCCAAGCATCAATGAAGCCAGGTTGTCGTCAGGCTGGGTGGAGGTGTTGAGCCAGTAGTCGTAGGTAGGGCCGCGAATGTCCGGTGGCCTGGGCTTGCCAATCAGGCTCTGCCGCGTCCAGCTGGAGCAGAACTGGCTTTCGCTGACGTACGCCGCTTCGTAGATAAAACGGTAGCGCGAGTTCACCTGACGCAACTGCCCGATCATCTCAGGGCTGCACCCGCGCAACGATTGCGCTTCAAGCTGATCGAGCCCGGCCCTCAACTGGCCAAACAACTGCTCCAGCCGCACCAGAAAGCGCTCGCCCTGAGCATTCATCTGCGCACGTTCGTCCTGCCGGGCCTGATGCATCGCCAGCCCGAAGCTGCCCGCCAGCAGGATGGCCGCGCTTAACAGCGCGGCCATTAATGCCAGAAGCAAGGGACGATAAAGGAAAGAGCGCAGTCGCGGCGTCGCCGTGAGCATCGACAGTCATCCAGAGGGTGGGATTTCCATAACCACTGAGGTATAGCAACAAGCGCAGCAATAGCCCGGAAAAAAGCGACATTAGCGGAATTTAGTGCTTGAAGTTAAGTACTTGCAGAATAGCCGCACTTTGCAGATCCGGCTCACCGTCAAATTTCTGTGGTCGGTAGTGCATCTGGAACGCAGCCAGCGTGTGACGTGTCGCAATGTCCAGCTCTCCGGTCTGCGGCGTCGGGTAACCCAGCAGCGCCAATTGCTGCTGAAACCACACGATATTTGGCACGACGCCCATCAGCTGCGTCTGACGCTGTGCGACTTGCTGTTCATCCGGCCAGATTCCCAGACCTTCCCGGGCCAGCCGCTTCCAAGGGAACAACGGGCCCGGATCGAGCTTGCGCAGGGGCGCGATGTCACTGTGGCCAATGACGTGGCGCGGTTCGATGTGATTGCGTTTGACGATGTCTTTGAGCAGCACGATCAGCGCTTGAATCTGCGCCTCGCTGTAGGGATACCAAAGCCGCCCGGTGGGCGTGTCGCGGTAGCCCGGATTGACGATCTCGATGCCGATGCTGCTTGAGTTGAGCCAGGTGCGCCCGTCCCATTCGCTTTCGCCGGCATGCCACGCGCGCAGGGATTCGTCGACCAGCTTGTAGGTGGTGGCTGGACCGTCGCCGATCAGGTAATGCGCGCTGACCTCACCGTGGGTCAGCAATGCCAACGACCGATCAAGGGAGGCAGAGGTGTAATGGACCACCACAAACTGCACGCGACTGTCGAAATTGACGGAAGGGTGGCTGGTATCGATTTTCGGACCGCTGCTGCAAGCGCTCAGCAGCAACAACAGAAACAGGGCAGAAATAGACTTCATGGCGGCACGACGTGTAGGCAAATAATGCAACAGTGTAACGTAACGTCGGTGACGCATTCAAAAATGCATCATCCCCACGCAGCCAACCAGACGAACCGTCTCAGCCCTGCTCGATGCGGTTTCGCCCCTCGTCCTTGGCGCGGTACAGCGCCTGGTCAGCACGCTTGAGCACAACATCACTGCGCTCACCCTGGGAGAACGCCGTGATGCCCATGGACACCGTGACCGTCACCCGCTCGCCCTTGAAGTGAAACGGGCACTGTTCGATGCCCTCGCGCAGACGCTCCAGCAGCGCCAACCCCTCATCCATCGGCGTGGTCGGCAGCAGGAGCACGAACTCTTCCCCGCCAAATCGCGCAATGAAGTCCGAAGCCCGCAATCGCTTTCGCAGCTGCCCGGCGATGATCTTCAGCACCTTGTCACCCGCCAGATGCCCGTAGCCGTCGTTGATACGCTTGAAGTGATCCAGGTCGAGGATGCCGAGCAGCAGGCTTGATTGCTTACGCTGCAGCTGGTCGATCTCTTGCTCCAGCCGCTCGTTCCATGCCGCGCGGTTTGGCAGGCCTGTCAACGTATCGATCAGGGCCTTTTGCCGTTGCTCTTCCAGATGAACCCGGAAGCCCAGCGCCTCCTGCTCCATGGTGGCCACGCGACTGGAGAGGGCTTGCAGGCGGGTAGCGACTTCCTGCTCGCGTTGATCGCGTTGCTGCTGATGATGATCCATGGTGCCAATCAGCCCTTCGAGGCGCCTCTCCAGCACCTGCTTCAAGCTGTCGAGATCGGCCGCCTGCTGCACGCTGATTTGCAGGTCATCGACGTGCTCGCGCAGTTGATGGTCCAGTTGCCGTGACGCCGATTGCTGATCGGCATGGTTTTCGCTGGCTGCCAGCAAGCCACTCTGGAACGACTCCAGCCGCTCATTGAGCTGTTTGAGATAGGCCTCGAATTCATGCTGGCCGCTGTCAGTGACGGCGAGCATCAGCACAGCAAGGTCGTCGAGGATCGGCAGCAGTTCGTACCAGTTCAGCCCATGCTCCAGCCGGACGCGCATGGCATCGGCTTGCGCACGATGGTGTTCGGGCAGCGTCAGTTCATCGAGCAGACCCAGCAGCGTTTCTTCGATGTGGGCGGCGACCGAGCTGTAACTTGGCTCGGGCGAGGAGGGCAACGCGTAGGGGCTGTCTTCTTCGGCGGCGGTCTCATCAGGCTCGTCGTCTTCAGCGAGGATATCGATGTCGTCGGCAATGACGATGACTTCAGCAGTCTCGTCAGGGTCCGGAGCGGGCGCTTCAGCCGCAGGCTCGGAAGCTTCTTCGTGTGAAGACTCGGCGGCGGAGGGCTGCGGGACGTCAGCGGCGTGGAGCGGCGCCTCGGGTTCTTCGTCTGGCTGGGCCGGCTCGGGCTCGGGCTCGGACATTACCGGCTGGGCAGCAACTTCCGGGTGGGGCGTCGGGATGGCGCACTCAGGCTCTTGGGCGACAGGCTGGGGAACCGGCGGGACGGTGCTGCGAAGTTCCGCCTCCAGTTCGGTGTTGTCTGGGGCAACCTCCGGCATGGCGGCTGAATGCTGCGGCGCATCGTCAGAAGCCCGCAGCGTCAACTCGGCCGGTTCGTTAACTGGATGGGCCAACGGGGCTGAATCATCACCTTCGCTGCCAGCCTCACGGTGACTGCCGAACAATCGCTGCAGAAAACCCGGACGGGACGCTTCATCCGGGTGTTCGATCTGCGACAGCGCCTGCCCTTGAAGTCCGCTCAACTCGCTTAACAGCAGCGGCAGCTCACGGGCCTGATTGATGCGATCTTCCAGGCCCTTGGCGAATCGCTTGAGCGGCTTGCTGACGTCCTTCGGCAACGGCAATGCCTGCAGTTGCGCGACCAACGACGTCAACGCCGTGCCCATTTGCTCGACGCGCTGCTCGCGACGCTGCTCGGATTCCAGCACCGCTTTTTCCAGGCGCGGAATCAAGGCGGCCAGGCCTGCGTCCATGTCGTCCTTGCGAACGATCTCACGCATTTCCTTCATGCATGCATCAACCGCCTTGTCGGCACCTTCGGCCGCCAGGCTGCTGCGCACGAGGCCTCGACGCAGCAAGTCGAGCCGCGCATTCCAGCGCCGCTCCAGTTTGTCTTGCTGCTCGATGCTCTTGAGGTACTTTTCTTTCCAGCGCTGCGCTTCGTCGGTCATTCCACAGGTCCGCGAGGAGATGTGCTTGTTATCGGCAGCGAGTCACCGATTAATGAGGCCGGCAAGCGAATCTCCACCGCGACGGGCAGATGATCGGAAATGGGCTGGGCCAGCACCTGCACTTTTTCAAGGGTCAGGGTCGGGCTCAGGAGGATGTGGTCCAGGCATCGTTGGGGACGCCAGCTGGGGAAAGTCGCCTCAACCTGGGGTGCAAGCAAGCCGAGATCGCGCAGTGGCGAGGTTTGCAGCAGGTCATTGGCGTGGGTGTTCATGTCGCCCATCAGCACCTGATGCCGATAGCCGCCAATCAGCTCGCGAATGTACGCCAGCTGCCGTGTGCGGGTCCGTGCGCCCAGTGCCAGATGCATCACCACCACGACCAGTGCATCCGGGCCTTCGCCGAAACGAACGAGAATGGCGCCACGCCCGGCCGGGCCCGGTAGCGGATGGTCTTCGATGTCCCACGGACGCAAACGGCTGAGCACGCCATTGCTGTGCTGGGCGAGGCGCCCGAGGTTTCGATTGAGTTGCTGGTGCCAGTACGGAAACGAACCGAGCTGGGCGAGGTGTTCGACCTGATTGATGTAGCCCGAGCGCAGGCTGCCACCATCGGCTTCCTGCAACGCGACCAGATCATAGTCACGCAGCAGATCGCCGATTTTCTGCAGGTTCCCGGCTCGACCGTTGTGGGGCAGCAGATGCTGCCAGCCCCGGGTCAGGTAGTGCCGGTAGCGTTCGGTGCTGTTGCCCACCTGGATGTTGAAGCTGAGCAGGCGAAGCCGACCGTCGGCCGGCAGGCCCGTCTCGTGAAGATGATGCTCGTTGACCTTCGGCGTGTGCCGGGCAACGACCCGTTCAGTAGTTCCCCAGCGCGCCATGGTCAGCCCTTACTTGGCGGTCAGCGTCGCGCGTTCTTTGGCGATCAGCTGATCGGCCACTTGCAGCGCCTGCTCCGGACCACCGGCAGTGCCGAGGTCAAAGCGGTACTTGCCGTTGACGATCATGGTCGGGACGCCCGTGATTTCGTACTTCTTGGCCAGTTCCTTGTACTGGGCGATCTTGCCCTTCACAGCGAACGAGTTGAAGGTTTCGAGGAACTTGGTCTTGTCGACGCCCTGGGTGGCGACGAACTCGGCCATGTCATTCGGGTCGGTCAGACGCTTGCCGCCTTTCTGAATGGCGTCGAACACGGCGGTGTGGACTTTCTTCTCTACGCCCATGGTGTCGAGGGTAATGAATAGCTGGCCATGAGCGTCCCAAGGGCCGCCGAACATGGCGGGGACGCGGATGAAGTGCACGTCAGCGGGAAGTTTTTCAGCCCATGGATTGATGACGGGCTCGAAGGCGTAGCAGTGCGGGCAGCCGTACCAGAACATTTCGACGACTTCGATCTTGCCCGGCTCGGAAACAGGAACAGCGCTTTTCAGCTCGACGTATTGCTTGCCGGCTTCGATGGGCTCTGCTGCTTGAGCGGTCAAACCGAACAGGCTGGTAAAAATCAGAGCGGCGCTGAGAATCAGATTACGCATGCTTAACTCCTGGGCATGGAAGGTCACTTCGGTGGCCGCGGTTCGACCGGCCGAGGTGATATGAGTTCGCAAGTGTAACGCCTGCGGCCACAAAAAAGGGCAGCCGTTCGCTACCCTTTTTGGCCCGTCCGGGCAGGTCTGCCGGCAATTTGTTTTACCAACCGTGTCCGTCAGGATCGCGCGCCAGACGCTCAATGCAGCCCTTGAATGTACGCCGCCAGCGCCTCGATATCCTTATCGTTGAGCTTTGCGGCGATGGTGCGCATGACCAGGGTGTCGCCGTCATTGATGCGGTCACCTTTGCGGAACGCTGTGAGCTGTTTCTTGATGTACTCGGCGTGCTGCCCGCTCAGGTGCGGAAAGCCTGCCGTTGCAATGCCCGCGCCGTTTGGTGAATGGCAGCCGATGCAGGCCGGCATGCCCTGATCGAGCTTGCCGCCGCGAAACAGCGCTTCACCAGGCGCGACGAGATCGGGATCGGCAGTGCCGACGCTGCCTTTCTGACCGGCGTAATAAGCGGCGATGTCGGCCAGGTCCTGATCGGTGAGCGGGTTCAGCTGGCCGGTCATTTCCAGCACAACCCGATTCCCGTCCTTGATGTCGTGCAGTTGCTTGAGCAGATACCGCTCGCCCTGGCTGGCGAGCTTCGGGAAGATGGGCACCAGGCTATTGCCATCGGGTCCGTGACAAGCGCCGCAGACAGCCGTCTTTGCTTGCCCGGCGACCGGGTCGCCCACTGGCGAGTCAGCGGCCTGCGCCAAGCCATTCAGGCTCAGGGTCAACAGCAGACTCGAGAGAAATGCGTTCATGGGTTGATCCGATGCGGTTGAAAGTGTCGCCTGAAGGGCTAACTGTCTGGGGGGCGGCCTGTATTTGTGGGTCTGAGGCTACGCGCCATGGGGGTTTCGCTTCGGCAATGCCCTCGCCGGGGTCGGACAAGGCACACATGAAATCTGCGGCATTATATACTCGCGCCCATTGAACGGAAAACGACACCCCGTTGCCGCGCACGCCGCAACGCCCTCACCGGATATCCCATGCAACTCAAGAACCCAATTCTCGGCCTGTGCCAACAAGCCAAGTTCATGCTCAGCGCTGCCAAAGTCGACCAATGCCCGGATGACGAAGGCTTTGAAGTCGCCTTCGCCGGCCGCTCCAACGCCGGCAAATCCAGCGCGTTGAACACCCTGACCCATGCCAGTCTGGCGCGCACCTCGAAAACCCCGGGGCGTACCCAGTTGCTGAACTTCTTCAGCCTGGATGACGACCGCCGCCTGGTCGACTTGCCGGGCTACGGTTATGCAAAGGTGCCGATTCCGCTGAAGCTGCATTGGCAGCGCCACCTGGAAGCCTATCTGGGCGGCCGTGAAAGTCTGAAGGGGTTAATCCTGATGATGGACATCCGCCACCCGATGACGGACTTCGATCTGCTGATGCTGGATTGGGCCATCGCCAGCGGCATGCCGATGCACATTTTGCTGACCAAAGCCGACAAGCTGACCTTCGGCGCGGCGAAGAACACCCTGCTCAAGGTCCAGTCGGAAATCCATCGGGGTTGGGGTGACGCCATTACCATCCAGCTGTTTTCGGCACCCAAGCGCATGGGCCTGGAAGAGGCTTATACCGTGCTGGCCGACTGGATGGAGCTGGAAGACAAGGCACCGGCGGCCTGAATCGCAGGCAAAAAAAACCCCGGACTTCATGTGGGGAGGGGAAGTTCGGGGTCCAAGTCCAGACCTCTCGGGAGGGATCCGGATATCTGCCAACACTTAACACAACATAGGAGCATGAATGGCTACGTCAGCCATTCGCAAACTCAGACCGGAGTTTGTCCGCCGAAGTTCAAAACCGGCGGAAATTTTATGGATGCCGCAGTTCCGATTCCGAACAGAATCGGAACGACAAGGCCGTATTAATGCGCCTCGTCCCAGTTATTCCCCACACCCACTTCGACCAGCAGCGGAACATCCAGCTCGGCTGCGCCGCTCATGTGCAAGCGGATGTCTTCGCTGATCTGCTCGACCAGATCTTCACGCACTTCCAGCACCAGTTCATCGTGAACCTGCAGGATGACGCGAGCATCCAGACCTGACGCTTCCAGCCAGCCATTCACCGCCACCATCGCTCGCTTGATGATGTCCGCCGCCGTACCTTGCATCGGCGCGTTGATCGCCATGCGTTCGGCGCCTTTGCGCAGCGCCTGGTTCTTCGCGTTGATGTCCGGCAGGTAAAGGCGACGACCGAAGATGGTCTCCACGTACCCTTGTTCCGCCGCCTGAGCACGGGTGCGCTCCATGTAATCCAACACGCCCGGATAGCGCGCGAAATAGCGATCCACGTACGCCTGAGATTGCTTGCGATCGACACCGATCTGCTTGGCCAGCCCGAATGCGCTCATGCCGTAGATCAGACCGAAGTTGATCGCCTTGGCGCTACGGCGCATGTCATTGGTCACGTCCGTCAGTTCGACACCGAACACCTCGCCCGCCGTTGCACGGTGGACGTCCAAGTCATTACGGAAGGCGTGCAGCAAGCCTTCGTCTTTGGCCAGATGCGCCATGATCCGCAGTTCGATCTGCGAGTAGTCCGCCGCCAGCAGTTTGTAGCCCTGGGGGGCAACAAACGCCTGACGAATGCGACGACCCTCGGCGGTCCGGATCGGGATGTTCTGCAGGTTCGGGTCGCTGGAGGACAGACGCCCGGTCACCGCCACCGCCTGATGGTAGGAGGTGTGAATTCGCCCGGTGCGCGGGTTGATCTGCTCCGGCAGGCGGTCGGTGTACGTGCTCTTCAGCTTGCTCATCGAGCGGTACTGCATCAGCACTTTCGGCAGCGGATATTCCTGCTCGGCCAGTTCCGCGAGCACCGCTTCAGCCGTGGACGGCTGGCCGGTGGCGGTCTTGCTGATGATCGGCATGCCGAGCTTTTCGTAGAGAATCACACCGAGCTGCTTGGGCGAGCCGAGATTGAATTCTTCACCGGCGATGGCGAACGCTTCGCGCTCAAGCTCGGTCATTTTGTTGCCCAGCTCGACGCTCTGATTGCCCAGCAGATTGGCATCGACCAGCGCACCTTGACGCTCGATACGCGCCAGCACAGGCATAAGTGGCATCTCGATGTCGTTCAGCACTGGCGCCAGACTCGGCGTTTTGGCCAATCTGTCCTGCAGCACCTCATGCAGGCGCAGCGTCAGGTCAGCCTCTTCAGCCGCATACGTACCCGCCTGCTCCAGCGCGATCTGGTCGAAAGTCAGCTGTTTTGCGCCCTTGCCCGCGATGTCCTGAAAATTGACCGGTGTGTGATCCAGGTACTTGGCGACCAGGCTGTCACGGTCGTGACGCGTCGCAGTGGAGTCGAGCACGTAGGATTCAAGCATCGTGTCGAACTTGACGCCCTGCACGTTGATGCCCTGGCTCTGGTCACCATCAATGGCGCAGTTGGCCAGCAGGTTGATCGCAAACTTGGCGTGCTGGCCGACCTTGATTTTGCTCGCGTCCTCCAGCATGGGCTTGACCGATTTCAGTACCGCGTCGCGATCCAGTTGCTGCTGCACGCCCATATAGGAATGGGTGAGCGGGATGTAACAGGCTTCGTGGGTCTTGATCGCAAACGACAGGCCGACGATTTGCGCGCGTTGGGCATCGGTGCCGTTGCTCTGCACCACAAAAGCGAACAACTGAGCGGCTTTCAACTTCTTCAGCCAGTCGTCGAGTTGGGTTTGCTCGAGAATGAGTTCGTAGTTGGCCTCGATGACAGGCGCTGGCTCGGCAGCAGGGACGACTTCCGCGCCTTCCTGGCGAGCGTCACGCTGCAGATCAGTGATCCAGCTCTTGAATTCCAGCTCGGTGTAGAGCGCCATCAGCGCCTCACGGTCAGGCTCGCCGCAGTGCAGGGCGTCGAGCTCGATGTCTAGCGGCACGTCGATCTTGATGGTCGCCAGCTCGTAGGACAGGAAGGCCATTTCCTTGTGTTCTTCGAGCTTGGCCGGCAGGGATTTAGCGCCCCGAAGCGGCAGCGCTGCCACTTTGTCGAGGTTCGCGTAAAGCTCTTTCAGGCCACCGTTGATGCCCACCAACAGGCCCGCTGCGGTTTTCTCACCGACACCGGGTACGCCGGGGATGTTGTCGACCTTGTCGCCCATCAGCGCCAGGTAATCGATGATGTGTTCCGGGCCAACACCGAACTTCTCCTTCACGCCGGCGACGTCCAGCACACTGCCGGTCATGGTGTTGACCAGCGTGATGTGGCCATCGACCAGCTGCGCCATGTCCTTGTCACCGGTAGAGATGACCACCGGACGGTCGGCGGCCGCGCTGCTGCGCGCCAAGGTGCCGATCACGTCATCGGCCTCCACGCCCTCAACGCACAACAGCGGATAGCCGAGGCCTCGCACGCAGTTGTGCAGGAAGTCGATCTGCACGCGCATGTCGTCCGGCATGCTGGGGCGGTTGGCTTTGTATTCGCCGTACAGCGCGTCGCGGAACGTTCCGCCCTTGGCATCGAAAACCACGGCAAACGGGCTTTCGGGGTACTGCCTGCGCAGGCTTTTGAGCATGTTCAGTACGCCCTTGACCGCACCGGTGGGCAGGCCTTTGGAGGTCATGAGCGGCGGCAGCGCATGGAACGCGCGGTATAGATAAGAAGAACCGTCCACCAGGACGAGGGGCGCAAGACTCATGTGCAAGATCAACCTTTTCGGCGGGGTCGGCGCTAGAATGCGCGGACCGTTGACGACAAAGGCACAAGGTTATCATGCGCGCGCTGAATCGCCTGTTACTGCTCGGCGGGTTGATCGCCTGTCCGTGGCTGGCGGTCGCGGCGGACGATGAAGCGCCGTCGGCAGAGCCTGATGTGACGATTCGTCAGGACAGCGATGGCTTCATCAAGGAGTATCGTGCGAACGGATTCGTGTACGCCGTGAAGATCACGCCCAAACACGGCAAGCCGTATTATCTGGTGCGCGCCGATGGCACAAGTGGTCAATTCATCCGTTCGGATCAACCGGACATGCTGATACCCCAATGGGTACTATTCAGCTGGTAACGCCCTACATTCACTTTCTTGCTGGCAGTCTTCTATGTCCGTTTTTACTCCCCTGGCTCGGCCTGAGCTGGAAGCTTTTCTCGCCCCGTACGGGCTTGGCGCCCTGCGTGATTTTCAGGGCATTGCCGCTGGAAGTGAAAACACCAATTTCTTCATCAGCCTGGAGCAGGGCGAATTCGTGCTGACCCTGGTCGAGCGCGGTCCGGTTCAGGAGATGCCGTTCTTCATCGAACTGCTGGACGTTCTCCACGACGCCAACTTGCCCGTACCCTACGCGCTGCGCACCACCGACGGGCAAGCCCTGCGCGAGCTGAAAGGCAAACCGGCGCTGCTGCAACCGCGTCTGTCCGGCAAGCACCCGGCCCAGCCCAACACCCAGCACTGCGTGCAGATCGGCGAATTCATGGCGCACATGCACATGGCCACGCGCAGCGAGACTATCGAGCGCAAAACAGATCGTGGTCTGGACTGGATGCTGGAGGAGGGCGGTAATTTCATTTCCCACCTGGACCCGGCCCAGGGCGCATTGCTGACCAAAGCCGTCGAGGAAATTCAGCGTCGCAAGGCGGCCATTATGGCGCTGCCCCGAGCCAATCTGCACGCCGACCTGTTCCGCGACAACACGCTGTTCGAAGGCACCCACCTGACGGGCGTGATCGATTTCTACAATGCTTGTTCCGGACCGATGCTGTACGACGTGGCGATTGCCGTGAATGACTGGTGCTCGTTTGAGAACGGCACCATCGATGCGCCGCGCGCCCGGGCGTTTCTGGGTGCTTACGCTGCTCTGAGGCCATTCACAGCCGCCGAAGCCGAGCTGTGGTCGACGATGCTGCGTGTGGGTTGCGTGCGCTTCTGGCTGTCACGCCTGATCGCCGCCGAAACATTCGCCGGTCAGGACGTGCTGATCCATGATCCGGACGAATTCCGCAAACGCCTGGAACAGCGGCAGGAAACCCACATTCCGTTGCCGTTTGCGTTGTAGACATCATAAACGCTTCGTGAGCAAGCTCACTCCCACAGGGACCGTGGTTCAACTGTAGGAGTGAGCTTGCTCGCGAAGGCGTTGGCACAGGAGTTAAAGACTCTCCAGACACCCCGCCAGGTCATCCGCCAGCTTGCTCAGCAATTGCTCGTAACCCTCGGCAGTGGCGGGTGTGTAGCCGCCCAATCCGTCCAGTTCAGCCAGTTTGACCGGCAAGCCCGCACTCAACGTGTCGGCCAGACGCGGGCGAAGGGGCGGTTCGCTGAACACGCAGGTCTTGCCGAATTCGGTCAGCCGCGCACGCATGGCGGCGACGTGCTGGGCGCCCGGCTGAACCTCGCTGCTGACGGCAAATACGCCCGCATGCTTGAGCCCGTAGGCTTCTTCGAAATAATCAAACGCCTCGTGGAAGACGAAATACTGCTTGCCTGAAATGCCGGCGACACGCTGTTTGATCTTGGCGTCCAATGCGTCAAGGCGTGCGTCGAAGGCCTTCGCGTTGCTCTCATAACGTGCCGCATTGGCGGGATCTGCCTGACTCAAGTCAGCGGCCATCTTTGCCGCAATCACCCGAGCATTGACCGAAGACAGCCACAAATGCGCGTCAACGCTGCCCGGGCGGTGATCGTGGTCATGCTCGTCTTCGTCATCATCGTGGTGCTCGGCGCTGGCGGTGAAATGGCGCAGGTGCATACCGGGCAACGACTCGACCGGGACCGATGCCTTGCTGCGCCCGGACAGCACGCGAGGCAGGAATGTCTCCATATCAGGGCCGATCCAGTAGAGCAGATCGGCTTCCTGCACGCGCCGTACGTCGGACGGGCGCAGCGCATAGTTATGCGGTGAGGCGCCCGGCGGAAGCAGGACTTCCGGCACAGCAATCCCGTCCTGTACGGCAGCAGCGATCAACTGCAGCGGCTTTATGCTGGTCAGTACGCGGACGCTGGCTTCGGCGGCAGTGACGGTTGAAAAACCGGTAATAAATACGACAAAAAGTAAAAAAAGTCGGGACACGATAACCACTCATGGGGGCAGGAACGGGTAACATAATAACGTCTCTCTCAAAGGCCGTCGCCGCTCATGTCTAAAACACCCCTGGCCAGTCGCCCCCACGATCACTCTCACTGCGTGCACAGTGCGCTCACTGAAGCCGACACGCTGTGCGCGGGCAAAGGCCTGCGGCTGACGGCCCTGCGTCGTCGCGTGCTGGAACTGGTCTGGCAGAGCCACAAGCCGCTGGGCGCCTACGACATCCTCGCCGTTCTCAGCGAAGAAGATGGCCGCCGCGCCGCACCACCTACGGTGTACCGCGCGTTGGACTTCCTGTTGGAAAACGGCCTGGTGCACCGCATTGCGTCGCTGAACGCCTTCGCCGGCTGTAACCATCCGACCCGCGCGCATCAGGGCCAATTTCTGATCTGCCGCGAGTGCCACGCCGCCATTGAGCTGCAGCACGGCAGCATCAGCTCGGCCATCGTCGACGCTGCCAATGAGGTCGGCTTTGACGTCGAAGCCCAGACCGTCGAAGTCGTCGGCGTCTGTGCCGGGTGCAAGGCCGCCTGATGAGCGATGCACTGATTCGCCTGAAGGACGTCAGCGTGACGCGCGCCGGCCAGAGCGTGCTGGAACATATCCAGCTGAGCGTCAGTTCAGGCGAAATCGTCACCCTGATCGGCCCCAACGGCGCGGGCAAGACCACTCTGGTGCGCGCCGTTCTGGGGCTGCTCAAAGCTGACTCGGGCGAAATTTGGCGCAAACCGAAACTGCGCGTCGGTTACATGCCGCAGAAGCTGCACATCGACGCCACGCTGCCGCTGTCGGTCCTGCGTTTCCTGCGTCTGGTCCCCGGCGTTGATCGGGACACCGCGCGGTCAGCGCTGATCGAGGTCGGCGCAGAGAAGGTCATCGACAGCCCGCTGCAAGGGATTTCCGGCGGCGAGATGCAGCGCGTGTTGCTGGCGCGAGCGCTGTTGCGCAAGCCAGAGCTGCTGGTGCTCGACGAGCCGGTGCAAGGCGTTGATGTCGCCGGGCAGGCCGAGCTGTACGCGCTGATCACTCAGCTGCGCAATCGGCATCAATGCGGCGTGCTGATGGTTTCCCATGACCTGCATCTGGTCATGAGCACCACCGATCAGGTGGTCTGCCTCAATCGCCACGTGTGCTGCTCCGGCCACCCTGAGCAGGTCAGCAACGATCCCGCCTTCGTGGAGCTGTTCGGCCTGAACGCCCCGAATCTGGCGATCTATCACCATCACCACGATCACGCCCACGACCTGCATGGCGAAGTCTGCCAACCCGCGCCGGCTCACGTCCACACCCACAATCACGACCACGGGGACAGCTGCAAGCATGGCTGATTTTCTTCTTTACGCCTTGCTCGCAGGCCTCGCGTTAGCGGTAGTGGCAGGTCCTCTGGGGTCTTTCGTGGTCTGGCGGCGCATGGCCTATTTTGGCGACACGCTCTCCCATGCCGCGTTGCTCGGCGTGGCCTTGGGCTTTCTGCTGGACATCAGCCCGACGATCGCCGTGACCGTAGGCTGCCTGCTGCTGGCGGTGTTGCTGGTGACCCTGCAGCAGCGCCAACCGCTGGCGTCCGACACACTGCTGGGGATTCTCGCACCAAGCACTTTGTCGCTGGGTCTGGTGGTGCTGAGCTTCATGCGTGACGTGCGTATCGACCTGATGGGCTATCTGTTCGGCGACCTGCTGGCTATCAGTCCGAACGATCTGGCGTGGATTCTCGCGGGCAGTGCGTTGGTGCTGGTGCTGATCTGTGCGCTGTGGCGGCCGCTTCTGGCCATCACCGTGCATGAAGAGCTGGCGACGGTCGAAGGGCTGCCGGTGGCGGCCCTGCGCATGACGTTGATGCTGCTGATCGCCGTGGTCATTGCGGTGGCCATGAAGATCGTCGGCGTTTTGCTGATTACCTCACTGCTGATCATCCCCGCCGCTGCGGCACAACGTCACGCCCGTTCGCCGGAGCAAATGGCTGTGGGTGCGAGCATCATTGGCGTGATTGCGGTGTGCGCGGGTCTGGCGCTGTCCTGGTTCAAGGATACCCCGGCAGGCCCGTCTATCGTAGTCTCGGCGGCGGCGCTGTTTCTGCTCAGCTTCCTTTTGCCCAAGCGGTAGAACCTTGGGTAGCAGGCAGAGTCATACTCCGCAATAATCCAATGGCGGCAATGTGCAATGACTCCTTGCGCGGCCTTGCGCGGCCACCGATAGTGATCAGTTATTTTCGGTGCAAGTCAGTTGTGTGTAGACTTGCTCGTTTTTTGCGCAAATAGAGAATCGCAGGAATGAAGCCGTTCGCATCCCGTTATCTGCTGCTTGCTGCATTTTCCATCCTGTTGGGTGCTTGCCAGAGCAAGCCCGTCGAGCAGCCCGCATCTGTGGCTGCGCCCGATGCCTATCAGCAGCTGGAACAGAACATCGCCAGCAGCGAGTTGGCAACCGCCGAAGATCAATTGGCGGCGCTGCAAAGCAAATCTCCGGACGATCCCCGACTCGAGCAGTACCAGCGTCAATTGGCTGAGGCCTATTTGAGCCGCAGTCAGATCGTGCTGCAAAAAGGCGACATGAATGCCGCCGCGACCGCGCTTAGCCGAGCTCGCGCGCTGATGCCCAAGGCCCCGGCGCTGACCAGTGGCGTCAACGGTGCCATCGCCCACGCGCGTAAGGCCGAGCTGGAAAAGGCCGAGGCTGATCTGCGGGCTGCGGAGGCCAGGCGCAAGGCGAAAGTGATTGATCCGAGCGCCGAGAGCACGACCATCGAGTTGAAGCTGGGGGACATGAAGCAACTGCGCCGTCAGTTGAGTGACATCGCTGAGGACGTGACTGCCTTCAACTGCGACGTCACCGTGCAGGTGCCGCGTACCGACGACTACCCTTGGCTGGCAACGCTGCTGACCAAGCGCGTGACGAAGATCAACCCGGACTTCGAGTTGCAGATGCAGCGTGAAATCGAGCGTACCGAACCTGCGAAGATCGTGTTGAAGCCCGCTCAGCCCTGATCGGTCTTTGATCAAAAGAAAAGGCGTTGCCCTCGCGGGCAACGCCTTTTTTGTTACTGCCAGCCCTGCAGATTACGCAGGAATCGCTTTCGCTTTCGGCTCACGAGCCCAGACGCGGTGCTGCTGGATCGCATCGAAGAACGCCTTGAAGGAGGCTTCGTCCGAAACGGTCAGCAAGCCGGCATCGGCTTCCAGTCGCAGCAGGTCGATCAATTTCTGCGCGTCGCCCGCGTAGGCGATGGCTTTGAGGTGCTTGTACGCCTCAAGCACGTAGTGCAGTGCCACGCCGTCGCCGCTCAGGGCCTTGATCGAAGCTTCGCCGCCCGGGATGAACACAGCGTCGAACGCGACCGATGGCAAACCTTCCATCGAAGCATCCACTGCCAGGGACGCGCCACTCGCGGTTTTGACCGGCGCGGAGGTAGGACCCAGCACCTTGGCGTGTGCGCCTTTGGCTTCCAGCGCCGATTTCATCGTCGCTACAGCTTTGTCGTCAACACCGTTCGCGACGAGGATAGCGACTTTGCGCGAAGCAATGTCAGCAGGCAGCAGGTTCGCCTGGCTCAGCAGAGGCGAGCTGTCGACGCTCAACTTGCCGTTGCCTTGCGCCTTGACGGTAGCCGCTTTCGGGGCGGGCAAGCCAAGATTTTCAGCCACACGCGCAGCCAGTGTGAGGTCGATATTCGCGAGAATCTCGTTCACCTGACGGGCGCGAATGTGCTCACGCTCCACCTTGCCCAACTCGAAGCTGTACGCCGCGATGATGTGCTCTTTCTCGTGCTCGCTCATGCTGTTGAAGAACAGCGTGGCTTGGGTGAAGTGATCGCCAAACGACGGGCTGCGCTCACGCACTTTGTGCGCTTCGATGCGTTCTGGATACGTCTCGAAACCGCCATCCTCCGGACCTGCAGGGGTTTCTTTCGGCCAGCCGCCGTCGATCGAGTTCGGCTCGTAGGAAGCGCGACCCTTGTCGATGGTAGTGCGATGCTGAGCATCACGCTGGTTGTTGTGGTTCGGCGAGACCGGACGGTTGATCGGGATCTCGTGGAAGTTCGGCCCACCCAGTCGGCTGATCTGCGTATCGGTGTAGGAAAACAGCCGACCTTGCAGCAGCGGATCATTGGAGAAGTCGATACCCGGCACGACGTGGCCTGGGCAGAACGCAACCTGCTCGGTCTCGGCGAAGTAGTTGTCCGGGTTACGGTTGAGCACCATCTTGCCCAGCGGTGTTACCGGCACCAGCTCTTCCGGAATGATTTTGGTCGGGTCCAGAATGTCAAAGTCGAACTTGTGCTCGTCTTCCTCGGCAACGATCTGAACGCCCAGTTCCCATTCCGGGTAGTCGCCCATCTCGATGGACTCCCACAGGTCGCGGCGGTGGAAATCGGTGTCCTTGCCCGCAAGCTTCTGCGCTTCGTCCCACACCAGAGAGCACGTACCGTACTTAGGCTTCCAGTGGAACTTGACGAACGAGGATTTGCCCTCGGTGTTGATCATGCGGAACGTGTGAATGCCGAAACCCTGCATAGAGCGCAGGCTTTTCGGAATCGCACGGTCGGACATGGTCCACAGCACCATGTGCGCGGACTCCGGCACCAGGGAAACGAAGTCCCAGAAGGTGTCGTGGGCCGAGCCGCCCGTAGGGATTTCGTTATGAGGCTCTGGCTTCACCGCATGTACAAAGTCGGGAAACTTGATGGCGTCCTGAATGAAGAACACTGGCATGTTGTTGCCGACCAAGTCGTAGTTGCCTTCGCCGGTATAGAACTTGACCGCGAAACCGCGTACGTCGCGGACCGTGTCACCAGAGCCGCGTGGGCCCTGGACCGTGGAAAAGCGCGTGAAGACGGGGGTTTTCTTGCCCGGATCGCGCAGGAATTCGGCCTTGGACAGCGCCGAATGGTTCTCGTAGGTCTGGAAGTAACCGTGAGCCGCCGTGCCGCGTGCGTGGACGATACGCTCCGGGATACGTTCGTGGTCGAAGTGGGTAATCTTCTCGCGCATGATGAAGTCTTCAAGCAGCGACGGGCCGCGCGAGCCGACTTTCAGCGTGTTTTGGTTGTCGGAGATCTTTACGCCCTGATTGGTACGCAAAGCCTCGCCGGTGGCGTCGGAGCGGAAGGTTTCAAGGCTTTCGATCTTGGCGTTGGTATTGCCACGATCCAGCGTGTCAGTGCCAGCCAGTTCACTGTTGGCGGTGGCGCTAACAGGTGGATTGGTGTTCTTACTCATCAGACAAAACTCCTCGGTTCGGACGACTCCCTGTTCGGCGTTCCATGGTGTGGAGGCAGCAGGAGCTCGCAGGCGGCAACGCCTGACACGAGGTCAGGCATTATTCAGGCGCTAAGTAAGTGACTGACGATGAAATCAGCCGTTCCGTTTGTTTTTCGGATTCATCGATTTCCTTCGTCAGCCCGACAGTCGGCTGTGCATATGACCGTTCGGCAGGTGCAGTGTGAAATAAATGATAAGAAGGCTGGGCCCAATCCGGATTCGACAGGCTAAAATGCGCGCCCGGTTTACCCAGCCGAAGCCGAAATGGCATCGCTCAGCAGCGTGATGAAGGCATAAGTCTCCACGCTGATTTTTCAACGCGCCCCACAAGGTTCGCTCCGTGATCGAGTTCCAGAACGTCCACAAAACCTATCGGGTCGCCGACCGGGAAATTCCCGCGCTGCACCCCACCAGCCTGCGCATCGAAAATGGCCAGGTGTTTGGCCTGATTGGCCACTCCGGCGCGGGTAAAAGCACCATGCTGCGCTTGATCAACCGCCTTGAAGCGCCGAGTGGCGGCCAGATTCTGGTCGATGACGTCGACGTCACCGCACTGGACGCCGAGGGTCTGCGCGGCTTCCGCCGTCAGGTCGGCATGATCTTCCAGCACTTCAATCTGCTGTCGTCCAAGACGGTCGCCGACAACGTCGCCATGCCGCTGACGCTGGCCGGGGACATGTCCCGCGCGCAGATCGATCAGCGCGTGGCCGAGTTGCTCGCCCGCGTGGGTCTTTCCGATCACGCCAAAAAGTACCCAGCGCAATTGTCCGGCGGTCAGAAGCAACGCGTTGGCATCGCCCGCGCGCTGGCAACCAAGCCGAAGATTCTGCTGTGCGACGAGGCCACCAGCGCCCTCGACCCGCAAACCACGGCCTCGGTGTTGCAGCTGTTGGCCGAGATCAATCGCGAACTGAAGCTGACCATCGTGCTGATCACCCACGAAATGGACGTGATCCGTCGCGTCTGCGATCAGGTGGCGGTCATGGATGCGGGCGTCATCGTTGAGCAGGGCGCTGTGGCCGATGTGTTTCTGCACCCCAAGCACCCGACCACTCGCCGCTTTGTGCAAGAAGACGAGGAGGTCGACGAAAACCAGGTGAACAGTGATTTTGCCCATGTTCAGGGCCGCATCGTGCGCCTGACGTTTCAGGGCGAAGCGACCTACGCGCCATTGCTGGGCACGGTCGCGCGGGAAACCGGCGTGGACTACAGCATTCTGGCCGGTCGTATCGACCGCATCAAAGACACGCCTTACGGGCAACTGACGCTGGCCATCACCGGTGGTGACATGGACGCCGCGTTTGCCCGCTTCACCGCAGCCGACGTTCATATGGAGGTCCTGCGCTGATGGACACTTTTCTCAACCTGTTTTCCAACGTCGACTGGTACGAAATCTGGCTGGCGACCGGCGACACCCTGATCATGCTTGGCGTCTCGCTCGCCTTCACTGTTCTGCTGGGCTTGCCGCTGGGCGTGCTGATGTTCCTGACCTCTCCGCGTCAGTTGCTCGAGAACAAGCCGGTCTACACCACCGTCGGCTTGATCGTGAACATGCTGCGGGCGTTGCCGTTCATCATCCTGCTGATCGTGATGATGCCGCTGACGGAAATCATCACCGGCACCTCGCTGGGCATTCTTGGCACGCTGCCACCGTTGATCGCAGGCGCCACGCCATTCTTCGCGCGCCTGGTGGAAACCGCGCTGCGGGAAGTGGACCGCGGGATCATCGAGGCCACTCAGGCGATGGGCGCGACGACCCGGCAGATCGTGATCAAGGCGCTGTTGCCTGAAGCACGCCCGGGCATTCTCGCGGCAATCACCGTGACCGCAATTGCGCTGGTGTCGTTCACGGCCATGGCCGGCGCGGTCGGTGCCGGTGGCCTGGGCGATCTGGCGATTCGCTATGGTTACCAACGCTTCCAGAACGATGTGATGTTTGTAACGGTCGTATTGCTGCTGGTGCTTGTGCAGATCCTGCAAACCGTCGGCGACAGACTGGTCGCGCATTTTTCACACCGTTAACCGAATTCGCCGGTCACTGACCGGCAGATGCATGCGACTGCGCGTGCATTTCAGGAGTAGTAGAAATGAAGAAGTTGTTGGCTGTATTCGCTGCCGTGGCGGCGCTGTCTGCCCATGCCGATGAGACCTTGACCGTTGCGGCCTCCGCCGTGCCCCATGCCGAGATTCTCGAGTTCGTGAAGCCGATGCTGGCGAAAGAGGGCGTGACGCTGAACGTGAAGGTCTTCAACGATTACATTCAGCCGAACGTGCAGGTCGACCAGAACCGCATGGACGCCAACTTCTTCCAGCACCAGCCGTATCTGGATGAGTTCAACAAGGGCAAGGGCACCCATCTGGTGAGTGTGGCCAAGGTTCACATCGAGCCCTTTGGCGCTTACTCGGACAAGCTCAAGAGTCTGGCCGAGCTGCCGGATGGCGCCAACGTGGCCATCCCGAATGACGCCACAAACGAGGGCCGTGCCCTCTTGCTGCTGGTCAAGGCCGGTCTGATCACCCTGAAGGATCCGACCAGCATCACCGCTAAGCCAAGCGACGTGCAGCAGAACCCGAAGAACCTGAAGTTCCGCGAGCTGGAAGCGGCGACCCTGCCACGCGTACTGACGCAGGTGGACCTGGCGCTGATCAACACCAACTACGCCCTGACGGCCAAGCTTGATCCCACCAAGGATGCGCTGATCATCGAAGGGGCGGAGTCGCCTTACGCGAACATCCTGGTGACCCGCGAGGACAACAAGGATGCCCCGGCCATCCAGAAACTGGTCGCCGCGCTGCACAGCCCAGAAACCAAGGCGTTCATCGTTGAGAAGTACAAAGGCGCCGTGGTCCCGGCGTTCTGATCGCCACACGCCCATGATCTCGGCGCAATGCCGAGATCAGTCCTTACTTCCTCTCAACCAGCCCCGGCAACTGCGCTACCAGCTTCTGGCTGTTCAGCGGCGCGCGGACGAACCCGCGCTGGGTGCCGTCAGGGCCGAGGAGGGCCAGGTTGCCGCTGTGGTCGACCGTATAGCCCGGCTTACTGGTGTCCGCCGGGATGTACGGGATGCTCACCGCATTCGCCAGGTTCTTCAGCGTATCGACCGGCGCCCTCAAGCCGACGAACCCCTTGTCGAAATAACCCAGGTATTGCTTGAGCTGTTGCGGCGTGTCGCGATCAGGATCAACGCTGACCAGCACGATGCGCAGCTTGTCGACGGTCTCAGGGGGCAGCTCGCTTTTGATCTGACGAAGCTGGGCGAGGGTGGTCGGGCAGATGTCCGGGCAGAAGGTGTAGCCGAAGAACAGCACCGTCCATTGACCCTTCAACTGGCTCAATGGAAAGGGTTGACCGTCCTGATCGGTGAACGAGAGATCAGGCACAGTGCGGCTCTGCGGGAGAAGGATGATGCCCGCGTCGTTAAGCGCGGTCTGATCGCCCTGATCCGTGCCGGACAACACCCGGAAGACGGTCAGACCCAGCACCAGCGCCACGATGGCGGCAAGGATGAAAACGGTTTGTTGGGTTCGGGTCATGAGTTCAGCACATTGATAGTCCACGAGCGCGCGATTATGCACATAAGCATGAAGCTGTTATGACAATTACGTCTTAGGGCCATTCGTGAGCAGGCTAATGTATGAATTCCCTATAATGACCGCCTGGTTTCACTGCCTATGGAGCATCCATGAACACCGCCGCATTGCGCGAGCAGATCACCCGAGCTCAGGAACACGAAGCCCAATCCGGTCAGCTCTCGCGCCAGTTGGAGTCGCAACTTCCTCATCTCCACCCGTCCATTCACCTGCCTGACGTAGACGCGCGAGGCGTACTGACGCGCTTTGTCATTGCCTACATTGGTCAGGTTCCGGACTTGCTGGACGCTGCCCATGACGTCGCGTTGCAGGCCGGAATCGAAAGCCAGATCAGACCAGTCCTGAAAATCGCCGAGCAATTCTTCACGGCGCCGCCGGCCATCATGGCGGGCCACGAAGGGCTGGATGGGTTGCTGGACGAAGCTTACCTGGCTCACCGGCTGGTGGAAGAAGTGAACGATCTGTACATCAAGCACTTCGGCCAGCCGCTGATACCCATGAATACCACCGTGGCCAGCGTCATCGCCCACCAACTGATCGGCGAGGCCTTCGCCAATCAGCTCGACGAAGTGGTGCATCACGCCATCGACGAGATGCTCGACGACGACAGCTTCTCCCTGGAGTCGGTGGAAGCCTACCGCGAGCGCCTCGCCAGCCCGGACACCGAAGCAGCATGGAAACGCTGGCCCAGCCTGTCACGCCAGTTGGGCGTGGGGCTGGAGATGGAATGCGGGAAAGACTGATCCCGCACGCCCCTCACGCGGACCTTAATGCAGCGCTGTTCCTCCAATCGACGTGCGGATCCTTCCCTCCACGCGACGCTTGAGCAGCCGCTGCTCCAGCAGTAAACGCGAACCCTGCGCTGCATTGGCGCGGCCCCACTCTTCCAGCAGCTCCAGGCAGGAATGGTCGATGTAGGTCAGGTTGCCCAGCGGCACATGCAGCGTAGTGCCAGGGGGCACGGTTTCCAGCGTCTGGGTCAGGGCCGGCACCTTGAGGAACGTGGCCGAACCATTCAGGCGCAGCTCCATCTCCCCCTCGGCTGGCAGATCGACGAGATTGATCTTCAATCGCGATGCATTCAGCGCCAGCTTCACCAGGGTCAGGCCAAACCCGATCAACACACCCGTCAGCAGGTCGGTCAGGACAATCGCGCTGGCGGTCGCGCCATAGATGAACATCGGCATGCGGCCATAGCGCCCCAGCCCTTTGAGTGCTTGAACATTCACCAGCTTCACGCCGGTGTAGACCAGCACGCCTGCCAGGCTCGCCACAGGAATGCTTTGCAGCACACTGGACAGCAACAGCACGAACGCCAGCAGCCACAAACCGTGGAACATTGCCGACAGCCGCGTCTTGGCACCGGCCTGGACGTTGGCCGAACTGCGCACGATCACGCCCGTCATCGGCAGCGCACCGACCAGACCGCACAACATGTTACCCACACCCTGGGCGCTGAGCTCTTTGTCGAAGTCCGACCGCTGGCCGTCATGCATCCGATCCACCGCCGCTGCCGACAACAGGGTTTCAGCGCTGGCAATGAAAGCCACGGCAATCGCCGCGATCAGGATGGCAGGGTCAGCCAGGTTCAGCAGGTCTGCGGGGCGCAGCCAGTCGATGGCCTCTGCAAGATTGGCTGGAACCTCGACGCGCTTGACCTGCAAGCTCATCACCAGACTCACCACCGTCGCAATGCCGACGCCGAGCAACGCGCCCGGTACGAACCGAAGTGCATGAGGCCGACGCTTTTCCCATAGCCACATCACGGCGATGGTCCCCAGCCCGAGCAGGCCGGCCTGCATGGCGCTGCCCATTCCCATCGCACCCATGAGGGTCTGCGGGAACGCCACGAGATTATCGAGCCCGGAAGGCTTGGGCCCACTGTCGAACATAACGTGGACCTGGGAGAGCACGATCAGCACGCCGATGCCCGCGAGCATGCCGTACACCACCGCAGGCGCCGTCACACGAAACCAGCAACCGAGCTTCAAGCGTCCAGCCAGCAATTGCAGCGCACCGGCGAGTAGCAGAATCGGCCCGAGCATGGCCATACCGTGTTCACGGACCAGCTCGAACACCAGCACTGCCAGACCTGCCGCCGGGCCGCTGACCTGAAGCGGCGAACCGGCCAGCCAGCCCACCACCAGACCGCCGATGATGCCGGTGATCAGACCCTTGGAGGGAGGCATGCCGGAAGCGATGGCGATCCCCATGCACAGCGGCAGGGCCACCAGAAAAACCACCACGGAAGCCAGCAGCTCCCGTGGTAACAACGCTTTCAGATCAGTAGTAGCCATGACGACTCTCCGGAATTCAGACGTGACAACGCCCGGCGGCACGCGCTATGCGCGGCCGCTACGAGCTTGTATGGGGGTGGAACCGTCAGGGCCGACGCCGCTGCGCTCAGGCGCAGCGGGTCAGCCAGCGATCAATATCGCCCGCGGGGAATCGACGCCATGGGCACCGGATGGTCGCCATCCAGAGGCAGGAAGCAATCCTGCTCGGCATCGTAGGCGCGGATCTCGCTGGTCTCGATGTCGTAAACCCAACCGTGGATAAACAATTGGCCGCTGGCCAGCTTGGACGCCACGGAGGGGTGCGTGCGCAGGTGTTGCAGCTGTGCGATGACGTTTTCTTCGGTCAGCACGTGCATGGTTTCATGCTCGCCGGTGCAATTGCAGTTGTCTTGCACAACGGTCTTGGCGACCTCGGCATGACGCAGCCAGGCTTTGACCGTCGGCATTTTTTCCAGGGTGTCGGGGTTGAGAACGGCGCGCATGGCCCCGCAATCGGAGTGGCCGCAGACGATGATGTGCTGAACGCCCAAGGCCAGAACGGCGTACTCGATCGCCGTCGACACGCCGCCATTCATGGGGCCATAAGGCGGGACGACATTACCCACGTTACGGGTGACGAACAGGTCGCCTGGCGAGCTTTGGGTGATGAGTTCCGGGACGATGCGCGAATCGGCGCAGGTGATGAACATGGCCCGGGGATGCTGGGCGGTGGCGAGTTTCTTGAACAGTTCTTCCTGCTGAGGGAAGACGTCATGGCGGAATTGCTTGAAGCCATCAACGATTTGCTTCAGTGCCATCTCGGCGGTTTCCACCTGAGGCGTAACGCCTGTCGTCGCAGCCTGAGGCTGCTTATCCTGGTCACTCATGTTTCATCCTCTCTGACGGATTTAAGTGAATTTTCCGGCGAATCCTGTGGATGACCCACTCTTTTCTGGCCTTCGTACGACTCGTTTCCTACAAGACCAATCGGTCACTTCCGACTCACCTTAACGACGCAAACTTAATTGAAACTGAATGCGTGGCTCTAGATCGCGGGTCTTGCGTTAGAAAATCTAAACCGCAAGCGCCTGTCGTGTTGAAACCCAGTTAGGACGCCACCCGAGTCACAACAGCGACATCTGACCACCGGGCGGGCAAAACGCGCTGCAGTCCAGCTGAAAACTTTCCCGCCGGTTCAAGCCGTACTTCTTGATGGCCAGGCTGTAACGCTGCGCCAGCAGTTCGGCGAACACCCCCTCACCGCGCATTCGCGAGCCAAAGCGGCTGTCGTACACCTCACCGCCGCGGCTTTGTCGAACCAGGCTCATCACATGTTCGGCCCTCTGCGGATAATGCGCCTGCAGCCACTCTTCGAACAGCGGGGCGACCTCCAGCGGCAGACGCAGCATTACGTAGCTCGCACTCAATGCACCGGCGGCCTTGGCCTCGGCCATCAACTTCTCCAGCTCCATGTCATTGATCATCGGGATCATCGGCGCCAGCAAGACGCCCACCGGAATACCGGCGTCGCGCAAGACCCGAATCGCCCGCAGCCTGGCCCTGGGCGCCGCAGCACGGGGTTCAAGGATGCGCTTGAGCTCATCGTCCAGCGTCGTGAGGCTGATGAACACTGATACCAGCCGCAGCTTCGCCAGCTCGGCCAGCAGGTCCAGATCCCGCAGAATCAGCGAGCCCTTGGTGATGATCGTCACCGGATGGCGATAGCGCAGCAGCACTTCCAGCGTCGCCCGGCTCAATGTGTATTCGCGCTCGATGGGCTGATACGGATCGGTATTCGCGCCCAGGGTGATCGGTGCGACGCTATAGCCTGGCTTGGACAGCTGCTGCTCCAGCAGGGCAGCCGCATTGGTTTTGGCGATCAGTCTGGTTTCGAAGTCCAGCCCCGGCGACATGTCCCAGTAGGCGTGGCTCGGCCGGGCGTAGCAGTAAATACAACCGTGTTCACATCCCCGATACGGATTGATCGAGCGGTCGAAAGGGATGTCGGGCGATGAGTTGCGCGCGATGATGCTCTTGGCGGTTTCCAGCGTAACGGTGGTGCCCTGGGTCAGCGGCACTTCCTGATACCAGCCGTCGTCTTCGACCACGGATCGGTTGGGCGCGAAGCGGTTATGCGGGTTGGTCGCGGTGCCGCGCCCGCGTGGGGGCAACTGAATGGACATGACGGCTCCTTGATAACTGGTTATGCATACAGTATCGCGAAATACCTATTTCCCTCACGCTCAGACCCTGAAAAAAACCCCGGCACCGATCAACGGCTTTCATCAACTTTTGACACGCGCCTCACAGCGCCTTGACCCAAGGCAGCGAAAACTTGCCCCATCGATAAATGGCTGGTTTCCACGGTACGTCTTCCATGCGCCTTCGCCCGCTTGCTGTTCAACTCGCCCTGCTACTGGCGGTATCATCTGCCTCCCTCGCTCGAGCCGACGATGCTTCACCGGCGCAATCATCACGCCCGGCGCAGTGGGCGCAACTCGTGGATGCGCACTACAACCTCTACCAGATCACGCCAACGCTTTATCGCAGTCGCCAGCCGGACGCTGCAGTACAGCCGCTTCTGCAGCAGCTTGGCGTGCACACAGTGATCAACTTCCTCAAGGAAAGTGACAGTAAATGGCTGTCCGACACGTCCGTCGAGCAGGTGCAGATTCCGCTGCAGGTGGTGCACATCGACGATGCCGATGTGATTGAAAGCCTGAGGGCTATCCAGGCCGCGCAGCAAAAAGGGCCGGTACTGATTCACTGCAAGCATGGCCTGGACCGGACCGGTCTGGTGGCAGCGATGTACCGCATCGTTGCTCAGGGCTGGAGCAAGCAGGCAGCCATCGATGAGATGCAACACGGCGGCTACGGCGACCAAGACAGCCTCAAGCGGGGAATTGCCTACATCAACACTGTCGACGTGGCGGCGTTGAAGTCAGCGATGGACAGCGGTGCGTGCAGCACGAGCGTATTTGCCCTTTGTGCCATCAAAGGGTTGTCTCACAAAGTGGGCATGATCAACTAAGGGTATGCCCCCTCCGTTGGCAATCAACGGTGCCTGATTGCTCTCAACGCCTTTGCATCTTGCAATACACCTGAACAGCGCAAAGTTTGCACTGACGCAAAACACAACTACTACTCAGCAGGTGCCAATCACGGCATGGAGGCAATCAACGCTTACCGGAAACACCCTATCGAAAAGGATTTCGACAATGATATTCAATTACTCGACGTGCGCGCTGGCGACGCTCTTGAGCATCGGCACACTTGACGCATACGCGACGACGCTCGACTCACGAAACAAACCATTCAATGAATACAGCTGGGTCACCACCCACAATTCCTATGAAAAGATCAACCAGAACTTGAAGGAGATGCCGGCCCAGCTCAATGATGGTGTCCGGGGTTTCATGCTTGATCTCTATGTGGAAGGTTCAAACCCTCGCCCCGAAGAACGTATCAAAGTGTGCCATCAGCAAATTGCCTGCTATGGACCGTTATCTGCCCATTTAAAAAAAGAGTTCCTGCCTTTTCTCCAGAGGAATCCAGGGGAGGTGGTGACGCTGTTCCTTGAAACGTACGTTAAGCGGGAGCATTTGCAGGAGGTGTTCAATACGTTGCCGGGACTGGCGAGTGTTTCATTCGACCCTGCAAACTTCGCGGCGGACCGTTGGCCGACGATCAACCAGATGGCGGCACGCAATAACCGCTTGCTCCTGTTCACGGACAAACGCGAGGTCGCAGGCGACTACTGGGTTCAGGGCAAAAAGATCACGGTCATGTTTGATCAGGACTGGATGCTGCAGAACCATTGGGACACCTTGGGGAACATCGCCAGCAGCATCGAAAGTACTCATGACTGGGCATGTCCAACGCGATGGGGCGGTTTACCCCTCAACACCGCAAAGGTTGCCACCTCGACGGGCAAGCAGTGGAAACGGTTGTTCCTCATGAACCAGTTTCACCCGGGCACATCGACCGTCTTCGATTCGGCCAGCTACGACAACAATCTGACCTACCTCAAGCGCCGCCAGGATAACTGTGGTGTTGTCCCCAACTACGTTGGTATCAACAATTACAAGAGCGGTGAGGCGGAGCGTTATACCGCTGCGCTCAACAACGGCGGCATCTTTCTGCATGAAGGTCCAAATGCCAGTCGGTCCCAGGACATTGTCTGCGTGATTCCCGTTCGCCCCGGGGTGGTTAATCGCAAGGTTCATGGTTGTGAGAATGATGAGGCAAGGTCGATGTCCTTGTCGGGTGTTGCCAGTGGAACCCGCATTCAGTTGTTCGACAGTGGCAGTGGCAATACCCAGGACGACCACATCACCATCGACGTGAAGCGCAACATCGGAATTGGCGAGCGTGTGGTCATCCCGAGCTTCGAGTCCGACGCGAGCAACAGCAACTTTCAGGCAGTTTATAACCGCAACAACGGGCTTGATGGCAAGACTTCACGCATTGTCATTGGCCGGACCCCCACCGACTTTTCGGACGCATCCGTGGCGTTCTACGAGGGCACTAACGCCAGTCAGAATCTGGACTGCGTGATTCCTTTCAGTTCGAGCTACACCATGAAGATGAAGAGCAACAGCTTTGGCTGCTCCAACGACGAAATCAAGTCGGCGCGCATCATCAAAGCCAAAGCGGGTACGTCTTTCACGCTCACGGGCCATCCCGAGGGTAATTTCAACGAGGGTCGCACGACGGTGGAGGTCCTGCGCGACATTACTCTTCCTGTAGTCATCCCGGGGTTCAACAGCAGCTATTCAAACGCCGATATTAAAGTCACGAATTACACCAAGGCCGTCGGTGGCAAAATCTCCTTCGCCTATATCAACGGCGCCCGGTAATCCGCAAACGCAAAAAAAAGGGATACCCATTACAGGTATCCCTTTCTTTATCAGAGATCACGTCAACTCGGATCAACCGGCTTCTTCAGCTTCGGATTCGGGAAGAACTGCACGCCCTGCACCTTGGGATCGGCCGGCTTCACCACAGGCTTGTTCACCCGCGTGCCAAGTTCTGTCGGGATCGATTGCCCCTGGGCATTAAGAGTGTCGGAATAACCGCAGTGCACGCATTGACGGTGCGGCACGTCGTCTTCGTTCCACATCATCAACTTGTCAGGCTCGCTGCACGCCGGGCAGACAGCCCCGGCGATGAAGCGTTTCTTGGTAACCACCTGCGGTGTCTCGGTCATGCTGCCGCTTCCTCACTCAAGCCCGAATGGCGCAAGAGTGCGTCAATCGAAGGCTCGCGTCCGCGGAAGTCGACGAACAGCACCATCGGCGCCTGGGACCCGCCCCGCGCCAGAATGGCCTCACGGAAAGCCCGGCCGGTCTGCTCGTTGAATACGCCTTCTTCCTCGAACTTGGAGAACGCATCGGCAGATAGCACTTCGGCCCACTTGTAGCTGTAGTAGCCCGCCGCGTAACCGCCCGCAAAGATGTGTGCGAAGCTGTTCGGGAAGCGGTTGTACGCGGGCGGACGCATGACCGACACCTCGTCACGCACGGCTTCGAGCACTTGCAGCGTGGTGCGGCCGTCGCCGTGGGTAGCGTGCAGCTCGAAGTCGAACAGTGAGAATTCCAGTTGGCGAACCATCATCAGCCCGGACTGAAAATTCTTCGCCGCGAGCATTTTTTCCAGCAGGTCTTGAGGCAGCGGTTCACCGGTTTCGTAATGACCGGAGATCAGCGCCAGGCCGTCCGGCTCCCAGCACCAGTTTTCCATGAACTGGCTCGGCAGTTCGACCGCATCCCACGCCACGCCATTGATGCCCGACGCGCCCGCATCCTCGACGCGGGTCAGCAGGTGATGCAGGCCGTGGCCAAATTCGTGGAACAGGGTGGTGACTTCATCGTGGGTAAGCAGCGCAGGCTTGCCGCTGACTGCCGGGGTGAAGTTACAGACCAGATTGGCCACCGGGCTTTGCAGTGTGCCTTCAGCGGTGCGACGACGATCGCGGGCGCCGTCCATCCATGCGCCGCCACGCTTGTTGGCGCGGGCGTAGAGATCAAAGAAGAAGCGGCCGACGTGCTGGCCGTTTTCCTTGATTTCGAACAGGCGAACGTCCGGGTGCCAGGTGTCGAAGCCCTTCTGCTCGGCGATTTCAATGCCGTACAGTTTTTGTACGATCGCGAACAGGCCGGTCAGCACTTTGTCGACCGGGAAATAGGCGCGCAGGGCTTCTTGGGAAACGCTGTAGCGCTGTTCACGCAGTTTCTCGCCATAGAAACCGCTGTCCCAGCTTTGCAGGTCCGGGCAGCCTTGCTCGGCGGCATAGGCTTTCAACTGCTGCAAATCCTGAACGGCAAACGGCTTGCTGCGCTTGGCCAGATCACGGAGGAAGCTAAGAACGTGATCGCTCGACTCAGCCATCTTGGTGGCCAGACTCAGCTCGGAGAAGCTGGCGAAACCCAGCAGTTTGGCCAGTTCCTGACGCAGATCGAGAATCTGCTCCATGATCGGACCGTTGTCGTTTTTGCCTGCGTTCGGCCCCTGGTCAGACGCGCGGGTGCAATACGCCGCGTAGACTTCTTCGCGCAGCGCGCGGTCTTCGGCGTACGTCATGACGGCGTAGTAGCTCGGGAACTCGAGGGTGATCAGGTAGCCTTCCAGGTCTTTCGCCTGGGCAGCGGCGGCCATTTGGGCTTTGGCCGAATCGGTCAGGCCGGCGAGGGCGGCGTCATCAGTGACGTGCTTGCTCCAGGCTTGAGTCGCGTCGAGCAATTGGTTGGAGAACTGGCTGCCCAGCTCGGACAGCTTGCTCTGCACCTCGGCGTAGCGTTTTTGCTGCTCTGGCGGCAGATCAATGCCCGACAGGCGGAAGTCGCGCAGCGATTGCTCGAGAATGGTCTTCTGGGCGACGTCGAAATTCGCCGCTTCCGGGCTGTTGGCCAAGGCTTCGAAGGCCTGGAACAGCTCGCGGTTCTGGCCCATTTCTGTCGAATAGGCGCTCAGGGCCGGCAGACAAGACTCATAGGCTTCGCGCAGTTCCGCGCTGTTGCACACGGCGTTAAGGTGACTGACCGGGCTCCAGGCGGCGCCCAGGCGATCGTTGAGTTCGTCCATCGCCAGCACCAGGCCAGCCCATGTAGGCTGCGAACCTTGCTTGGTGAGGATGTCGGCAATCGCGGCGCGATTGTCGGCGAGAATCTGTTCGATGGCAGGTTTTACATGCTCGGCACGAATCGCCGAGAAAGGTGGCAGGTCGTAGGATTGCAACAGAGGGTTGTTCGCGCTCACGGTTTGGCACCTTGGCTAAAAGAAACACCCACGCATCTTAATTAGAATCGGCGCCGACCGCAGCTATCGGCGCCAGAGAAGGAGCCTATCGTGGCCATTCGCACGTTCCAGAACCACGCCCCGGCCCTTGGCGAGCGGGCGTTTGTCGACCATTCGGCGGTTGTGATCGGCGATGTCGAAATCGGCGCCGACAGTTCGGTCTGGCCGCTGACGGTCATCCGCGGCGACATGCACCGCATCCGCATCGGCGCGCGCACCAGCGTGCAGGACGGCAGTGTGCTGCACATCACCCATGCCGGGCCGTTCAACCCCGACGGTTTCCCGCTGTTGATCGGCGATGAAGTCACCATCGGCCACAAGGTCATGCTGCACGGATGCGCCGTCGGCAATCGCATTCTGATCGGCATGGGCACCACGATCATGGACGGTGCGGTGGTGGAGGACGAGGTGATCATCGGCGCGGGCAGTCTGGTGCCGCCCGGCAAACGCCTGGAGAGCGGGTTTCTCTACGTCGGGCGTCCGGTGAAGCAGATGCGCCCGCTGACCGAGAAAGAGATCGCTTTCTTCCCCTACAGCGCGACCAATTACGTGAAGTTGAAAGACCAGCACCTGGCCGAAGGCTTCGACAAACCCTGCTGAGAGCACCCATGCATTACCAGAATATTCTGTTCGATCTGGACGGCACCCTGACCGATCCGCGCGAAGGCATCACCCGGTCCATCCAGTTTGCCTTGAGCAAGCTGGGTATCGACGAACCCGACATCACCCGGCTCGAGCATTTCATCGGCCCGCCGCTGTTGCAGCAATTCATGCGCGCCTACGATTTCGACGAAGCGAAGGCCTGGGACGCGGTGGGCTTTTACCGCGAGCGTTTCAAGGTGACGGGCCTGTACGAGAACCTGGTGTTCGACGGCATCTTCGAACTGCTCGACATGCTCTCGGATCAGGGCCGCACGCTGTACATCGCGACATCCAAGCCTTGGGTATTCGCCCATGAAATCGCCCGGCATTTCGACTTCGCGCGCCATTTCAAGGTGATCTACGGCAGCGAGCTGGACGGCACCCGCACTGACAAGGTCGAGCTGATCCGGCACTTGCTGGACGAAGAGCAGCTCGACCCAAAACAGACGCTGATGATCGGGGACCGCAAACACGATTTGATTGGCGGCAAGCGCAACGGCTTGGACGTGGCAGCGGTGGGGTACGGGTTTGGCAGTCGTGACGAGCTGGAAGCCGAGGCGCCGACGTATCACTTTGAGTCTGTCAGCGCGCTGCATCAGGCGTTTCTCGATACCTGAGGCCACTCAATCTGTAGGAACGATCATGCCGCTCAGGCTTTTTGGGCCAGCCGCTGCAGCGCCACCTTGCGTTCCTCCATAGGCAATTTGCCCAGCTTTTCCACCGCTGAATAGAACGCGGGCCAATCGCCGTTGACCTGCCTGAACAACGCCTCGAACGCCGGCACCCACTGATCGTACAAACCGATGGGCAAAAGCCGTGCGTTGTTCATCGGTGCGTACACCCAGCCGTCGAAGCGCTTGTCGCCGCCCCACTGGCTGTCGCGCAACTGCCGATACTCCCTGCGCAGACGCTCGAACTCAGCGGCCTTGCGTTCGCGCATCACCTGCGGACTCAGCGGCTCGGCGTACAGCGCCTTCAGCCGATCCCGAGTATCAAGGGCCAGTTGGGTGAGCTGATCCCGTCGCCGCGCTTCCGAAGACCCACCTTCCGCAGGCAGTCCACGCGCCGCGCGCCACTGGCGTGTGCCTTCCTGCTCCACAAAACTGGCGTAGGACTCATTGAACTCGCTGTCGTCCTTCACGTAAAACCGCTGATGCGCCAACTCGTGGAAGATCAGCGTGGCCAATCGCTCATCGCCCCAGTTCATCATTGAGCTGATGATCGGGTCATCGAACCAGCCGAGCGTCGAATATGCCTCAACGCCGCTGACATACACGTCTTTGCCCTCAAGTTTCTGCACGGCGGCATCCCCGCGCGCCGCGCCCTGGGTGTAATAGCCGCGATAGGCCACGCACCCGGCGATGGGGAAGCAATGGGTGACAGGATCAAGGGAAAATTCGCCGGTCGCGAAGACGTTCCAGACGACATACGCGCGATGGATGTCGGCGTAAAGGCGATAGCTGCGGTTATCCGGCAGGTGCAGATGCTCGGTCGCAAACGCACGGGCCTGCTGAGATGTGCGCAGATGATCCCGCAGCTTAGGGTCGCGATTGGGGTCAGCGATGACGTCCGCAACCGGTTCACGCGCCCGCAACAGGGCCATTTGGCCGCTGGCCAGTTGTGAGTAATAGGAAAGACTGGAGCAGCCCCCGAGGAGTAAAGTCGCCAGCACCGGGAGACCATATTGCAGCCAGGCCGTTTTCGATCGAATCATGCAGCAGCCTTAACGTCGATATTCATGAAGTCCAAACACCAGCGTTATGCCGGACAGCCCGCCGCTGACGCAACCATCATCGCCATTTGCCCTGCTGCGGAGTTCATCATGCGCTTGCCTCTGTCCCTCGTTGCCCTGAGTCTTCTGGCTGGATGCGCGGGACCGCTGCCTGCGGTCGATCCCCAACAGGCGTGGGTCGACCTGCACACCTTCACCGGCAAAACCCTGATGGCCGACAAACTGGACGGCGTGCGCACCTACGACGGTCGCTTCTTTCAGGTGACGCCCGGCCGACACAAGCTCGAAGTGCGTTACGACTACGACTACGCGCCCGGCGCGATGGGCTTGTCGATGGACATCTACAACGAGCGAACCTGCTACGTGACAATCAACTACGACCGCTTCGAGGCCGGCCACCGCTACCGTCTGGATGTGCGCAATATCACCAACAGCATCGACGCACAGTTGCGGGACGAGAAACGCAACGTGCTCGCGGAGGAGGGGGACATCTTCTGTATTCCATAAGGCTTCTGTGTCCCACGACGCTGCTGCATTCCGTGACCCGTGATCGCGACGGCAACGCGCACAGGGACTCGCTCATTCAAGGCTCACGAAACACTTCGCTCAACGCCCGAGCTACCGATCGTTGTTCTGATAGATGATCTTTTTCGTGCCGTTTTCGCAGGTGCCGACGACCATGTTCTGGTCATGGACCTCTTCATTGGTCACCACTTCCAGCGTGTAAGAGCTGACATTCTGAGCCTGGATTTTGGCCTCGATTTCGTCCTTGAGCTCATCGCAGGGCTTGGGCGCAGCGAAGGCACTGGTGGTCAGCGCACCGAGAATCAGTATTGCGGCGATACGTTTCATGATCGACTCCTTCGACACCGTGCGATACGCATCGGCCTTGCATGTGACCGTGGGGGCGCACGCCGGTTCTGGCGCGCGTCCATAACGAAGATGGCCCGCAATTGCGGGCCATCGAGTACAGCGGTGAAGCAACTCAGCTCACGAGCGTGGCATCGAGCGTGATTTTGGCGTTCAGCACTTTCGAAACCGGGCAGCCTTCCTTCGCATCGTTGGTCAGCTTTTCGAACTGCTCCTGAGTCGCGCCAGGGATCTTGGCTTTCAGTGTCAGGTGCACTGCGGTGATTGCGAAACCGCCATCGACTTGATCCAGGGTGACGTCAGCAGTGGTGTCGATGCTGTCAGCTTTCAGGTTGGCATTGCCGAGGATCATCGACAGGGCCATCGAGAAGCAGCCAGCGTGGGCTGCGCCGATCAGTTCTTCCGGATTGGTGCCCTTGCCGCCTTCAAAACGGGCCTTGAAGCCGTACGGCGCTTCGCGCAGGACGCCGGTTTCAGTAGAGATGCTGCCGATACCCGACTTCAGGTCACCTTCCCAGTGGGCGGATGCTTTCTTGACGATGCTCATGGTGTCTCCTCATGAAAAAGTGCGATTTCGCTCGCACGCGGACCAAAGTTCTGAGGAGTGTAGGCGGGACTTAGTTCAACGCTTGTGCCGCACGTGCTTTTTTGCGGACGGTCGCACCGTTAAAATCCGACCAAATTAGTAGGAAATTTCGCATTGCCCATTGCAACTCTGAAATCCGCCCTTATCCTATGGCTTAACGCAAATATTTAGTCTTAATGCCGGTTTGCTCGCGTGATGTCCCCCGACGGATGCGCCGATTCAAGCCTCAAGAGGATCAACAACGGCCTATGAAACGATTAGCTGATGTGAAGATTTCGACGCTCGATCTGGTGCCCGTCCGCGAAGACAAAGGCCCGGCTGAATCGCTGCGTAACGCGCTGGATCTGGCGCAACACGTCGAGAAATGGGGCTACAACCGTTTCTGGGTGGCCGAGCACCACAACATGGATGGCATCGCCAGTTCGGCGACTTCTGTTCTGCTGGCCTACCTGGCCGGTGGGACATCGACCATCCGGGTTGGGTCGGGCGGGATCATGCTGCCCAACCACGCGCCGCTGGTGGTCGCCGAGCAGTTCGGCACGCTGGAAAGCTTGTTCCCGGGGCGTATCGATCTGGGCCTCGGCCGCGCGCCAGGTTCCGATCAGATGACCGCCCGCGCCCTGCGTCGCGAGCGCTCCGGCAGTTCCGATGATTTCCCGGATGACGTGACTGAACTGGTCAACTACCTCGGACCGCGTCAGCCTCATCAGCGGGTTCTCGCTGTGCCGGGGACCAACACCAACGTGCCGATCTGGTTGCTGGGTTCGAGCCTGTTCAGCGCTCAACTGGCCGGTGAGCGAGGGCTACCGTATGCATTCGCGTCGCACTTCGCGCCGCGTTTCATGCACGAAGCGATTCGCGTCTACCGCAGTCACTTCAAACCTTCCCAGGTGCTCGACAAGCCCTACGTGATGCTCGGCGTGCCGCTGGCCGCCGCAGAAACCGACGAGCAAGCCGAGTATTTGGTGACGTCGGTGTATCAACGAATTCTGAGCCTGATGCGTGGGCAGAGCTTGATGCAGAAGCCGCCCGTCGAGAGCATGAATGGCCTGTGGCTGCCCCATGAACGCGACGCAGTGATGGATTTCCTGGGGCTGGCGGTCGTCGGCGGCCCGGAGAAGATTCGCGCGAAGCTGGACGTGCTGCTTGAACAGACCGACGCGGACGAGCTCATATTCACCTGCGACATGTACGAACATGCCGATCGCCTTCGCTCTTACGAGATCCTGGCGCAAGCAGCGAGGGGCTGATACAGGGCCACGCGCTAAAACGGTCTGCCAAAAAAAACCGACGCCAGATGCGTCGGTTTTTTTATGTCAGCGGGCCGGTATCAGCCGCGCTTGTAAACGATTTCCATGCTGCCGCCTTCGCAGGTGCCGACGACTTTGCCGTCCGCCGAGCTGCCTTTTTCAACAGCTTCCAGCGTGTAGGAAGAAACGCCTTTGGCTTTGATCTTCGCGTCGATATCGGCTTTCACGTCATCGCACGATTTGCCAGCGGCCATGGTAGTGCCCGCGATGCTCAACAAGCCTATGGCCAACAGAACTTTTTTCATCGGTACATCCCCTCGTCAGGCGCAATTTTAGGATCAACAAGGCCGCTCCAATCGAGCGGCCTGACTACATGAACCTGCGTCGTCACCTTGGAAAAGTCACGACTGCGCGGTATGTATAGCGAAGGTTGTGGCACTCGGCCACTGCAAAAGTTCAGCGACTCAGCTGTTGTCGATGCGGAAGCCGACCTTGATGGTGACCTGGAAGTGGCCCACTTTGCCATCTTCAATGTGACCGCGGGTTTCCAGCACTTCGAACCATTCCATGAGTTTCACGGATTTGGCCGCCTGGGCAATTGCGTTCTGAATCGCGTCGTCGGTGCTCACAGTCGATGACCCAACCAGTTCCAGCATTTTGTAAGTGTGATGATCAGACATGGCAGTTCTCCTGAAGGGTGTTGCGCGGTGGCAGCGCCGCAGTGATTGTGTTCACTACCTCTGTGCCGAAATGCGCCCTAAAAGTTCAGAAGAAACGGTACTTCACATCACGCACTGCACTTTCTCGAAACCCTGTAGTCGGAAACAACACACGCCACTCATCACAGCAGGAGAGTCAAATCATGGCATTCACGTCATCCCGTAAAGCGTCGTTGCAAAGCATGGAAGCCGAGATCGAGAGTCTGCTCAAGTCGCTGGAAGGCTTGAAGTCCGACGCTTCCGACGAGTCGCGCAAGACCCTGAAAAACCTGAAGGCCAACGCTGAAAGCGCGCTGAGCCATTCGCGCAGCCTGTTGAGCGATGTCTACGAAGACGTCAAAGTCAAAACTCGCGAAACCAGCGTTGCGACTCGTGATTACGCCCAAGAGCACCCTTGGACCACCGCAGGCGTCGCCGTCGGCGCAATCGGCCTGCTGGCAGCCTACCTGCTGTGCAAGCGCGGCTGATCAAGTCCGCCCCGATCGCTCGAGTTCCTGTTTGAGCCATCGAGCCAGGTGCTGAGCGCGCCCATCAGCGGCGCGCTTTGGTACCCATAACGCCAGCTGCGCCGGGGTTTCACTGAACCCCCATGGCGCAGCCAGGCGTCCGGCCTTCAAGTCCTCAGCCACCAATGGCTCTGGTGCGATCGCAACCCCCAGGCCCGCGACGGCCGCCTCCAGTAAATAATACAAATGCTCGAAATCCTGTCCGTAGCTCAGCGCGTCGGGCTCGATGCCGTTTTGCGTCGCCCATGTCGGCCAGGCTTGCAGCCGCGATGTGGTCTGTAGCAAGGGCTCACCCAACAGCGCGTGGACCGGTGCGTGCCGTAGCTCGTCGAACCGTGCGAATCGTGGACTCATCACCGGCCCGATGCGCTCGCTGGCAAGCTCGAAGACCTGCATGTCCGCAGGCCACGGCGGCTCAGCGAATATCAGCAGCGCGTCCAGCCCCGGGCGCCGTGGGTCGAGGTCTCCTTCTCCCGCGGACAAATGCAGGCGCAGGTCGGGGAGGTCGGCATTCAGGCGCCCCAGCCGTGGGATGAACCAGCGCGCCAGCAAGCTTCCTGAACAACCCAGTACGAACGGCGCATCCGCGCTGCCCTGGCTAAGCTCGGCACAGACGGTGCGCAGACGGTCGAACGCTTCAGCGCTCGCGTCGCGCAGACGGATCCCTGCATCTGTGAGTTTCAGGCCACGACCTTCCTTGATGAACAGGCCAACGCCCAAGTGCTCTTCCAGCACTTTCAGCTGACGACTCACGGCACCATGGGTTACGTGCAATTGCTCGGCCGCCTGGCTGACGCTGTTCAGCCGGGCGGTGGCTTCAAACGCACGCAGGGCGTTGAGGGGCGGAAGATCTCGGCTCATGGGATAGGTGAGTTTTCCTGACAGGTTGCGCCGATCTTATCGGTTTTCATCGTCGCTGGCGCTGGTTAGAGTGTGATCACTGCCTGACGGCTCATCCAATTCGCATCCCCGGAGGTCCACATGACCCAGACCCAGACACAAAATGCCTACAGCAGCGGCCCGGACGACCGCGGTATGTTTGGCGGGTTCGGCGGCCGTTATGTCGCTGAAACGCTGATGCCGCTGATTCTTGATCTGAGCCGCGAGTATGAAATCGCGAAGACTGATCCATCATTTCTCAACGATATTGCCTACTTCCAGCGCGACTACGTGGGCCGTCCCAACCCGCTGTATTTTGCCGAACGCCTGACCGAATACTGTGGCGGCGCGAAGATTTACTTGAAGCGCGAAGAGCTCAACCATACCGGCGCGCATAAGATCAACAATTGCATCGGCCAGATTCTGCTGGCGCGGCGCATGGGCAAAAAACGCATCATTGCCGAGACCGGCGCCGGCATGCACGGCGTTGCAACGGCGACGGTCGCCGCGCGCTTCGGGCTGGAATGCGTCATCTACATGGGCACCACTGACATCGAACGTCAGCAGGCCAACGTATTTCGCATGAAGCTGCTGGGTGCCACGATCATTCCGGTAGTCTCCGGCACCGGCACGCTGAAAGACGCCATGAACGAGGCGCTGCGTGACTGGGTCACCAATGTCGACAGCACCTTCTACCTGATCGGCACCGTCGCCGGCCCGCATCCTTACCCGGCCATGGTCCGCGATTTCCAGGCCGTCATCGGCAAGGAAACACGTGTACAGATGCAGGAGCATGAAGGTCGCCTGCCGGACAGTCTGGTGGCGTGCGTTGGCGGTGGCTCCAATGCCATGGGCCTGTTTTACCCGTTTCTGGATGACAAGAGTGTACGCATCATCGGCGTGGAGGCGGCCGGCCACGGCATCGAAACCGGCAAGCACGCCGCCAGCCTGAACGGCGGCGTTCCGGGCGTACTGCATGGCAACCGCACTTTCCTGCTGCAGGACGACGATGGCCAGATCACCGACGCCCACTCGATTTCAGCCGGCCTCGATTACCCAGGCATTGGTCCTGAGCACGCCTGGTTGCACGACGTTGGCCGGGTCGAATACACCTCCGTCACTGACGACGAAGCGCTGGCTGCCTTCCACCGATGCTGCCGCCTCGAGGGCATCATCCCGGCGCTGGAAACCGCTCACGCCCTGGCTGAAGTCTTCAAACGCGCACCATCGCTGCCAAAGGATCACCTGATGGTGGTCAACCTGTCCGGTCGTGGTGACAAAGACATGCAAACCGTGATGCACCACCTTGATTTGTCCCAGCAGGAGAAACACTGATGAGCCGCCTGCAAACACGTTTTGCCGAACTGAAAGAACAAAATCGCGCAGCCTTGGTGACCTTCGTCACCGCAGGCGATCCGGGCTATGACACCTCGCTGGCTATTCTCAAGGGATTGCCGAAGGCAGGTGCAGATGTGATCGAACTGGGCATGCCATTCACTGACCCGATGGCCGACGGCCCGGCGATTCAGCTGGCCAATATTCGCGCACTCAACGCCAAGCAAAATCTCGCAAAAACGCTGCAGATGGTGCGTGAGTTTCGCGAAGAGGACAGCACGACGCCACTGGTACTGATGGGTTACTACAACCCGATTCATAATTACGGGATTGAGCGCTTCATCTCCGAAGCCCATACCTCGGGCGTTGACGGATTGATCGTGGTGGATCTGCCGCCAGAGCACAACGCCGAGCTGTGCGATCCTGCGCAGGACGCCGGCTTGAACTTCATCCGTCTGACCACTCCGACCACCGACGACGTTCGTTTGCCTACCGTGCTCAACGGCAGCTCAGGCTTCGTCTACTACGTGTCGGTAGCGGGCGTAACGGGTGCAGGTTCGGCGACGATCGATCACGTTAAAGACGCCGTGCAGCGCCTTCGCCGCCATACCGATCTACCCATCAGTGTCGGCTTCGGGATTCGCACGGCTGATCAGGCAGCGGCCATTGCGCGCGTGGCCGACGGTGTTGTTGTCGGCTCGGCATTGATCGACCAGATCGCCAATGCGTCTTCGCCAGAACAAGCAGTCAGCGGCGTGCTGGGTTTGTGCGCGCAGTTATCGGAAGGCGTGCGTAAAGCCCGCGTAGCCGAAGGTAAAGTTTCTGATACAGAGGAATCTCGTTCTCTGGCAGCACACTAAGCCGTACAGCGAAGGGGTTCAGGACCACGTCCTGAACCCCTTTTTGCTGCCCGAATTTGCTCAGGAGCGCGCTACATGAAAGTCTCGAATCGTTTGATCGCCGGGTTGGGTGTGTTGATGCTCAGCGCCAGCGCGCTGGTTCAGGCTGCACCACCGGATCAACGTGGCGGCGATGACAACCGCCCGGGCCAGCATCAGGACCACGGCCAACCCAATGGTCCGCAGGGCGGTCCGCAGGGCGATCGCGGCAACGGCAATAACAACGGCAACGGCAACGGCAACGACCATCGCAACGAACCGCGCGCCGATAACCGTGGCAACAACCAGCGTGGCGGGCGTCCTCCTGCCGACTTCGGCGACGTGCGCCGGACCATCACCGAGCACCGGGAAGTCATCGGTCGCGGTCAGCCACTGCCTCCCGGCGTCCACATCGTCAAAGGCCACCCGCTGCCACGCGGTTATGGCCGTCGACTGGACCAACGCTCGCTGCAATACCTGCCGCAATACGATGGCTACGAATGGCGCCGCCTGGGCCCGGACGTTGTGCTGATCGCAATCGGCAGCGGAATTGTTTATGAAATCCTGGATGGCGTGCTGAATTAAGGCTCCTCCGAATCGCGTCCGTCCATGCACGTGAGATGGACGCAAAATCTGTAGGAGCGCGCTTGCCCGCGAATGCGTTGTGTCAGCAGTGCAAATCGCAATGCCCCATGCATTTAGCAGGCAAGCGCACTCTAAATAAGGATCAGTAGTTAGTCATATCACTCTAGCCAGAAAACTGGCCCACGCCCCCCCTCCACCTGTTTGTTCATATCCACTTCCGGGATGACCCCTATGGGTCGTCGGCGGGGGAAGGCGTGGCCTCCTGCGAGGTTTGCGTACAGGATTGACTGGTACTCGCGGCGGCGCGGGTATCGGAGGCGGGGGCGTAGTAGCGGCATTTGGCACTGGCAGTGGAGTTGCTGCGGGTGCGGGTGTCCATGTCGGTATAATCGTACCCGCTGGCACGGGCCCCAAAATGCTATTGGTAATATCGTTAAAAAGATTTCCGATTCGATCGGCGATCATACCGGTCGCACCGCTTCCAACAGCTGCAATTGTTGATGCCGCATCCACTCGCGATCGCCATCCGTTAGCAACAGCCTTCATATGCTCATTGCCGATGACAGAAGCAGTTGCCATAAAGGTCTCTGTTTTCATCATAATTAAAGCTTCTGTGACCGGGTTACCAGCGGATTCAAGAATTTCAGTCCAATACCGCTCCCTTACTTCATCATTTGCCATGACCATGAAAACTGAATTCAGCGTCCAAGCATCCGCGGAATAGCCGAGGTACGCTAAAACCTTGTTGTGGATCTCCCATGCCTCTTGATGATTTATATCTCTATTGACTACGCCTTGACTTTTGTACTGTGCGTTGAGCACATCCAAGTAAGCTTGAGCCATTCTGTCATAGACAAAGCGAATCGAATTTTCCGTAAATCGGGCGCCGTCGCGCTACGCAGTTAGCCGTAGAAAGCTAGCCGCCGCCGAGCCCGATGGCGAATGGGGGTCAATAATACCTCCAGCAAGTGCTGCATATTTATAGCCATAGGATTGAAGTGCCCCATACATAAGTTCAGGGGATTCGTGTTTAAGCAATATATTCAGCCTATCAATATCATTTTTATTCAGTTGCGCAGGCATTATTCAGTCCAACCCATTAAATATGTGACAGTCATATTAACCAGCCAAAGCTGTAGTATCTGAAAAAGAAAAGCAGAAAATAAGCAATCAAAACTGCCCTGCGTACGTTAAGACAGACAATAATAAGCCTTCTGTTCAAGCGCTCGCCAAGCCATCGCCAAGTCGCTATCAAGTTCACCCTTGCATTTATCAGCATCTTCGTAAGCCGGATTAGCATGGTGAACTCCTACATGACAATTAGCTTTGACAAAAGTGGATGCAGTGATCCCGATTGCCATACCCCAGTTGCATGTAGGAAATAATCTTAAGTGACTGCAGTTGTAAACCTCACCGAGTCCGACAAGTCTGTAGGAATCTTCTGGAATGAAAATAAATTCTGGGAGGCCAACGGCCCCGCAATGATCCGCCACCAGACCGGTGTCGGTATGTTTCTGATAGCGCCTTTAAACCGCAATCGACGGCAGGGCCTTGCCCTTCAGCAAATCCCCGCTCAACGCCTGCTCACTTCTTAACCAATCCACAAATCTTTGGACGATCTGCACGCGGCGTTTGCGTTGCGGCAGGACGATGTAATAACCGTATCCGGAGACGGCGCTGGCTTCGATCGGGCGGCACAACAAGCCCTGCTCCAGCAAATCATCCACCAAGTGTCGCCAGCCGATGGCCACGCCCTGGCCGCCGATCGCCGCTTGAATCATCAGCGTGTAGTTGTCGAATCGCAGCTGTCCCGGCGCGGGTGCCTGGAGGATATTCAGGGCGCGGAACACGCCACTCCAGTCAAACCAGTTGTTGCCGCCTTCGCCACGAAGGTGCAGCAGCGCGAAGTCTTTCAGCGCCTCAGTGGGCAGGGGCAGGTCGCGCCCCTTCAGCAATTGCGGACTGCACACCGGGAACACCTCCTCGCTGAATAACCAGTGGCTTTCACCCTGCTTGAATCGCCCGTCACCGAACAACACGGCCACATCGATATCCGCGCGCAGCATGCTGTGACTGCGTTCGCTGGTGACCAGGCTGACGTCGACGTCGGGGTTGTCCTTGTGGAAACGGTGCAGGCGCGGCATCAGCCAATAGGCGGCGAAGGCGAAGTCAGTCGCCACTTGCAGCACCTCGTGCTGATGCTGCTCGGTGATCGCGCTGAGGCCAGCGTCCATCGACTCCAGCCCGGTCTGTACGTGATTAAACAGGATCTGCCCGGCGTCCGTCAGCTCGATGCCGCGGTAGATGCGATCAAACAGCCGCGTCGCCAGTTGCTCCTCCAGCCGCTTGATTTGCTGGCTGATGGCCGGCTGAGTGGTGCCGAGCTCGATGGCCGCAGCGGTAAAGCTGCGCAACCGTGCGGCGGCTTCGAAGCCGCGAAGTAAATCCAGCGACATGACACCAAGGGCTTCAAACATAAGCTGTACTTATCCTAGGCATTGCCTCTCATGGGCTTTACCGCAGACGGCATGGGCACCATCCTCGGTCGGAGCACTTTCGCATAAATAATGACTATGGGATGCCGCGAATACATGAAGCGCAAGAACATTCTTTTCATCATGGCCGATCAGATGGCCGCGCCCATGTTGCCGATGTACGCCTCTTCTCCCATCAAGATGCCCCACTTGAGTCGCCTCGCTGCTGAAGGCGTGGTGTTCGACGCCGCCTACTGCAACAGCCCGCTCTGCGCACCGTCACGCTTCACTCTGGTGAGCGGTCAGTTGCCGAGCAAGATCGGCGCCTATGACAATGCGGCTGATTTCCCCGCTGATGTGCCGACCTACGCCCACTACCTGCGGCGTCTTGGCTATCGCACCGCACTGTCCGGCAAGATGCATTTCTGCGGGCCTGATCAATTGCACGGCTACGAAGAACGCCTGACCAGCGACATCTATCCGGCCGACTACGGTTGGGCCGTGAACTGGGACGAACCGGACGTGCGCCCGACCTGGTACCACAACATGTCATCGGTGCTGCAAGCGGGACCTTGCGTACGCACCAATCAGCTCGATTTCGACGAAGAAGTGGTGTTCAAGGCTCAGCAGTATCTGTTCGACCATGTGCGCGAAGACGGCGATCAGCCGTTTTGCCTGACGGTGTCGATGACCCATCCCCACGATCCGTACACCATTCCCAAGCCTTACTGGAATCTGTACAGCGACGAAGAAATCCCGATGCCCCATGCGCCGTTGGCCCAGTCCGAACTGGACCCCCATTCCCAGCGCCTGCTGAAGGTCTATGACCTGTGGGACAAACCGCTGCCCGAGCAAAAGATTCGTGATGCGCGCCGCGCCTATTTCGGTGCCTGCAGCTACATTGATGACAACGTCGGCAAACTGCTGAAAACCCTGGAGGAAACCGGCCTGGCCGACGACACCATCATCGTGTTCTCCGGCGACCATGGCGACATGCTGGGTGAGCGCGGGCTCTGGTACAAAATGCACTGGTTCGAGATGTCGGCGCGGGTGCCGCTGCTGGTCTACGCTCCGGGGCAGTTCAAGGCCGGCCGCGTGCAGGCTGCAGTGTCCACCGCCGACCTGTTGCCGACGTTTGTTGCGTTGGCGGATGGTCAGCTGGACGCTGGCTTGCCGCTCGATGGGCGCTCACTGCTGCCGCATCTGCAAGGCGAGGGTGGTCACGACGAGGTCTTCGGCGAGTACATGGCCGAGGGCACCAACAGTCCGCTGATGATGATTCGTCGCGGCGCGTACAAATTTATTTATTCGGAACGGGACCCCTGTCTGCTGTATGACGTGCGCAACGATCCGAAGGAGCAGGAAGAGCTGAGTCGATCCGAGGCTCATCGCGACCTGTTCGCTGCGTTCCTGGCCGAAGCAAAGGCCAAGTGGGACATTCCGGCGATACACCACCAGGTGCTCGCCAGCCAGCGTCGTCGGCGTTTCGTCGCCGAGTCGCTGGCCATCGGCAAGCTGAAGAGTTGGGATCACCAGCCGCTGGTCGACGCCAGTCAGCAGTACATGCGCAACCATATTGATCTGGACGATCTGGAGCGCAAGGCCCGTTATCCGCAACCTTGAACCCTGCCAACACTTAGAAAACCAAAAAGGGGCACACCATGAATAAGCTGTTCACCACGCTGGCGGTTGGGGTCTTGAGTTTGAGCAGCGTCGTGGCCTATGCCGCCGACGCTAGCTGCAGCACCGTGCGGATGGCCGATCCAGGCTGGAGCGATATCGCCGCGACCAACGCCACTGCAGGCTTTTTGCTCGATGGCATGGGCTACAAAACCAAGATCGACACCCTCGCGGTGCCGATCGCCTATGGCGGCCTGAAGGATGGGCAACTCGACGTTTTCCTGGGCAACTGGATGCCGGCGCAGCAGGGTTTCTACGACAAGTTCATCGCCACGGGTGACGTGACGCAATACGCGAAAAATCTGGAAGGCACGGAGTTCACCCTCGCCGTCCCTGATTACGTGTATGACGCAGGCGTCCACAACTTCGCCGACCTCAACAAATTCGCCGACAAATTCCACAAGAAAATCTACGGCATCGGTTCGGGGGCTCCGGCCAACGCGTCGATTCAGGAAATCATCAAAAAGAACGAGTTCGAACTGGGGGACTGGAAGCTGGTGGAGTCCAGCGAGCAGGCGATGCTGGCCGAAGTGCAGCGCAACGTGAAGAAGGGGGAGTTCGTGGTATTCCTCGGCTGGACGCCGCACCCGATGAACGTGCAGGTCAAAGGCATGCACTACCTCAAAGGCGGCGAGAAATACTTCGGCGATACCGGCAGCGTCTACACCGTGACCCGCAAAGGTTACGCCGACGCCTGCCCGAACGTGGCCAAGCTGCTTTCCAACCTGGTCTTCACCCAGGACATGGAAAACTCGATCATGCAAACCGTGGTGGATAAGAAGGTCAGCAACACCGAAGCGGTGAAAGCGTGGCTGAAAGCCAACCCGGCGGTGCTGGACAAATGGCTCAGCGGCGTGAAAACCGTTGACGACAAAGATGCGCTGCCAGCGGTGAAAGCCAAGTTGTAACGCTGGCGGCCAGCATAGAGTGAGCTCACTCTTATCAGGCGTGACGACACCGCTGATGTTCTGCCGATAGATGAACTGTGGGAGCGAGCTTGCTCGCGAAGAAGCCGGTACATTCGCTGGATCTTCAGCGGCTGGAATGGCGTCTTCGTGAGCAAGCTCACGCCCACGGGGATTGCGTTTGCAACGTGACAGTGCGGCGTCTGGACGACCAGGCATCCACCACAAAATAAGTGTCAGCCTGGAGCGTGTGCGTTATCCGTTCTGCGCCATCAGCCGTCGCAGTTCCGCCAGCACTGGCGCCGATTCCGGTCGCACGCCGCGCCACAGGTAAAACGCCTCGGCAGCCTGCTCGACCAACATCCCCAACCCATCCACTGCCTGCCCGGCGCTGTGTTCAGAGGCCCAGCGGCAGAATGCGGTTGGCTCCTTGGCGTACATCATGTCGTAGCAGAATGTCACGCCCGGCTGAATCAGACTGGGCGAAATCGGCGGTACTTCCCCCGAAAGGCTGGCCGACGTGGCATTGATGATGATGTCCACCGGTTCATCCAGCCAGTCGTAGCCTGCGGGCAGCACCGGACCGACGTCGGCGAATTCCTGAGCCAGCTGTTCAGCCTTTTCCACGGTGCGGTTGGCGACCACCAGCACGTAGGGATCTTCCGCCAGCAAGGGCTCAAGTGCGCCACGCACTGCACCGCCAGCCCCTAGCACGAGAATGCGTTTGTCCTTGAGCGTGACGCCATGACTGACCTTCAGGTCCCGAACCAGGCCTGCTCCGTCCGTGTTGTCGCCGAGCAGGCTGCCATCCGCTTGAACGGCGAGGGTATTGACCGCGCCGGCACGACGGCCGCGCTCGGTCAACTGATCGGCCATCCGGTACGCTTCTTCCTTGAAGGGCACGGTGACGTTGGCGCCACGGCCTGTCTCGAAAAACGCCCTGGCGAAGGCGGTGAAGCCGTCCAGCGGCGCGAGTGAGGTCTGGTAGTCGAGCGCCTGACCGGTCTGCTCGGCGAACAGGCGATGGATCAGCGGGGATTTGCTGTGGCCGATGGGATTGCCAAAGACAACGTACTCGTCAGTCATCACTGGGCCGCCTCAGCCAGCCAGTCGCGATCCTGCAGAAAATATTCCGTCAGGCGTGCTTCCTCACTGCCCGGCTCGGCTTTCCAGTCATAGCCCCAGCGCACTTGCGGCGGCAGCGACATGAGGATCGATTCAGTGCGGCCACCCGATTGCAGCCCAAACAAGGTGCCGCGGTCGTACACCAGATTGAATTCCACGTAACGCCCACGGCGGAACTCCTGAAACTCACGCTGCTGCGGCGTGTACGGCGTGTCCTTGCGGCGCTGAACGATGGGCAGATACGCCTCGACGAACGCATCTCCGATGGCGCGGATAAACGCGAAGCTGGTGTCGAAATCCCACTCGTTCAGGTCGTCGAAAAACAGTCCGCCGACGCCGCGCGGCTCATTGCGGTGCTTGATATGGAAGTAGCGATCGCACCACGCCTTGTAGCGGGGATAGACGTCAGCCCCGAATGGCGCGCAGGCCTGTTCGGCGACGCGGTGCCAATGAACGCAGTCTTCCTCGACACCGTAGTAAGGCGTGAGGTCAAAGCCGCCTCCGAACCACCACACCGGTTCTTCGCCTTCTTTCTCCGCGATGAAGAACCGCACATTGGCGTGGGCAGTTGGCACGTGAGGGTTGTGCGGGTGCATCACCAGCGACACGCCGAGGGCTTCGAAACCACGCCCTGCCAGTTCCGGTCGATGTGCGCTGGCCGACGGTGGGAGGCCGGCGCCGAAGACATGGGAAAAGTTAACGCCGCCTTTTTCGAGGATGTGGCCGTTCTCGATCACCCGGGTTCTTCCGCCCCCGCCCGCAGGCCGTTCCCAGGCGTCTTCGACGAAACGGGCGCTGCCATCTTCGGTTTCCAGGGCGGCGCAAATGCGGTCTTGAAGATCGAGCAAGTAGGCTTTGACGGCATCGGTGCGAAAGGACATGGCGGTACCTGCATAAACTGAAACGTGCGTCGGGAGCGGGATTGGATCGGCCTTGGCGTTAATGGCACGCCTCGCTGAGCAAATCCCGTCGGCGAAATTCGGCCCGTAGCATATCACCGGCTTGGCGGATGCCGCAGTTGACGAAGCGACGACGAAGGAGTCCGATAGAGCCCTTTCGCATCGACAGTCATCCCCTGCAAGTCCGATCCATGACGGAGAAAGCAAATGGCAAAACGTATCCAGTTCAAGGCTTATGGCGGTCCCGAAGTGCTTGAGTACGTGGACTTCGAACCCCCGGCACCGGGTCCGAAAGACGTGCTCGTGCGTAACAGGGCGATTGGCGTTAACTTCATCGAGACCTACTTTCGCAGCGGCCTGTACCCGGCACCTTCGTTCCCGTCGGGGTTGGGCAACGAAGGCGCGGGTCTGGTTGAAGCGGTCGGCAGTGAAGTCACCCACGTCAAAGTTGGCGACCGGGTGGTGTACGGCACAGGTCCGTTGGGTGCATACGGGGACGTCCACCTGACGCCGGCCGCGAACATTGCCAAATTGCCTGATGGCATCAGCTTCGAGCAGGGCGCCGCCGTCATGCTCAAGGGCCTGACCGTGCAGTACCTGTTTCGCCAGACCTACGAAATCCGTCCTGAAGAAACCATCCTGTTTCACGCCGCTGCCGGCGGCGTGGGATCGATCGCCTGCCAGTGGGCCAACGCCTTGGGCGTCAAGCTCATCGGCACGGTCAGCTCGGCAGAAAAGGCCGCGCACGCCAAGGCTCACGGCGCCTGGGAAGTGATCGATTACAGCAAGGAAGACGTCGTCCAGCGTGTACTGAAGTTGACCGATGGCAAGAAGGTCCCGGTGGTCTATGACGGCGTGGGCAAAGACACGTGGGAAACCTCTTTGAATTGCCTGGAATTGCGCGGCCTGCTGGTCAGCTTCGGCAACGCGTCAGGCGCAGTGACCGGCGTGAACCTGGGGGTTCTCGCTCAGAAAGGCTCGCTCTACGTCACGCGCCCGACATTGGGCTCCTACGCGAACACCCCGGAAGCCTTGCAGGCAATGGCGGATGAAGTGTTCGAAATGGTCGCCACCGGCAAGGTGAAGGTCGACGACATCCAGAAGTTTGCCCTCAAGGATGCCGCGAAGGCCCACACCGAACTCTCCGGTCGCAGAACGGTGGGGTCGATCATTCTGGTGCCTTGATCACACCCGGCCAGACGGTGGAAGGGCATTACCCCGCCCTTACCACCTCAGCCGTGACCAGATCCCGTATCACACTCGGATTGCGGCGCCCGCCGAGACTTCCCCCCAGAACCAAGTCCAACTGCTCGTGGAAATACTGCTCGACCCGCAGCCGGGAGCGGGCGGCAGGGCGGCCGGTGGGGTTCGCGGAAGTCGACACCAGCGGGCCGGTCAACGCGCACAGCTCCCGGACGATGGGGTGATCGCTGACGCGAAGGGCGACGGTGTCGTGCTTTCCGGTGATCCAGTCCGGCAACAGGCCTTGATGGGGAACCAGCCACGTATTCGGTCCCGGCCAGGTGCTGGCCATGCGATCGATCCACAGCTCAGGGAAATCCTCGAAGAGGAAATCAAACTGACGGATGTTGTCTGCGATCAGGATCAAGCCCTTATCAACCGGCCGCGCCTTGATTGCCAGCAGGCGATACACCGCCTCCGCATCCCAAGGGTCACAGCCCAACCCCCACACCGCTTCGGTTGGATAGGCAATCACCGCCCCGGCCCGAACTTCTCGTGCGGCTTGCTGCACTCGCCAAATGCTGACCATCGTCCTTTCTCCCAAATTACGCAGGCGGGCAGTTTAACCTCAGCGTGCCCGGGCAAACCATCGCCCGGCTTCGCAAGCCACGCTGCTGTCGAGTTCCAGCTCGGTCAGCGCCGCCAGGACTTTTGGCAAAGGCCAACCGCTGTTGTGGGCCAGCGCCTCGCCGGTTTGCGGCGCTGCGTGCAAGAGGGCGAGAAGCGGATGGAGCGGCGTCGACGGCTTATCAACGACCTCATGGCTCGGCGCAATGTTTTTCCAGCCCTGCAGCGCCTCAAGAATGTGGTCGATGGTTTCCACCAGCACCGCGCCTTCACGGATCAACTGGTGACACCCCCTGGCACCCGGATGATGGATCGAGCCGGGAATGGCGTAGACCTCACGGCCCTGCTCGGCGGCAAGACGTGCCGTGATCAGCGATCCGCTGGCGACGCTGGCCTCGACCACCAGCACACCCAGGGACAAACCGCTGATGATTCGATTGCGCCGGGGAAAGTTGCTGGCGTGGGGGCCTGAGTCCAGTGGCAGCTCGGAAATCACCGCGCCGCCGTCGGCCACCATGCGCGCTGCAAGCTGGCGCTGCCGCTGTGGATAAAGTTTTTCGATGCCCGTGCCCAGCACGCCGATTGTCCCGCCTTTTACGTCCAGCGCACCTTGATGCGCGGCGCCGTCGATACCCAGCGCCAACCCGCTGGTGATGACAAAACCGGCACCTGCCAGGCTTCGCGCGAACGCTGCAGCGGTGTCGAGTCCGGGCTTGGACGCGCGTCGACTGCCCACCATTCCCAGCTGCGGACGGTCAAGCAAAGCGCGGTTTCCGGCGATGAAAAGCAGGGGCGGCGGATCAGGGATTTCTGCCAGCAACGCGGGGTAGTCAGGGTCGTCCCACATCAGCAAATGCTGGCCCGGACGCTCTAACCAGGCCAGTGCCGCGCTGGCGCCGTCGCGTACTTCGGGGCTGCGGCGGGCCTCGGCACTGGCCGCCGGCAGGCGTAAAGATCGCCACGCTGAAGCCGGCGCACTCAATGCCGCGCCGGCGCTGCCGAACGCATCGATGAGGGTGTGGAAACGTTTTGGACCGACTTCCGGCAACCGATGCAAACGCAAGCGTGCTTCCAGCTCGGCCGGCGACTGACCGGCCTTTTCGAACAACGGCATGTGATCTTCCTTGATCCGTGGTCCACCCTATTCAGTGAACCAAGCTGTGGATAAGTCTGTTAACAACAATTTGATAAGTGAAGCATGCCGGTGGAGAAAAGTGAGTTACAGCTGATACATAGCATTACGGATTGCGGACTTTGTCCTGCACCGCCAGAGATCGAGTTGCGTGCAGCACCATGCCGTAGCTCAGTCGCTCGTACGTGCGAAAGACCATCAGCAGTCCGGAACGCTCGTCGGGAATTTTGACTTGGTCACCGTTGACCCGGTCGCGCACCGTCTCACCGGTCTTGTAGATCGCCAACACATTGCCTTCGGCCAAGCCATCGAGCCGGCCACGGTCGATGGTGACCACGTCGAACTCGCCGATCTGGGTCACGCCCCGAGGCACGTCGATGATGTTGCCGTCGACTGGCTGCTGAGGTTCGCTGGGGACAAAAGTGGAATTGATTCGGCGCTCTTCGCTGACAAAAAGGCGGTCGCCAAGGCGCACCTCCTGGGTCGAACGCTGCATTTGCAACGTCGCCACATCACCTTCCGTGGCGATGACTTCGCCGCTGCCGATGTCATCGGCATTGATGCCCAGCACCACGCCGGTGACCGGATCGACGTAGGTCTTTCCCTTGCGATAGATGCCGTACGCCACATGGCTCGGCTCGAACTGTCCGCGCGCATAGATGCGGTCACCCGCGCCACTGAGCACCCGCTCGCCAGGACCGGCCACGACATGGGGCGCGGCTTCGAACTGGCTGGCGTTATCGATGATTCGGTTGTTCAACAGAAAGGCATTGATTGCGCCCAGCGGTATGGTCGGAATCGCCTCGGCAATCGGCGTACTGCGCACGCGCGGGGACAATTTGATGGTGCCCCGGGACGCGCCGCGATTGACCACGATGCGTGGCTGACCATCGACGTAAATCAGATTGAGCGTATCGCCGGGGTAGATCAGATCAGGGTCGTGAACCTGTGGATTGGCGCGCCAGAGCTGCGGCCACTTCCAGGGCTGATTGAGAAATTTTCCGGAAATGTCCCAAAGTGTGTCACCGGCGACGACGGTGTAACTCTGTGGATGGCCATCCCTGAGCTGTACTTGCGCCTGGACAAGGCCGGTCGCGGCCAACAGCAGCAGGGCGAGTAGTGATTTCCTCATGCGGTGAATCCCTTTATCATGTTGGCTTCGCGTGAAACGCTGAGTCTTGCGAGACTTCCCGTTTTACTAGGGCTGCAGCTTGTGACGTCCCAAGCCTAGCAGCCGATTTTGACTTTACCCTACAGTGCATCCCTTACGCATATGGCCATTCTAAACATCCTCGAATTTCCCGATTCGCGCCTGCGCACCATCGCCAAGCCGGTGGCTGAAGTGGACGACGGCATTCGCCAGTTGGTCGACGACATGTTTGAAACCATGTACGAAGCCCCCGGCATCGGTCTGGCCGCGTCGCAGGTTAACGTACACAAGCGCGTGGTGGTGATGGATCTCTCCGAAGATCGCAGCGAGCCGCGGGTGTTCATCAACCCCGAGATCGAGCCGCTGACCGACGAGATGGACCAGTACCAGGAAGGCTGTCTGTCTGTTCCAGGTTTCTACGAGAACGTGGATCGCCCGCAACGGGTCAAGGTCAAGGCGCTGGACCGTGATGGCCAGCCCTATGAATTCATCGCCGAGGGCCTGCTCGCCGTGTGCATCCAGCACGAATGCGACCACCTGAACGGCAAGCTCTTCGTTGATTACCTGTCCAATCTCAAGCGCGACCGGATCAAGAAAAAGCTGGAAAAACTCCACAAGCAAAACGCCTGATCCCGCCATCCTCCTTTCTACCGTAGGAGCCCGAGTGCCCGCGATAGCGACCTGTCCTCCGCCGCATTTGTCGGCCGACACCACGCCATCGCGGGCAAGTTCGTTTCTACAGCCTTACTTCAAGAGAAGCCCATGACTGAGCCACTGCGCATCGTGTTCGCCGGCACCCCGGAATTCGCCGCCGAGCATTTGAAAGCCCTGCTCGACAGTCCCCACGACGTCATTGCGGTGTACACCCAGCCAGATCGCCCGGCCGGTCGTGGTCAGAAGCTGATGCCCAGCCCGGTCAAGCAGCTTGCCCTCCAGCACAATATTCCTGTCATGCAGCCGCCTACCTTGCGCGCACCCGAAGCCCAGGCCGAGCTGGCTGGGTTAAAGCCGGACCTGCTGGTCGTAGTCGCCTATGGCTTGATCCTGCCGCAGACCGTGCTGGATATCCCGCGTCTGGGCTGCATCAACAGTCACGCCTCGTTGCTGCCACGCTGGCGCGGTGCTGCGCCGATTCAGCGCGCGGTGCAGGCGGGCGATGCCGAAAGCGGCGTGACGGTCATGCGCATGGAGGCGGGCCTGGACACCGGCCCGATGCTGCTCAAGGTGACGACCCCGATCACGGGCGACGACACCGGCGGTACGCTGCACGATCGACTTGCCGAGCTCGGCCCACCTGCAGTGATTCAAGCCATTGCAGGGCTGGCGGACGGCACGCTGGATGGCGAAGTGCAGAACGACAGCCTCGCCACTTACGCGCACAAACTGAACAAAGACGAAGCACGCATCGACTGGACCCGCCCGGCCGTTGAGCTGGAGCGACTGGTACGCGCCTTCAACCCATGGCCGATCTGCCACACCACGCTCAAGGGTGAATCACTGAAAGTGCTGGCCGCGCAGATCGCCGACGGGGAGGGCACGCCCGGCAGCATCATCGACGCAAGCAGAGACGGCCTGCTGGTCGCGTGCGGTGAAGGCGCGCTGCGTCTGACCCGTCTGCAACTACCGGGCGGCAAACCTCTGGGCTTCGCTGACCTGTTCAACAGCCGCCGCGAGCAGTTCGCCGTCAGCACCGTTCTCGGCCAAGCGGTGGATGCGCAATGAACCCGCGTCTGGCCGCGGCCAAGGCACTGGCTGCCGTACTGAGCGGCAAGGCATCTCTGAACAGCTCTCTGCCCACGCAACTGGACAAGGTTGAAGACCGCGACCGCGGCCTGACTCAGGACCTGGCATTTGGCACCGCGCGCTGGGAGCCAAGGCTGTCCGCGCTGGCGGCCAAGCTGCTGCAGAAACCATTCAAAACCGCTGATAACGACGTGCAGGCTTTATTGCTGGTGGGCCTGTATCAGCTGTTCTATTCGCGGATTCCTGCCCACGCCGCTATCGGCGAAACCGTGGGCTGCGCCGACAAGCTGAAAAAACCGTGGGCAAAAGCGTTGCTCAACGCTGTGCTGCGTCGTGCTCAACGGGAAGGCGAGGCATTGCTGATGGAGCTGGAACACGATCCGGTGGTGCGCACCGCTCATCCACGCTGGTTGCAAAAAGCGTTGAAAGCCGCGTGGCCTGAGCATTGGGAAGCGATTTGTGCGGCGAACAACGCCCACCCGCCGATGATTTTGCGGGTCAACCGCCGGCATAAAACCCGTGAGCAGTACCTTCAGCTGTTGCTGGACGCAGGCATTGGCGCAACGCCCAGCACGTTCAGCCAGGACGGCATCGTGCTCACCGAACCGGGCGATGTTCGCTCACTGCCGGGTTTCGCCGAGGGCTGGATCAGCGTTCAGGATGAGGCAGCGCAACTGGCCGCCGACTTGCTGGAGCTGGCGCCGGGTCAACGTGTGCTGGACGCCTGTTGCGCGCCGGGTGGCAAAACTTGCCATCTGCTGGAAGTACAACCGGGCCTGGCGGGCGTGGTCGCAGTGGATCTTGAAGCCAAGCGCATGGTGCGGGTCAAAGAGAACCTTGATCGCCTGGGCCTGAGTGCCGAACTCATCGCCGCCGATGCCCGCGCCACCGACCTATGGTGGGATGGCAAACCGTTCCAGCGCATTCTGCTCGACGCGCCGTGCTCGGCAACCGGCGTGATTCGTCGCCACCCCGACATCAAGCTGACCCGTCAGGCGGATGACATTCCCCCCCTCGCAACGCTGCAAGGCGAATTGCTCGACGCGCTGTGGCCGACGCTGCAGGTTGGCGGGATCTTGCTGTACGCCACATGCTCGACGCTGCCCACTGAAAATACCGAAGTCATCGCTGCATTCCTGGCGCGTACGTCGGGTGCTCGGGAGCTGGACATTGCCGGTCAGCAAGGCAAGCCACCGCCCGGTCTGAAACAGCCCCACGGCCGTCAGCTGCTGGCGCAGGAAGGCGGGCATGACGGGTTTTACTACGCCAAACTGATCAAGATTGCGGCGGCGTGAAGACGATTGCCCGGTATGACGGAATCATCATTTCAAGGAGAGACTGATTGAAGATCATCATTCTCGGCGCAGGGCAGGTCGGCGGTACGCTGGCTGAGCACTTGGCGAGCGAAGCCAACGACATCACCGTCGTGGACACCGATCAGGATCGTCTGCGAGCGTTGGGTGATCGTCTCGATATCCGTACCGTCCATGGTCGTGGCTCGTTCCCGACCGTACTGCGTCAGGCCGGCGCCGATGACGCCGACATGCTGGTGGCCGTGACCAGCAGCGACGAGACCAACATGGTCGCCTGCCAAGTCGCCTACACGCTGTTTCAGACCCCGACCAAGATTGCCCGTGTTCGCGAGTCGGCGTACCTGACCCGCTCAGGCCTGTTCGCCAACGGCGCCATTCCCGTGGACGTGCTGATCAGCCCTGAGCAAGTGGTGACCCATTACATCAAACGGCTCATCGAATACCCCAGTGCCCTGCAAGTCATCGACTTCGCCGGCGGCAAGGTGCAGATGGTGGCGGTCAAGGCGTACTACGGCGGGCCTCTGGTGGGCCAGCAGCTGCGTCAACTGCGCACGCACATGCCGAATGTGGAGACTCGCGTCGCGGCTATTTTCCGTCGCGACCGCCCGATCATTCCCCAGGGCGATACGGTTATCGAGGCTGACGACGAGGTCTTTTTCATCGCTGCCAAGGCGGATATTCGCGCCGTCATGGGCGAGATGCGTCGCCTGGATGTGAGCTACAAGCGCATCGTGATTGCCGGCGGCGGTCAGATTGGCGAGCGGCTGGCGGAAGCCATCGAGAACCGCTACCAAGTCAAGATCATCGAGATGAACCCCGCCCGATGCCGTCACCTCTCAGACACGCTGAACAACACGGTCATCCTGCAAGGCAGCTCTTCGGATCGCGACCTGCTCGTGGAAGAGAACATCGATAACGCCGACCTGTTTCTGGCGCTGACCAACGACGACGAGGCAAACATCATGTCGTCGTTGCTGGCCAAACGTCTCGGCGCGAAGAAGGTGATGACGATCATCAACAACCCGGCGTATGTCGATCTGGTGCAAGGGGGAGAGATTGATATCGCCGTCAGCCCTCAGCTCGCCACCATCGGTACGTTGCTGGCCCACGTGCGGCGCGGCGATATCGTCAGTGTGCATTCATTGCGTCGGGGCGCGGCGGAAGCCATCGAGATCGTCGCCCACGGCGATGCCAAATCCAGCAAGGTGATTGGCAAAGCCATCATGCACATCAACTTGCCGCCCGGCACGACCATCGGCGCCATCACACGCGCCGACCAAGTGATCATCGCCCATGACAGCACAGTGATCGAATCGGGCGACCACGTGGTCATGTTCCTTGTGGATAAAAAGTACATCCGCGACGTGGAGCGGCTGTTTCAGGTGGGCTTGAGCTTTTTCTAGAAGCTCAATACCAGCGCTTCTCACCTTCGGGGCGTTTCTTGAAGCGCTTCATGGTCCACATGTATTGGCTTGGGTAGGCTCGTACGTACTTTTCAACCACCTTGCTCATGGCCGCTGCCGACGTTGCGGTGTCGGTGCTGTACATATCGTCCGGCGCCGCTTCGAGTACGACTTTGTAGCCAGATCCATCCTCCAGACGCATCGCGTGTAGAAACACGCCAACGGCTTTGCCGCCCGCCAGCATGTTCGGCACAAACTTGCTGGTCAGCGCCATTGTTCCGCAGAAGGGCACGAATATGCCTGCCGACTCAGCGGGTTCCGGGTCCGCCGGAATGCCGACGGCGCCGCCTTTGCGCACTTCCTTGATGACGCTGAGAATGCCTTCCTTGGTCGAGGCTGCAACGCGGTTACCCAACTGGACGCGCTGCTTGCGCAGCAGATCGTCCACGGCCTTGAGCTTGGGTGGCCGGTAGAAAATGATCGGTTTGCACTGGCTGCAGTAGAAGTGGTTGAGCACTTCCCAGTTGCCCAGATGGCTGGTGATACCGACGACGCCCTTGCCCGACGCCAGGGCATCTTTCAACACCTGAAGCCCTTCGACTTCGCGAACCAGATTGATCGACTTCTGCGCCGGCCAGATCCACGCGCAGGCGCTCTCGGTCAGGGTCTTGCCGATGTCCATCAGACTGCGGCCGACCAGTGCTTCGAGCTCTTCAGGGCTTAGTTCGGGGAAGCACTTGGACAGGTTGATGCGCGCGACGTCGCGAGACCGGTTAGGCAACTTCCACATCAGCCAGCCAATGCAGGTGCCGACCCATTGCACTGCGCGCCACGGCAACAGGGCAAACAGGCGCAATGCCCCAACCATCAAGGCGCCTTTGAACTTATCCACAGATCACTCCCGAATACATGAGGCGGCCATTGTAACCGTTCATGGGAGCCGATTATCCACATCACCCGCCAGCTCGGCGTATCGATCGCAGTCAACCGTATGGTCCATCACCATTCCGGTGGCCTGCATGTAGGCGTAACAGATCGTCGGGCCGACGAAGGTGAAGCCGGCTTTCTTCAGCGCTTTGCTCATCGCTTCGGCCTCGGGCGTAATGGCCGGGACTTCGCTGCGGTCCTTGAAGTGATTGACCTTCGGCTTGCCGCCGACGAATGACCAGACGAACGCAACCGGGTCTTCCAGCCGTAGCCAGGCCAGGGCGTTCTTGCGCGCGGCATTGAGTTTGAGACGGTTGCGCACAATGCCGGGCTCCAGCATCAGCGCTTCGACTTCAGCATCGGTCATCGCAGCGATGCGCTGGACGTCGAAGCCGAACATCACTTCGCGGTAGCGCTCACGCTTTTTCAGGATGGTGATCCACGACAGCCCGGCCTGGAACCCTTCGAGCAACAGGAACTCGAACAGCATCTGCGCATCGCGCAACGGCACACCCCACTCTTGATCGTGGTAGTCCATGTAAAGCGGATCTTCGTTGCACCAAAAGCAGCGTGGCATAGGGCTCCCAAGGGTGGAGGCGCGGCCGAATCGGGTATACTCCCGCTCTTTAAATCGCAGCCCCCCAGTACAGGTGAATTTCGTGAGCCAGCCTACGCCAGCCGTGCGTACCTTCCAAGACTTGATCCTCGCCCTCCAGCAATACTGGGCTGAGCAAGGTTGTGTGGTACTTCAGCCCTACGATATGGAAGTGGGCGCCGGCACTTTCCACACCGCTACGTTTCTGCGCGCCATCGGCCCGGAAACCTGGAACGCCGCCTACGTACAACCGAGCCGTCGTCCTACCGATGGCCGTTATGGCGAGAACCCGAATCGCCTGCAGCACTACTATCAATTCCAGGTCGTCCTCAAGCCCAACCCGGACAACTTCCAGGAGCTGTACCTTGGCTCGCTGAAGCACGTGGGCCTTGACCCGCTCGTGCACGACGTCCGCTTTGTCGAAGACAACTGGGAGTCACCCACCCTCGGCGCCTGGGGCCTGGGTTGGGAGATCTGGCTGAACGGCATGGAAGTGTCGCAATTCACCTATTTCCAACAAGTCGGCGGCATCGAGTGCTACCCGGTCACGGGTGAAATCACCTACGGCCTCGAGCGTTTAGCGATGTACCTCCAAGGCGTCGAGTCGGTCTACGACCTGGTCTGGACTGACGGCCCGTTCGGCAAAGTCACCTACGGCGATGTGTTCCATCAGAACGAAGTGGAGCAATCGACCTACAACTTCGAGCACGCCAACGTCGACAAACTGTTCGAGCTGTTCGATTTCTATGAAAGCGAAGCCGTGCGCCTGATCGAAGTGGAGCTGCCATTGCCGAGCTACGAAATGGTCCTCAAAGCCTCTCACACCTTTAACTTGCTGGATGCCCGTCGCGCGATTTCCGTGACGGCGCGTCAGCAGTACATTCTGCGCGTCCGCACCCTGGCTCGCTCCGTGGCCCAGGCGTACCTGATGGCCCGGGCCAAGCTCGGCTTCCCGATGGCCGCACCCGATATTCGCGATGAAGTGTTGGCCAAGCTGGAGGCTGCGCAATGAGTGCTCAAGATTTTCTGGTTGAACTGGGCACCGAAGAACTGCCACCCAAAGCATTGAATACCCTGGCTGATGCGTTCATGGCCGGTATCGAAAAAGGCCTGCAGGCTGCCGGTCTGACCTACAGCGCCAAGCAGGTCTATGCCGCGCCACGCCGTCTCGCCGTGCTGATTACTCAGCTCGCCACCGAGCAGCCGGATCGCAGCGTCAACCTGGACGGCCCGCCACGCCAGGCAGCGTTCGATGCCGAAGGCAATCCGACCCAGGCTGCCCTGGGTTTCGCCAAGAAGTGCGGTGTTGACCTGAGCGAAATCGATCAGAGCGGCCCGAAGCTGCGCTACAGCCAGAGCATCCCTGGCAAGCCAACGTTGAGCCTGCTGCCGACGATCATTGAAGATTCGCTGAACGACCTGCCGATTCCGAAGCGCATGCGCTGGGGCGCGCGCAAGGAAGAGTTCGTGCGTCCGACCCAGTGGCTGGTGATGCTGTTCGGCGATCAAGTCGTCGACTGCACCATTCTTGCCCAGACGTCCGGCCGTGAATCCCGTGGCCATCGCTTCCATCATCCGGACAGCGTGCGCATTTCGTCCCCTGCCAATTACGCCAGCGACTTGCGCGCGGCCCACGTGCTCGCGGATTTCAACGAGCGTCGTCAGTTGATCAGCAAGCGCGTCGAAGAGCTCGCCACGCAACACGAAGGCACCGCCATCGTGCCGCCGGCATTGCTTGATGAAGTGACTGCGCTGGTCGAGTGGCCGGTGCCGCTGGTGTGCTCGTTCGAGGAACGTTTCCTTGAAGTGCCGCAGGAAGCCCTCATCACCACGATGCAGGACAACCAGAAGTACTTCTGCCTGCTGGATGCCGACGGCAAGCTGCTGCCGCGCTTCATTACGGTCGCTAACATCGACAGCAAGGACCCGTCCCAGATCGTCCACGGTAACGAGAAGGTCGTTCGCCCGCGTCTGACCGACGCCGAGTTCTTCTTCAAGCAGGACAAGAAGCAAAAGCTGGAGACCTTCAACCAGCGCCTGCAGAACGTGGTGTTCCAGGCGCAATTGGGCACGGTGTTCGACAAGGCCGAGCGCGTTTCCAAGCTGGCCGCGTTCATCGCGCCCCGCATTGGCGGCGATGCCCAGCGCGCCGCGCGTGCAGGTTTGCTGTCCAAGTGCGACCTGGCGACCGAGATGGTCGGCGAGTTCCCGGAGATGCAGGGCGTTGCAGGCTACTACTACGCCTTGGCCGACGGCGAGCCCGAAGACGTCGCACTGGCGTTGAACGAGCAATACATGCCGCGCGGGGCTGGCGCTGAATTGCCAGGCACGTTGACCGGCGCCGCAGTTGCCATCGCTGACAAGCTCGACACACTTGTGGGCATCTTCGGCATCGGCATGCTGCCGACCGGCAGCAAAGACCCGTACGCACTGCGCCGGGCTGCCCTCGGCATCCTGCGCATCCTGATCGAGAAGAAGCTGGATCTCGATCTGGTCAAAACCGTGCAGTTTGCCGTCGCTCAGTTCGGTGTGAAGATCAAACCTGCCGGTCTGCCGGAACAGGTGCTCGAATTCATCTTCGATCGTCTGCGCGCGCGCTATGAAGACGAAGGCGTCGACGTTTCGGTCTACCTGTCGGTGCGCGCCTTGCAGCCCGCTTCGGCTCTGGACTTCGATCAACGTGTTCAGGCTGTCCAGGCCTTCCGCAAATTGCCTGAGGCTGCAGCACTGGCCGCCGTGAACAAGCGGGTTTCCAATCTGCTGAGCAAGGCGGACGGCAACATCGCCCAGACCGTCGAGCCGAAGTACTTCGATAACGCCAACGAGTTCTCGCTGTACTCGGCCATTCAGCAGGCAGATCAGGCGGTAGCGCCGATGTCTGCGAGCCGTCAGTACAACGAAGCGCTGACGCGTCTTGCGGCACTTCGCGAGCCTGTAGATGCCTTTTTCGAGGCAGTGATGGTCAATGCGGAAGACGCTGGCGTGCGAGCCAACCGTTACGCCTTGCTCGCCCGTCTGCGCAATCTCTTCCTCGGCGTTGCCGACATCTCCTTGTTGAGCTGACGGCGGAGCGCATGCCAGTGAAGTTGCTGATTCTCGATAGGGACGGGGTGATCAACCAGGATTCCGACGCCTACATCAAGTCGGTCGAAGAGTGGGTTCCGATTCCTGGCTCTATCGAGGCTATTGCGCAACTGAGCAAAGCCGGCTGGACGGTGGCAGTGGCCACCAACCAGTCCGGCATCGCTCGCGGTTACTACGATCTGGCCACCCTCGATGCCATGCACGCACGCTTGCGTGAACTCGTGGCGGAGGAGGGCGGCGAGGTCGGACTGGTTGTTTATTGCCCTCACGGCCCGGACGCGGGCTGCGATTGCCGCAAGCCAAAACCGGGCATGCTGAAGACCATTGCCCGCCATTACGCCGTGGATTTACGCGGCGTTTGGTTTGTGGGCGACAGCAAGGGTGACCTGGAGGCGGCGGTGGCCGTCGATTCACAACCTGTTCTGGTCATGACCGGCAAAGGTCAGAAGACGCGAAGCGGTGCATTACCCGCAGGCACGTTGGTTTTTGACGATCTGGCGGCGGTTGCCGCAGAACTTATTCACAACAGCGCCCCGTTGAACGGCTAACAGCTCTTCAACGGCTCGCTCAATTCGGGCAATTGCCCCGTAACGGTAAAAGCAGCTATGTCGATTGTGCAGGCCATCAGGATTTTCTTCTTTTACCTGCTGCTGGGCACTACCGCCCTGCTGTGGTGTTCGCTGAGTTTCTTTATTGCACCTTTCCTGCCGTTCCGTCTCCGCTATCGTTTCATCAATGTTTACTGGTGCCGCTGCGCCCTATGGCTGACTCGCGTGTTCCTCAACATCAAGGTCAGCATCACCGGCCAGGAAAACATCCCCGACACACCCTGCGTGATCGTCTCTAATCACCAGAGCACGTGGGAGACGTTTTTTCTCTCGGCCCACTTTCAGCCTTTGAGCCAGGTGCTCAAGCGGGAGCTGCTGTACGTGCCGTTCTTCGGCTGGGCCATGGCGATGCTGCGTCCCATCGCCATTGATCGCAACAATCCCAAGGCGGCGCTGAAGGTTGTCGCGAAGAAAGGCGATGAGCTGCTTAAAGATCGGGTCTGGGTGCTGATCTTCCCTGAAGGCACACGCGTACCTTACGGCCAGATCGGAAAGTTCTCGCGCAGCGGTTCGGCGTTGGCAGTAAACGCGGACTTGCCCGTCCTGCCTATCTCCCATAATGCCGGCCGCTATTGGCCGAAAGAGGGGTGGGGTAAGAAGCCGGGCACCATTGAAGTCGTGATTGGCAAACCGATGTACGCAGAGGGCACTGGCCCACGCGCAATCGCTGCGCTGAACGATCGCGTGTCGGCGTGGAACGAGCAAACCCAGCGCGATTTGGGGTCGCCGGCAGTACCTGCGCCAACCCCAGAGAAATCACCGGCATGAATTGTGGATAACCTGTGCACGAATAAATCGAAATTCGAAAAATTCGGCGCTAACTCGTTAATTTAAATACTTATTTCTTCCAGCACTTAGCTCGGCCGATGCGTGCATAAGTTTTTCCTTACCGTTCCCCACTGACTAAAAAAAACCCGGTCTTGAGCCTGTGCAGCCAAGACCGTGGTGTGAATCAAGCCGTTCTGGCCGGCGCCGATATTCTCAGGTTGCAGAGCGCCCCCATACCCACCAATACAATCCCTCCGCACGCGGCTGCGACGAATCCCATGGCGGGGGAAACGCTGTCGATCGCGAATCCCACCATCGGCGCGGACAGTGTCTGGCCTATTCGATAAGCCGAATCGTGCAGCCCCATCACTTCACCTCTCACGCTGGAAGGCGCCAGCTTGGCAACCGCTTCCGAGCCTGCAGCCAGCGTCGGCGTGCACAGCAGATTAGTGGGCAACAGAGCGAGCATCAGCCACCACCAGACGTCATCAAAGAACACCACGGGAAGGAGCAGCAGGCTCATTGCCAGGGCAAGTTTCATCTGTGACCACGACCGGTGGACGACACCGTGGACATACCCGCCCACGATGGACGCGATAGACATTGCGGCGATGACATACCCGGTAAAGGCGAGCTGATCGCTGGCGCGCAGCACAGCAATGAGTGCCAACTCGGTGCCATACAGCACGAATAACGCCCCCGCACTGACAAACATGACGGCCAATAAGCGGCCGCTCATCCATGTGCGGAGTTTGGGTCGGACACGATCCGGATTCGCTGCAACCTCGTCCACATTGCGCGTGGGCCAATTCAACACATAGAGCACGACGTAGGAGAGCGCTCGCCAAAGGCCTATGCCCGCCAGAGTGGCTGTCGCCGAATAGGTAGTGATCAACAGAATACCGCTGGCGGGCCCGATGACGAATGAAAGCTCCATAAGCATCATGTTGAGCGAGTACGCAGGCCGGCGCTGATCTTCCGGAACCAGGCTGGCGACGAACTGCCGGGCTAGCGATCCTGTCGGCACGGTAAACAGCCCGGCCACAAACGCCAGAAGCACGTAAAGCCAATAGCTCACCATGGGCAGCAGTATCCAGGCGAGAGTCGACAGTGTTCCGCATACGGCCACCACCGGGCGCAGGCCGTGACGGTCAATCATTCGACCGAGGAGGGGAGAGCCCACCGCGAAGCCAAGTGCGGTCGCCGTCCCCACCACGCCTGCATCAAAATAACTGCCACCCATTTCGTTGAGCACATGCAGGCTCAGGGTGAGGCCCATGATGGTCAGCGGCAGGCCTGCGACGAACATGAACAATGTGGCAGGCAACACTCGAGGGATAGCCAGCACTCTTTGGTATTTACGAATCGACATATGAATGAGGCTCCTTTGTCTTACATCTGTCCTGATGCAACGGGTTGATCGACAGGTATCCGGGTGTTTTGGGCAGTCATCGGTCAATTAGCGCGCAACGACACTGTCTCGCCCAACAAAAGCTATCGATCGAGTTTCATGGCCAAATTATTGGCTGACAAGGCATGCAGGTAATCCGCGTCCCGATTGGAGATGCCAATTAGACGTGCAGCGCCCCCAGTGTATCGTTCAAGCTCAAAAACCATTTCCAACCCTCTCGGTATCGCGCGTCCCCGACGGCGTGAGCGTCACAGCGGTGAATGGATCGAACCGGTACGACCCTGACCGCGCGCGGAGGCAGTATGAATACGTTGGGTGACCTGGCGTCCAGACGAAACAACCACTTCAACCTGATCAGAATGCTTGCCGCCACGGCGGTATTGATTTCCCACAGTTACCCTCTTGCACTTGGGCATGATGCGGTTGAGCCGCTCTCTGACTGGATCGGACTGTCCCTTGGTGACGTGGCGGTGATTACGTTCTTCTGCATCTCCGGCTTTTTTATTTCGCTTAGCCGCGATCGGGCGGACAGCACGATGGATTTTTTCACCGCCCGGTTTGTGCGCATCTTTCCTGGATTGATACTTGTGCTGCTGCTGAGCGTATTTCTGATCGGCCCCCTGCTTACGACACTGAGTGCGTCAGAATATTTCAGGTCAGGGGAAACATACGGCTATCTCGCCCACAACCTGACGCTGTTCAGCATGAAGTTTCAGCTGCCTGGTCTGTTCCAGAACAACCCTTGGCCCGGCATCAACGGCTCGCTGTGGACACTCTTTTATGAGGTGGCCCTCTACCTTCTGGTCGGCGCGCTTGGGACATTCTCCCTCTTCAGTGAAGGCCGGAAATTCGCCGGCTTTGTCATGTGCTATGCCGCCCTTTACGTCTCGTTCAAAGCCTTGATGCTGAACAGCGCTCTGGTCAGTGACTTCTACGGCACCGAATCTTTCTTCACGTGGAGCTTGCCGTTTGTGCTCGGCATGTCCTTCTACCGCTATCGTCAGCACATCGAGCATCGATTTATCGGCCTCCTGCCTTTTGTCGTATTAGCCGCCTGCACGTGGCGCACAGGATATTTCTTCGAGTGCTTTGTGCTGGCCTGGACGTATCTGATCTTCTACCTCGGGTATGCAGCCCAGCCCGCGATAGACCGTTACAACCAGCTGGGCGATTACTCGTACGGGGTTTATATCTATGCCTTCCCGATTCAGGAAATAATTGCCCACCTGTTCAAAGGTCTCGGCCCTGGCAGTCTGATGCTGCTCGCCTTCCCACTGGTGTTACTGGCGGCCATATTCTCTTGGCACTTCATCGAAAGGCCATCCATGGCCCGGCGCCGTGAGCTTGCCAAGCGCTTAAGCAGTCGCTTGGACCACATGAAAACTCGTTGGAACACGACCGGGAAAGGTAACGCATGATGACCTACGCCCAGAGGGCGGATCTAAACGCATTCAGCATGGATTCAACAGGGAGTTCGCGATGAAGAGATTTCAAGTGCTGGACGGATTCAGGGGCATCTGTGCACTCAGCGTTGCGGTCTATCACATCCACATGCCACTGAGCTTTGGCGAATGGGCGTTCTTCAGAAATGCTCATTACCTGGTGAGCTTCTTCTTCGTCCTGAGCGGCTTTGTCATGGTCCACACCTACGGCCAGCGACTGGCCACGACCGATCAGTTCAGGCAGTTCTTCATTACTCGCACCTTCCGGCTGTATCCACTGCACGTCTTCGTGCTCCTGTTTGCCATCGCATTGGAGGTCGTGAAGATGGGCGCCGAGCATGCCGGTATAACGTTCAATCAAGCCAGCTTCACCGGGCAGCGAGCGCCTCAGGAAATCATCCCCAATCTGCTGCTGTTGCAATCCTGGTGGCCGGGATTCAACCCTCAGTCGTTCAACTTTCCGGCGTGGAGCATCAGTGTCGAGTACTACATCTACATGATATTCGCGGGGATACTTCTGTGTACCCCGCGCTTCGCCATGGCGATATTTCTCATGACTTCATTGATCGCTAGTGTGTGCTTGTCGTTGGGACTTGACTATCTGATGGAGCCCGCACTGCAGGGGCTGTCTTGTTTCTTTGCAGGTGTGATGACTTACCAGCTCTATCAAGTTATCCACAACAAAACCATGGCGCGCTGGCTGCACACCGTCCTGGAACTTGTCGGCATCTGTTTGGCAGTGAGCTTGCTGGTGAGTGACATTGATCATAAGCAGATCATCCTGATGGTAGTGTTCTGCGTGCTTATGTTGATTTTCTCCTTTGAGGGAGGGGTGATCTCGACGTTGCTGAAGGCTAGCCCATTCGAGAAATTGGGCACGCTGTCGTACTCGATCTACATGACTCATGCGATGGTCCTCTTCGCCTTCACCCTCGCCATGCTTCTAATAGGGAAAGTCACCGGCTTCACGATCGTGACTTATGCTGCTGCCGCCCCAGGTCCATTGCTTTCCTTTCACAATGCAGCAGCTGACCACTCCGTGCTCATCGGTCTGTTAATCGTCATCGTGGGTATATCCGCTATCAGCCATCGGTTCATTGAACTGCGCGGTATCGAATGGGGCAAACGGTTGAGCAGGAGAGGGCGGAACCCAGCGCCGAGCAGTCCGATTAAAACAGTGAGCTGAATGCCTAAACGAAAACAGCCCCAATCGATTCACATCGTTGGGGCTGTTTTATTTACGGGTGAACCTTAGAAGTCCAGGTTCGACACTGCCAGTGCGTTGGCTTCGATGAAGTCACGGCGCGGTTCGACGGCGTCACCCATCAGTGTGTTGAAAATCTGATCAGCGCCGATGGCGTCTTCGATCGTCACCTTGAGCATGCGTCGCACGCTTGGGTCCATCGTGGTTTCCCACAACTGATCAGGGTTCATCTCACCGAGACCTTTATAGCGCTGAATGGTATGGCGCTTGGTGCTCTCTGCCATTAACCAGGCCAGTGCTTCCTTGAACTCGGTAACCGCTTTCTTGCGTTCACCACGTTGAACGTAAGCGCCTTCTTCCAGCAACGTGCTGATCTGAGCACCGAGTGCAGTGACTGTCTTGTAGTCATTGCTGCCGAAGAAATCGCGGTTGAACGTCACGTAGTTGGACAGGCCGTGGGAGATCAGCTCGACCTCTGGCAGCCATACGTTACGCTCGCGGTCTTCACGCAAGCTGGCCTTGTAGACCAACCCGGACTTCTCACCCACCCGCAGGCGCTCATCAAACTTCGCCAGCCACTCTTGCATGGCCGCATGATCCGACAACTGCTCCATTGGCACAGCCGGCAGATAAACGAAGTGCTCGGTCAGCTCTTGCGGGTACAAACGGGACAGACGCTTCAAGGTCTTCATGACCATGCGGAAGTCGTGAACCAGTTTCTCCAACGCTGCGCCGGAAATGCCAGGCGCCGATTCGTTCAGGTGCAGGCTCGCATCTTCAAGGGCCGACTGAGTCATGTACTCTTCCATGGCATCGTCGTCTTTGATGTACTGCTCTTGCTTGCCTTTCTTCACCTTGTACAACGGCGGTTGAGCAATGTAGATGTAACCGCGTTCAACCAGCTCCGGCAACTGACGGAAGAAGAAAGTCAGCAACAGGGTACGGATGTGCGAACCGTCGACGTCAGCATCGGTCATGATGATGATGTTGTGGTAGCGCAGCTTTTCGATGTTGTACTCGTCACGGCCAATACCGCAGCCCAGCGCCGTGATCAACGTGCCCACTTCCTGAGACGAGATCATCTTGTCGAAGCGCGCCTTCTCCACGTTCAGGATCTTGCCCTTGAGTGGCAGGATGGCCTGGGTCTTACGGTTACGTCCCTGCTTGGCGGAACCGCCAGCAGAGTCACCTTCCACGAGGTACAACTCGGAAAGGGCAGGGTCCTTTTCCTGGCAGTCGGCCAGTTTGCCGGGCAAGCCTGCGATATCCAGCGCGCCCTTGCGACGGGTCATTTCACGTGCTTTACGGGCAGCTTCACGGGCACGCGCTGCATCGATCATCTTGCCGACGACGGCTTTTGCTTCGTTCGGGTTCTCGAGCAAGAAGTCAGAGAAATACTTGCCCATCTCCTGCTCAACCGCAGTCTTCACTTCTGAAGACACCAGCTTGTCTTTCGTTTGGGAGCTGAACTTAGGGTCGGGGACTTTGACGGAAATGATCGCTGTCAGGCCTTCACGCGCATCGTCACCGGTGGTGGCGACCTTATGCTTCTTGGCCAGACCTTCCTGCTCAATGTAGTTGTTCAGGTTCCGAGTCAGCGCAGAGCGGAAGCCGACGAGGTGGGTACCACCGTCGCGCTGTGGAATGTTGTTGGTGAAGCACAACAGGTTCTCGTTGAAGCTGTCATTCCACTGCAGGGCAATTTCAACGCCTATGCCATCTTCACGCTGGATGTTGAAGTGGAAGACCTGATTCACAGGCGTCTTGTTGGTATTCAGGTACTCGACGAATGCGCGCAGACCGCCTTCATACTTGAACAGCTCTTCTTTGCCGCTGCGCTCGTCTTTAAGAACGATACCCACACCGGAGTTGAGGAACGACAGCTCACGAATGCGCTTGGCGAGAATGTCCCAGCTAAAGTGAATGTTCTTGAAGGTTTCAGAGGAGGGCTTGAAGTGAATCTCTGTCCCCGTGGTATCACTTTCACCAACGATTTGCATTGGCTCTTGTGGAACACCGTGGACGTACGTCTGTTCCCAGACTTTTCCACTGCGGCGAACAGTCAGGTTCAACACCTCAGACAGCGCGTTCACCACTGAAACGCCCACACCGTGCAGACCGCCGGATACTTTGTAGGAGTTATCGTCAAACTTACCGCCGGCGTGCAACACAGTCATGATGACTTCGGCTGCGGAAACGCCTTCTTCTTTGTGCACATCGACCGGAATGCCACGACCGTTATCGCGAACAGTGATCGATTCATCCGGGTGAATAATGATGCTGATGTCGTCACAGTGACCGGCCAATGCCTCATCGATCGAGTTGTCTACAACCTCAAACACCATATGGTGGAGGCCGCTGCCATCGTCTGTGTCGCCGATATACATACCAGGACGCTTGCGTACGGCATCGAGCCCTTTCAGCACTTTGATGCTGGTCGAGTCGTACGTTTGGTTTTCGCTCATGCCTTCACTCCCGGTGGTCGTGGGTCTGGGTGATATTGCCGTGTTCCACGTGGAACAAAGCAACTGGCGTTTCCGTCTGCCAGCCTTCCCTCAACAATTCATGATCTACGCAGGTGATAAATACCTGGCAGCGTAATTCTTCCAGCAGGCGACATAGCGCACCGCGGTGATTCTCATCGAGCTCCGATGGCAGATCGTCGACGAGGTAAATACATTGGCCACGACGGGCCGTGCTGACTAAATGTCCCTGCGCAATGCGAAGGGCGCAGACCACGAGTTTCTGCTGCCCACGGGAAAGGATATCCGCCGCGTTGTGTCCGCCTAGCCGCAAGCGTAGATCTGCACGTTGGGGTCCCGCTTGCGTGTGACCCATCTGCTGATCGCGGTAAAGCGAAGATGCCAGCACGTCACTCAGGTTTTTTTCCTTGTCCCATCCTCGATAGTAACTAAGCGTCAGCCCATCGATCTGAACAAGCTCACTCAGGGTTTGCTCGAACACAGGTTTCAACGCTTTGATATAAGCGCGCCGAAACTCATCAATTTCATCGCTAGCAAGACACAGCTCACGGTCCCAAGCGGCCTGCGAAGCGGCGTCAAGTGTACCATGCCGAAGCCACGAGTTCCGCTGCCTCAGGGCCTTCTGGAGCCGCTGCCAAGTCGACATGAAACGAGGTTCCACGTGGAACACTCCCCAATCCAGGAACTGACGACGAATTTTAGGAGCGCCTTCAAGGAGCCGAAAGCTGTCGGGGTTGATCAGTTGCAGCGGCAGAGTTTCGGCAAGTTGCGCGGCGCTTTTGGCGTTTTGGCCGTCGATACGAATCTGGAAATCTCCTTGGCGATCGCGGGAAATGCCAAGGCTGCTGTGGCCGCCTTCGGCGAGTTCTACCTGGCCAAAGACTGTACACGCAGGTTGCTCATATTGAATGACCGGCTGCAGCCGTACACTGCGGAATGAGCGCGCCAAGCCGAGAAGATAAATCGCTTCAAGGACACTGGTTTTCCCACTGCCGTTAGCGCCATACAGGATGTTGATGCGGGGAGAAGGAGAGAAGGTCACCGGGTGCAGATTGCGCACCCCGGTGACCGAGACGCGGCTAAGAGACATTGATCAACTGCTGTTACAGACGCATCGGCATAACGACATAGGCCGAGTCGTCATTACCGGATTCCTGCACCAAAGCACTGCTGTTGGAATCAGAGAGGATCAGACGGACTTGCTCCGTGGTCATGACACCTAGTACGTCGAGCAGATAGCTCACGTTGAATCCGATCTCCAGAGAGCTGCCATTGTAGTCGACGCTGATTTCTTCCTCGGCCTCTTCCTGCTCAGGGTTATTGGCTTGAATCTTCAACTGACCGTTGGCCAGTTGAAGGCGAATGCCCCGGTACTTCTCGTTCGAGAGAATCGCGGTACGGCTGAACGCTTCCCGCAGCGCCTGACGATCACCCACGACGAGCTTGTCGCCGCCCTTGGGAAGCACTCGCTCATAGTCCGGGAATTTACCGTCGACCAGCTTGGACGTGAACGTGAACTCACCCGTGGTTGCACGAATGTGATGTTGACCCAATACGATACTGACCAGGCCATCTTGCTCGGTCAGTAACCGGGCCAATTCCAGGATACCCTTACGCGGCACGATCACTTGATGACGGTCAGCCTGCTCGATCTCGGCGGCCATGGAACACATCGCAAGACGGTGCCCGTCGGTTGCAACCGCGCGCAGAATGCCCGACTGAACCTCAAGCAGCATACCGTTAAGGTAGTAGCGAACGTCCTGCTGGGCCATTGCAAAGCTGGTGCGCTCGATTAACCGGCGCAATTTGCTTTGAACGAGGCTGAATGTAAGCGAACCCGGGCCTTCTTCGACGGTAGGAAAGTCGTTGGCAGGCAGGGTCGAAAGCGTGAAACGGCTGCGGCCCGCTTTGACGATCAGCTTCTGCTCGTCGAGCTTGATGTCGATGAGCGCATCATTCGGAATACTTTTGCAGATGTCCATCAGCTTGCGCGCAGGAACCGTGATCTCGCCATGCTCTGCAGGCTCTTCCAACTGCACGCGGCCGACCAGCTCGACTTCGAGGTCAGTACCAGTCAAAGACAGCTGCTGGCCCTCCACGACCAGTAGCACGTTCGACAGAACCGGCAAGGTCTGACGGCGTTCAACGACGCCCGCGACCAGTTGCAGGGGTTTCAACAGGGCTTCGCGTTGAATGGTGAAATGCATGGTCTAGTCCCTTGCCTTGATAAGCTGCGTCGGCATCACGTTGTCAAAGTCCGCAGCAGGTTCTTGTAGTCCTCGCGGATGTCCGCATCGGATTCTTTAAGCTCATTGATCTTCCGGCACGCGTGCAAGACCGTTGTGTGGTCCCGGCCGCCAAACACATCGCCGATTTCAGGAAGGCTGTGATTGGTCAGCTCCTTTGACAATGCCATCGCCACTTGCCGCGGTCGCGCAACAGACCTGGAGCGGCGTTTGGAAAGCAGGTCGGAGATCTTTATCTTGTAGTACTCAGCAACAGTCCGCTGAATGTTATCCACACTCACCAGTTTGTCCTGCAGCGCGAGCAAATCTTTCAGCGATTCACGGATCAGCTCGATCGTGATGTCCCGACCCATGAAGTGTGAGTGAGCGATGACGCGCTTCAGCGCACCCTCAAGCTCACGCACATTGGAGCGGATTCGCTGCGCGATAAAAAATGCGGCGTCGTGAGGCAGATCGACTTTCGCCTGATCCGCCTTCTTCATCAAAATCGCCACGCGTGTTTCAAGTTCCGGTGGCTCGACTGCCACCGTCAGACCCCAGCCGAAGCGTGACTTGAGCCGCTCTTCAAGGCCTTCGATTTCCTTGGGGTAGCGGTCACTCGTGAGAATAACCTGCTGACCGCCTTCGAGAAGGGCGTTGAAGGTGTGGAAAAACTCTTCCTGAGAACGTTCCTTGCGCGCAAAAAATTGAATGTCATCAATCAATAGTGCGTCGACGGAGCGATAGAAGCGTTTGAACTCATTAATGGCATTGAGCTGTAGCGCCTTGACCATATCCGCCACGAATCGCTCGGAGTGCAGATACACGACTTTGGCGTTCGGATTCTTCTTGAGCAGGTGGTTACCCACAGCATGCATCAAGTGGGTTTTACCCAGACCCACACCTCCGTAAAGGAAGAGCGGGTTGTACCCATGCTTGGGATTGTCAGCTACCTGCCAGGCAGCAGCCCGCGCCAGTTGGTTCGATTTACCTTCGACAAAGTTCTCGAACGTGAAGGTCCTGTTCAGATAGCTGGTGTGCTTCAGCGCTCCCTCAACCTGAACATTACGCTGCTCGGCGCGCGCAGGAGCTTGCTGAGAACTGGCGCCAGCCATCGGATCGAAGCTCGCCCTGGAAGGCTCATCCTCGACATTCAATGAGGTCTGAATCATCGGAGCAGGCGTCGCCACGGACTGCGGCGCTCGTGCTACAGCCGGTGCTTCGCTGGTGGCTGCCAACTCGGCGGCCTGAGAAGCGGCAGCCGCTGCTGCAAGCGGAGCGTTCGGAGCGGCGCGTGGAGCAGAGCTGCGCTTGCTGCCTATTAATAAGGACAGCGCCGGCGCAATTCCCTGGCCATGCTCGCCCAGCAACTCGAGCAATCGACCCAGGTACTTCTCATTCACCCAGTCCAGCACAAACCGGTTGGGCGCATACACGCGCAATTCGTCGCCTTCGGCTTCAACTTGTAAAGGTCGGATCCAGGTGTTGAATTGCTGGGCAGGCAGCTCATCGCGCAAAAGCTCAACGCATTGCTGCCAAAGTTCCACTGACACAAATATCCCCTAGATTCTGAAGCCGGCGTGGCAAAAACAAGCGGCCATTGTAACCACCCGTAGCTGACTTATCCACACGAAGGTAGAGCGCCAGCGCACGAAAGCCTGCACAAAGCGCCTAAAAAGACGACAGCCGGTGGATAGTTAAGCTCTGTGGATAACCGAGGGTTAGCTCTCTGCATAACGATGGGTTGAAGTCTGTGGATAAATCAGCTGTGGATAAGTAACGCTTCTATGCACAGCTTGTCGCCAGCCGTCGCACAGCTGCGGCACTGCTAGTGGACAGACTTTCATTCCTCTGTACATCAAGCAGTACGTGGTCTGCAGCGGTTTATCCACAGAAATCCTCTCCCTAAGCTTTTATAAGCTTTACAAAGAAGCTTTAAATACCTTCCTTCTTTATTTCTATATCTACGTCCCAAGAATGTACCGACGGATAGATCGCTGTCGACGAAATGGACCCAGGAACTAAATGCAAGAAACATTGGTTGGAAATTGACCTGCGGGCCCGCTTTCTCTAGAATCCCCGGTCTCTTAAAACGGGGGCCATTCCGGCCCGTTGTGGACGAACCAGGTAACACGCCATGAAACGTACTTTCCAACCCAGCACTATCAAGCGCGCTCGCACCCACGGTTTCCGTGCTCGTATGGCCACCAAAAACGGTCGCGCAGTTCTGTCGCGTCGTCGCGCCAAAGGCCGTAAGCGTCTGGCAGTTTGATTAATCGGCACAGGTGGTGAGTCAGGACTTCAGTCGGGAAAAGCGTTTGCTGACACCCCGGCATTTCAAGGCAGTCTTTGACTCCCCCACCGGCAAGGTTCCGGGAAAAAATCTCCTGCTCCTTGTGCGCAACAACGACCTTGATCATCCCCGTCTAGGGCTGGTGATCGGAAAGAAGAGCGTGAAGCTCTCCGTCGAGCGCAACCGTTTGAAACGCCTGATGCGTGAGTCGTTTCGCCTTCACCAGGACAACCTGGTCGGATGGGATATCGTCGTCGTTGCACGCAAAGGCTTGGGTGATATTGAAAACCCCGAATTGATTCAGCATTTCGGCAAGCTCTGGAAACGTCTGGCGCGCAGCCGGCCCGATCCCGAACTTAAAACCGAAACTGCGGGGGTAGACAGTACTGATGCGTAAACTGGCGCTCGTTCCGATCCAGTTTTACCGCTATGCCATCAGTCCTCTGATGGCCAGTCACTGTCGTTTCTACCCCAGTTGCTCCTGCTACGCGTACGAGGCCATTGAAAATTATGGTCTGGTGCGCGGTGGCTGGCTGACCTTACGTCGCTTAGGTCGGTGTCATCCGTGGAATCCCGGTGGTTATGACCCGGTTCCACCTGCTCCCACCTCCCGTTCCTCTTCGATGGCCGAGTAATCATGGATATTAAACGCACGATCCTGATCGTCGCCCTGGCAATCGTGACCTATGTCGGTGTCCTGAAATGGAACCAGGACTACGGTCAGGCTGCCTTGCCGACTCAGAATGTTGCTGCCAACACCAATACATCCGCTATTCCTGATGCTCCGCAAGGTTCAGCGGCTGCCAATGCAGACGTTCCTAGCGCTACCGGCGAAGTGGCTGCGCCGGCGGAAATGCCGGTGGCTACCAGCAAAGATCTGATCCAGGTGAAGACAGACGTCCTTAATCTGGAAATCGATCCGGTCGGCGGCGACGTGGTGCAGCTTCGTTTGCCACTTTATCCACGCCGTCAGGATCATCCCGAGATTCCTTTCCAGCTGTTCGATAACGGCGGCGAACGGATCTTTCTCGCTCAGAGCGGTCTGACTGGCGCAAACGGCCCTGATGCCCGAGCCACTGGTCGCCCGGTCTACTCGGCTACGCAGAAAAGCTACCAGTTGACTGATGGTCAGAACGACTTGGTCGTCGACCTGAAATTCAGCGACGGCGGCGTCAACTACATCAAGCGCTTTACGTTCAAACGCGGTCTGTATGACCTGACCGTTTCTTACGTGATTGACAACCAGAGCGCCCAGCCTTGGAACGGTAACCTGTTCGCACAGCTGAAACGTGATTCGAGCGCTGACCCATCCTCGACGACTGCCACTGGCACGGCCACCTATCTGGGGGCTGCGATGTGGACTCCTTCGGAGCCTTACAAAAAGGTTTCCATGAAGGACATCGACAAAGGTTCGGTGAAGGACACCGTTCAGGGTGGTTGGGTTGCCTGGTTGCAGCATTACTTCGTGACCGCCTGGATTCCGAACAAAACTGATAGCAACACCGTCACCACCCGTAAGGACAGTGCCGGCAATTACATCATCGGTTTCACAGGCCCGGCACTGACAGTCGCACCGGGCGCAAAAGCCGAGACCACTACAACGCTTTACGCCGGGCCGAAGAGTCAGGCAGTCCTGAAGGAGTTGTCCCCAGGTCTGGAATTGACGGTGGATTACGGGATTCTGTGGTTTATTGCCCAGCCTATTTTCTGGCTTCTGCAACATATCCACAGCATCGTGGGCAACTGGGGCTGGTCGATCATCTTCCTGACCATGCTGATCAAAGGGCTTTTCTTCCCTCTGTCGGCGGCCAGTTACAAGTCGATGGCACGCATGCGTGCAGTCGCTCCGCGCCTTGCCGCGCTGAAAGAGCAACATGGCGACGATCGTCAGAAGCTGTCTCAGTCGATGATGGAGCTGTACAAGAAAGAGAAGATCAACCCGTTGGGTGGATGCTTGCCGATTCTGGTACAGATGCCGGTGTTCCTGTCGCTGTACTGGGTACTGCTTGAAAGCGTCGAGATGCGCCAGGCGCCTTGGCTGCTGTGGATAACCGACCTGTCGATCAAAGATCCGTTCTTTATCCTGCCGATCATCATGGGCGCTACCATGTTCATCCAGCAGCGTTTGAACCCGACACCTCCGGACCCGATGCAGGCCAAGGTCATGAAGCTGATGCCAATCATCTTCACGTTCTTCTTCCTGTGGTTCCCGGCTGGTCTGGTGCTGTACTGGGTTGTGAACAACACCTTGTCCATTACCCAACAGTGGTACATCACCCGCAGCATCGAAGCGAAAGCCAAGAAAGCTGAAGCCTGATCTACCCTGTTAACAAGTTATTCAAAACGCCCCCTAGTGGGGCGTTTTGCTATCCGTCGGTTGTCCAGGAGTCGGTCCATGAATGTTCTGTCAGAAACCATTGCGGCCATTGCAACGGCTCCAGGACGAGGAGGCGTGGGTATCGTCCGTATTTCCGGCCCGAAAGCTTGCAAATGCGCCGAGGTGATTCTTGGCAAATTGCCAAAGCCTCGTTACGCACATTACGGCGCTTTCAAGGGAGAAAGCGGCGAAGTGATTGACGAGGGTATTGGTCTTTATTTTTCAGGACCCCACTCGTTCACCGGGGAGGATGTGCTCGAGCTTCAGGGGCATGGTGGGCCTGTGGTTCTGGATATGTTGCTGCAGCGTTGTGTGCAGCTGGGGTGCCGCCTGGCACGGCCGGGTGAATTCAGCGAACGCGCATTTCTCAATGACAAGCTTGACCTGGCCCAAGCCGAGGCGATTGCGGACCTCATTGAGGCGAGTTCTGCGCAAGCTGCGCGTAACGCCTTGAGGTCGCTGCAGGGTGCATTTTCCCAGCGAGTGCATGAGCTCACTGAGAAACTCATCAGCCTGCGCATTTACGTTGAAGCGGCCATCGACTTTCCAGAGGAGGAAATCGACTTTCTCGCGGACGGTCACGTGCTGACCATGTTGGATAACGTACGCAATCAGTTATCCACAGTGTTGCATGAGGCCAATCAGGGAGCGTTACTCAGGGATGGCATGAATGTGGTTATCGCCGGCAGGCCAAATGCCGGTAAATCCAGTCTCCTGAATGCACTGGCGGGTAAAGAAGCGGCGATCGTAACTGAGATTGCCGGCACAACCCGGGATGTCCTCCGTGAACATATCCACATTGACGGGATGCCACTTCATGTTGTGGACACTGCCGGTCTGCGTGATACCGACGATCAGGTGGAAAAGATAGGCGTTCAACGCGCGCTTCAGGCGATAGGCCAGGCAGATCGCATTTTGTTGGTGGTCGATGCAACGGCGCCCGAGGCCTGCGATCCCTTTGCACTGTGGCCAGAGTTCCTCGATCAACGGCCTGACCCGGCCCATGTCACCCTGATTCGTAACAAGGTGGACTTGAGCGACGAACCAGTGGAACTGGTGACCAGCGTCGATGGCCACGTGACCATCAGCCTGAGTGCAAAGGCCGGTGGGGAAGGTGTGGAGCTTTTGCGCGAGCATCTGAAGGCGTGCATGGGGTATCAGCAAACAGCCGAGGGAAGCTTCAGTGCACGCCGGCGCCATCTTGAGGCGTTGCACACGGCAAGTGCTTCTCTCGAGCATGGACGCTCGCAGCTGACCTTAGCCGGCGCGGGTGAGCTACTTGCCGAGGACCTGCGCCAAGCCCAGCAGTCCCTTGGCGAAATTACCGGCGCCTTCAGCTCGGACGACTTATTGGGGCGGATTTTCTCCAGCTTTTGCATCGGCAAATAGCACCACGCCCTATCCCCAGGCAGGTCAATCTCTCCGGACCTGCCTCATATCGATTCACTCATCCCATTTTTCGTGACTTCCGATCAGCGCGCCGGCGGATAAGTGCACCTCGAATTTAACCGTTCAGCACCTGAATGCTCGGATAAGCCCTGTGCATAACCGCGACTGAGCTCGGTTGATAAACAGGCGTCTGACCTGAGGACAATCGTGCCTGTGGACAACTGGTCATTTAATCCACAGGCTTAGACCCGTTATCCAAGGGGCTCTTGGTCACATGGACACAGGGTTTTGATTCTCTGTACAGCACGTAGATAAAGGCCCTCATGACTTTATCCACAGAAAGGGTGCTCAGTAGAAATAAACATAAAAACAAAGATCTTATAAATTTCTTTCTTTTTAATTTCTATAACCGCTATTCATCCACAGCTGGTTAGATTTTGCGCAACGGGTTTCTTAAGGGGGGGTAAGTCCCTATACTTGCCGCCATTCCTATTCCCCCCAATCAACAGGCACGAGGTGCGTGGTGGATTTCCCTTCCCGTTTTCAAGTGATCGTCATCGGCGGCGGTCATGCCGGTACCGAGGCAGCACTGGCGTCCGCACGTATGGGTGCTACCACCCTGCTGCTTACGCACAACGTGGAAACCCTCGGCCAAATGAGTTGCAACCCGGCCATTGGTGGCATCGGGAAGAGTCATCTGGTCAAAGAGATCGATGCGCTTGGCGGAGCAATGGCAACGGCCACTGACAAAAGTGGTATCCAGTTCCGCGTGCTCAATAGCCGCAAAGGCCCAGCTGTCCGGGCAACGCGTGCCCAGGCTGACCGGGTGTTGTACAAGGCGGCGGTCAGGGAAATTATTGAAAACCAGCCCAACCTCTGGGTATTCCAGCAGGCATGCGACGACCTGATCGTTGAGCAAGACCAGGTGCGCGGCGTAGTGACTCAGATGGGCCTGCGATTTATGGCCGACTCCGTGGTTCTCACCACGGGTACCTTTCTGGGCGGACTTATCCACATTGGTCTACAGAACTATTCAGGCGGTCGCGCCGGTGATCCGCCATCCATTGCGCTTGCACGCAGGCTCCGTGAGCTCCCGCTGAGAGTGGGCCGTCTGAAAACGGGCACACCTCCGCGCATCGATGGCCGATCTGTGGATTTCTCGGTGATGACAGAACAGCCGGGCGATACGCCGATCCCCGTGATGTCGTTCATGGGCTCCCAGGCCCAGCACCCGAGCCAGGTCAGTTGCTGGATTACTCACACCAATGCCCAGACCCACGAAATCATTGCGGCCAATCTGGATCGGTCGCCGATGTATTCTGCTGCCGGGGAGATCGAAGGGGTCGGCCCGCGCTATTGCCCGTCGATTGAGGACAAGATCCATCGTTTTGCCGACAAGGAAAGCCATCAGGTGTTTATCGAACCGGAAGGTTTGACGACCCATGAGCTTTATCCAAACGGTATATCGACCTCGCTGCCGTTCGATGTACAGCTCCAGATCGTCCGGTCTATTCGCGGGATGGAAAACGCCCACATTGTTCGGCCTGGCTATGCCATCGAGTACGACTACTTCGACCCGCGCGACCTGAAGTACAGCCTGGAAACCAAGGTTATCGGTGGTTTGTTCTTTGCAGGCCAGATCAACGGCACGACCGGTTACGAAGAAGCCGGTGCGCAAGGTTTGCTCGCCGGTGCCAACGCGGCCCTCAGGGCTCAAGGCAAGGACAGCTGGTGTCCGCGTCGCGATGAAGCTTACATCGGCGTGCTGGTGGATGACCTGATTACGCTGGGCACACAAGAGCCGTACCGGATGTTCACCTCGCGCGCCGAATACCGGCTGATTTTGCGCGAAGACAACGCGGACTTGCGTCTGACTGAACAGGGTCGGGCGCTGGGGTTGGTCGACGACGCCCGCTGGGCGGCGTTCTGTGCCAAGCGTGAGGGCATCGAGCTGGAAGAACAACGCCTGAAGTCCACCTGGATTCGTCCGGGTACCGAGCAGGGCGATGCGGTCTCGGCGCACTTCGGCACGCCATTGACCCACGAATACAATCTGCTGAATCTGCTGAGCCGCCCCGAAGTGGATTACGCCAGCCTGGTTGCGCTGACCGGCCACGGCTCGCCTGACCCGCAGGTCGCTGAACAGGTCGAAATCAAGACCAAGTACGCCGGTTACATCGACCGTCAGCAAGATGAAATCACTCGTCTGCGTGCCAGCGAAAATACTCGACTCCCTGCTGACATCGACTACACCGGGATTTCCGGTCTGTCCAAAGAAATCCAGAGCAAGCTGGGGATAACTCGTCCGGAAACCCTAGGCCAAGCCTCGCGGATTCCCGGCGTTACCCCGGCGGCGATTTCTCTGTTGATGATTCATTTGAAAAAACGCGGCGCGGGCCGTCAGTTGGAGCAAAGCGCTTGAATTCGATGGTTTCCCCGCAGCACGCAGAAGAGCTGACGCTCGGCGCTCGAGAGCTCGGCGTCGATTTGAGCGAGAGCCAACATAGTCAGTTGCTGGCGTATCTGGCCTTGCTGATCAAGTGGAACAAGGCCTACAACCTGACCGCAGTTCGTGATCCGGATGAGATGGTCTCTCGCCATCTGCTGGACAGCTTGAGCGTGGTGCGTTTCATCGAAGGTGAGCGTCAGCTGGATGTCGGCAGTGGCGGCGGGATGCCGGGTATCCCGCTGGCCATCCTGTTTCCAGAGATGAAAGTCACCGTGCTGGACAGCAACGGCAAAAAGACTCGGTTTCTGACGCAGGTCAAACTCGAGCTGGCGCTGGCCAATCTTGAAGTTATCCACAGCCGTGCCGAAGCATTCCAGCCTGAGCTGCCGTTCAACGGGATTATCTCCCGCGCTTTCAGCAGCCTGGAAGACTTTACCCAGTGGACTCGGCACATGGGCGACGGTGAAACGCGCTGGTTGGCAATGAAGGGTCTGCATCCGGTGGATGAACTGGTAGCATTGCCCGCAGATTTTCATCTGGAAAGCGCGCAAGCCTTGGCCGTACCCGGTTGCCAAGGTCAACGGCATCTGCTGATACTGCGCCGCACGGCATGACAGGGAACACACGCAAGAATGGCTAAGGTATTCGCGATAGCGAACCAAAAAGGGGGGGTGGGTAAGACCACAACCTGCATCAACCTCGCGGCTTCGCTGGTGGCTACCAAGCGTCGGGTGCTGTTGATCGATCTCGATCCGCAAGGCAATGCCACCATGGGCAGCGGTGTGGATAAGCATGCGCTCGAGCATTCGGTCTACGATTTGCTGATTGGCGAATGCGACCTGAATCAGGCCATGCACTTTTCCGAACACGGGGGCTATCAGCTGCTGCCGGCAAACCGTGATTTGACGGCTGCCGAGGTGGTCCTGCTCGAAATGCAGATGAAGGAATCGCGTCTGCGTTCGGCACTGGCGCCCATCCGCGAGAATTACGATTACATCCTCATCGACTGCCCTCCATCGCTTTCGATGCTGACGCTGAATGCGCTGGTTGCGGCCGATGGCGTCATTATCCCCATGCAGTGCGAGTATTTCGCGCTCGAAGGTTTGAGCGACCTTGTGGATAACATCAAGCGCATCGGTGAGTTACTCAACCCTCAACTCAAGATCGAAGGCTTGCTGCGGACCATGTACGACCCGCGGCTCAGCCTGATCAACGATGTTTCGGCGCAGCTAAAAGAGCACTTTGGCGACCAGCTCTACGACACCGTTATCCCGCGCAATATTCGACTGGCTGAGGCGCCCAGCTTCGGCATGCCGGCGTTGGCGTACGACAAGACATCTCGCGGCGCGCTGGCTTACCTGGCGCTTGCGGGCGAGATGGTCCGTCGCCAACGTCGCGGCAGTCGTGCCGCGGCCCAGCCCACTTAAGGAAATTCCATGGCCGTCAAGAAACGTGGACTCGGACGTGGGCTGGACGCACTGCTGAGCAGCCCCACCGTCACCGCCCTGGAAGAACAGGCGGTGAAGGCCAGTGAGCGCGAGCTTCAGCACATTCCGCTGGACCTTATTCAACGAGGCAAATATCAGCCACGTCGTGATATGGATCCCCAGGCATTGGAAGAACTGGCGAACTCGATCAAGGCGCAAGGGGTGATGCAGCCGATCGTGGTCCGTCCGATTGCTGACAACCGCTTCGAAATCATCGCAGGAGAGCGCCGCTGGCGCGCGAGCCAGCAGGCAGGGATCGAAACCATCCCTGCCATGGTGCGCGACGTGCCTGATGAAGCGGCCATCGCGATGGCGCTGATCGAGAACATTCAGCGCGAGGACTTGAATCCGATCGAGGAAGCGATTGCACTGCAGCGTCTGCAGCAGGAATTTCAGCTGACCCAACAGCAAGTGGCCGAGGCGGTGGGTAAATCGCGAGTCAGCGTCGCGAATCTGCTGCGACTGATCGCATTGCCGGAAGCGATCAAGACAATGCTTTCCCATGGTGATCTGGAGATGGGCCACGCCCGTGCGCTGCTGGGTCTACCCGAAGATCAGCAGGTTGATGGGGCGCGACACGTTGTCGCACGCGGTCTGACTGTGCGTCAGACCGAGGCACTGGTTCGCCAGTGGCTCAGCGGGAAGCAGGACGCTGCGGAGCCAGTGAAGGCCGATCCTGACATCACACGTCTGGAGCAGCGCCTCGCCGAGCGGCTGGGCTCCGCGGTGCAAATCCGCCATGGACAGAAGGGCAAAGGTCAGTTGGTTATCCGTTATAACTCTCTGGATGAGCTGCAGGGTGTGCTCGCCCACATTCGCTGAAACAAATCATGCGTAGCGCGTAGTCGGAAATCACTACCTGGCAGTTGAATAGGGGCTGAACCGCCCCTATACTCTGCGCGCATTTTGTCGGCACAATTTATGCCAAGTTATTGATTTTGGCGGCCGGCTCACGAGGAGCCCATGTGATGGAGACACGCACGCCAAACCGCTTGCCATTCCATCGCCTGGCTGTTTTCCCGATCTTGCTGGCTCAGTTGATTGTCCTTCTCGGGGCTGCGCTGGCGCTTTGGCAGTGGCATGGTGTCGTGGCCGGGTATTCGGGGCTTTGCGGAGGCCTGATAGCCTGGCTGCCGAATTTGTATTTTGCTCATAAGGCATTCCGGTACTCCGGGGCCAGGGCAGCGCAGGCCATCGTTCGGTCGTTCTACGCCGGCGAGGCAGGCAAGCTGATTTTTACGGCAGTGCTTTTTGCACTGACGTTTGCAGGAGTAAAGCCGCTGGCTCCGCTGGCGGTTTTCGGCGTATTCATACTGACCCAACTGGTCAGTTGGTTTGCGCCCCTGCTACTGAAAACAAGACTTTCGAGACCTTAGGGCGTTTGAGGCAACCATGGCAGAGCAGACAGCTTCGGGCTATATCCAGCACCACTTGCAGAATTTGACCTTTGGTCATTTGCCTGACGGCAGTTGGGGCTTCGCGCATTCTGCGGCGGAAGCAAAAGAAATGGGCTTTTGGGCTTTCCACGTCGATACCCTCGGCTGGTCGGTCGCACTGGGTCTGATTTTCGTCCTTATCTTCCGTATGGCCGCAAAAAAGGCGACTTCCGGCCAGCCGGGCGCGTTGCAAAACTTCGTTGAAGTCCTCGTCGAGTTCGTCGATGGCAGCGTTCGAGACAGCTTCCATGGCCGTAGCGCCGTGATCGCTCCTCTGGCATTGACCATCTTTGCCTGGGTGTTCCTCATGAACGCCGTCGACTTGATTCCTGTCGACTGGATCCCGCAGTTGGCAATCATGGTCACCGGTGATCACCACATTCCTTTCCGCGCCGTCTCGACAACCGATCCGAACGCGACGCTGGGTATGGCACTCTCCGTATTCGCGCTGATCATTTTTTACAGCATCAAGATCAAGGGTATCGGCGGCTTCATCGGCGAATTGACCTTGCACCCGTTCGGCAGCAAGAACATTTTCGTTCAGGCTCTGTTGATTCCGGTGAACTTCCTGCTTGAATTCGTGACTCTGGTGGCCAAGCCGATCTCCCTGGCACTGCGACTGTTCGGCAACATGTACGCGGGTGAGCTGGTGTTCATTCTGATCGCGGTCATGTTCGGCAGCGGCCTGCTGTGGCTCAGCGGTCTGGGCGTGGTCCTGCAATGGGCGTGGGCTGTGTTCCACATCCTGATCATCACCCTGCAAGCGTTCATCTTCATGATGCTGACCATCGTGTACCTGTCGATGGCTCACGAAGATAACCATTGAGACCCGCCTGGCGAGTCTGATGATCCCCTTGCTTCGGTGAGGGGGTGCCCGCGAGGGCTTGATGTAAGAAACGATTTTGCTTTACCGCTTTAATCTAAGAAAACCTAACCAATACGACGTAAAAGTCGGGAGGAAAGATGGAAACTGTAGTTGGTCTAACTGCTATCGCTGTTGCACTGCTGATCGGCCTGGGCGCACTGGGTACTGCAATCGGTTTCGGCCTGCTGGGCGGTAAATTCCTGGAAGGCGCTGCGCGTCAACCGGAAATGGTTCCAATGCTGCAAGTTAAAATGTTCATCGTGGCTGGTCTGCTCGACGCCGTGACCATGATCGGTGTTGGTATCGCTCTGTTCTTCACTTTTGCGAACCCCTTCGTTGGTCAACTCGCTGGCTGATCACTCGAATTTTCGAGTTGATTGGTGTGATGGACAACGAACGAGCGAGGTGTTGGCGTGAACATTAATGCAACCCTGATTGGCCAGTCCGTTGCGTTCTTCATTTTTGTGCTGTTCTGCATGAAGTTCGTGTGGCCTCCGGTCATCGCGGCTTTGCACGAACGTCAGAAGAAGATTGCGGATGGACTGGACGCTGCTACACGAGCAGCTCGCGACCTGGAGCTGGCCCAAGATAAAGTGGGTCAGCAACTGCGCGAAGCTAAGGCTCAGGCAGCTGAGATCATTGAGCAAGCCAAGAAACGCGGTACCCAGATTGTCGACGAAGCCCGTGAACAGGCTCGCGTCGAAGCTGACCGCATCAAGGCTCAGGCTCAGGCCGAGATCGAACAGGAACTGAACGGCGTCAAAGACGCGCTGCGCGCCCAACTGGGTAGCCTGGCAGTCAACGGCGCAGAGAAGATCCTGGGTGCCACAATCGATCAAAACGCGCACGCGGAGCTGGTAAACAAACTGGCTGCTGAAATTTAAGCGAGGGCGATCATGGCAGAACTGACCACGTTGGCCCGACCTTACGCTAAGGCAGCCTTCGAGCATGCACAGGCGCACCAGCAACTGGCCAATTGGTCAGCCATGCTCGGCCTGGCTGCTGCAGTGTCGCAAGACGACACGATGCAGCGCATGCTCAAGGCCCCGCGACTGACGAGCGCAGACAAGGCCGCCACTTTTATTGAAGTGTGCGGCGACAAGTTCGATGCCAAGGCACAGAATTTCATTCACGTCGTTGCTGAAAACGACCGTCTCCAGCTTCTGCCGGAGATCTCCGAACTGTTCGAGCTTTACAAGGCCGAACAGGAAAAATCGGTAGATGTGGATGTAACCAGTGCCTTCGCATTGAACCAAGAACAGCAAGACAAACTCGCCAAGGTTCTCAGTGCACGGCTCGGCCGGGAAGTGCGCCTGCACGCTGCGGAGGATGCTGCCCTGATAGGTGGTGTCATCATCCGCGCCGGCGACCTGGTTATCGATGGCTCAGTTCGCGGCAAACTCGCGCAACTAGCCGAAGCATTGAAATCTTGAGTTTGAAGGGGCAGCAGAGCAATGCAGCAACTCAATCCTTCCGAAATAAGTGAAATCATCAAGGGCCGCATCGAGAACCTCGATGTAGCCTCCCAAGCCCGAAACGAAGGCACTGTCGTCAGCGTGTCTGACGGTATCGTGCGGATTCACGGTCTCGCCGACGCTATGTACGGCGAAATGATCGAGTTCCCGGGCGGCGTTTACGGTATGGCACTGAACCTGGAGCAAGACTCCGTGGGTGCTGTCGTACTGGGCGCTTACACCTCTCTGGCTGAAGGCATGAGTGCCAAGTGCACCGGCCGCATCCTGGAAGTTCCGGTTGGTAAGGAACTCCTGGGTCGCGTGGTCGACGCACTGGGCAACCCTGTCGACGGCAAAGGTCCGCTGAACAACACCGAGACCGATGCGGTCGAGAAAGTTGCTCCAGGCGTGATCTGGCGTAAGTCGGTAGACCAGCCTGTACAGACTGGCTACAAGGCTGTCGATGCGATGATCCCCGTCGGCCGTGGCCAGCGTGAGCTGATCATCGGCGACCGTCAGATCGGTAAAACCGCTCTGGCGATCGACGCGATCATCAACCAGAAGAACAGCGGCATTTTCTGCGTCTACGTAGCAATCGGTCAGAAGCAATCGACCATCGCCAACGTTGCTCGCAAGCTGGAAGAAAACGGCGCTCTGGCCAACACGATCATCGTGGCGGCCAGTGCTTCGGAATCTCCTGCGCTGCAATTCCTGGCTCCGTATGCCGGTTGCACCATGGGCGAGTACTTCCGCGACCGCGGTGAAGACGCACTGATCGTTTATGACGATCTGTCCAAGCAGGCCGTGGCTTATCGCCAGATCTCCCTGCTCCTGCGCCGTCCACCAGGCCGTGAAGCTTACCCAGGCGACGTGTTCTATCTCCACTCCCGTCTGCTGGAGCGTGCATCCCGCGTTTCGGAAGAGTACGTAGAGAAGTTCACCAATGGCGCAGTGACCGGCAAAACCGGTTCCCTGACCGCATTGCCGATCATCGAAACCCAGGCTGGCGACGTTTCCGCGTTCGTTCCGACCAACGTGATTTCCATCACTGACGGTCAGATTTTCCTGGAATCGGCCATGTTCAACTCCGGCATCCGCCCGGCAGTGAACGCCGGTGTTTCGGTATCCCGTGTGGGTGGTGCCGCTCAGACCAAGATCATCAAGAAGCTCTCCGGTGGTATCCGTACCGCTCTGGCTCAGTACCGTGAACTGGCAGCATTTGCCCAGTTCGCCTCTGATCTGGACGAAGCGACCCGTAAGCAACTTGAGCATGGTCAGCGCGTGACCGAGCTGATGAAGCAGAAGCAATATGCGCCAATGTCGATCGCTGACATGTCGCTGTCGCTGTATGCCGCTGAGCGTGGGTTCCTGACTGACGTCGAAATCGCCAAGGTTGGCAGCTTTGAACAAGCGCTGATTGCTTACTTCAACCGAGATCACGCCGATTTGATGGCGAAGATCAACGTGAAGGGTGACTTCAATGACGAAATCGATTCTGGCCTGAAAGCCGGTATCGAGAAGTTCAAGGCCACCCAAACCTGGTAAGCCGCAGCGGGAGCCGCGAGGTTCCCGCTTGCTAACCTGATAGGTGTTACATGGCAGGCGCAAAAGAGATTCGCAGCAAGATTGCGAGCATCAAAAGCACGCAAAAGATCACCAGCGCCATGGAAAAAGTGGCGGTCAGTAAAATGCGCAAGGCTCAAATGCGCATGGCTGCTAGCCGTCCTTACGCGGAGCGCATCCGCCAGGTGATTGGTCATCTCGCCAACGCTAACCCGGAATACCGTCATCCCTTCATGATCGAGCGCGAAGTAAAGCGCGTCGGTTACGTCGTGGTGAGCAGTGACCGTGGTCTGTGTGGTGGCTTGAATACCAACCTGTTCAAGGCTTTGGTCAAGGACATGGCGAAGAACCGTGAAAACGGCGTAGAGATCGATCTGTGCGTGGTCGGCAGCAAAGGTGCGGCGTTTTTCCGCAACTTCGGCGGTAACGTCGTCGCTGCGATCAGCCACTTGGGCGAAGAGCCGTCGATCAACGATTTGATCGGCAGCGTCAAGGTGATGCTGGACGCTTACCTGGAGGGCCGTATTGACCGCCTGTCCGTGGTGTCCAACAAGTTCATCAACACCATGACTCAGCAGCCAACGGTCGAGCAGTTGATTCCGTTGGTCGCGACCCAGGATCAAGAACTCAAGCACCACTGGGATTACCTGTACGAACCCGACGCCAAAGAGCTGCTGGACGGCTTGATGGTCCGTTACGTGGAGTCGCAGGTCTATCAGGCGGTGGTCGAGAACAACGCGGCTGAACAGGCTGCGCGGATGATCGCGATGAAGAACGCCACTGACAACGCCGGTGATCTGATCAGCGATTTGCAGCTGATCTACAACAAGGCGCGTCAGGCAGCGATCACCCAAGAGATCTCGGAAATCGTCGGCGGCGCTGCCGCGGTTTAACGGTTCAAATATTCAGAGGATCCAGCTAATGAGTAGCGGACGTATCGTTCAAATCATCGGCGCCGTGATCGACGTGGAATTTCCACGCGACAGCGTACCGAGCATCTACAACGCGCTGAAAGTACAAGGCGCGGAAACTACTCTGGAAGTTCAGCAGCAGCTGGGCGACGGCGTAGTTCGTACCATTGCGATGGGTTCCACCGAAGGCTTGAAGCGCGGTCTGGACGTTATCGACAGCGGCGCAGCCATCTCCGTACCGGTCGGTAAAGCGACGCTGGGCCGGATCATGGACGTACTGGGCAACCCGATCGACGAAGCGGGCCCGATCGAGACCGAAGAGCGCTGGGGCATTCACCGTCCTGCGCCTTCGTTCGCTGATCAGGCTGGCGGCAACGACCTCCTGGAAACCGGCATCAAGGTCATCGACCTGGTTTGCCCGTTTGCCAAAGGCGGTAAAGTCGGTCTGTTCGGTGGTGCCGGTGTCGGCAAGACCGTAAACATGATGGAACTGATCCGTAACATCGCCATCGAGCACAGCGGTTATTCCGTGTTCGCCGGTGTGGGCGAGCGTACTCGTGAGGGTAACGACTTCTACCACGAGATGAAGGACTCCAACGTTCTGGACAAAGTAGCGCTGGTCTACGGTCAGATGAATGAGCCGCCGGGTAACCGTCTGCGCGTCGCCCTGACTGGCCTGACCATGGCTGAGAAGTTCCGTGACGAAGGTAACGACGTTCTGTTGTTCGTCGACAACATCTACCGTTACACACTGGCCGGTACTGAAGTATCCGCACTGCTGGGCCGTATGCCGTCTGCAGTAGGTTACCAGCCGACGCTGGCTGAAGAGATGGGCGTGCTTCAAGAGCGCATCACTTCGACCAAGGAAGGCTCGATCACTTCGATCCAGGCGGTATACGTACCGGCGGATGACTTGACTGACCCATCGCCAGCTACAACGTTTGCTCACTTGGACGCCACTGTCGTTCTGTCCCGTGACATCGCATCCCTGGGTATCTACCCAGCGGTCGATCCACTGGACTCGACTTCGCGCCAGCTGGACCCGAACGTCATCGGTCAGGAGCATTACGACACCGCTCGCGGCGTTCAGTATGTTCTGCAGCGTTACAAAGAGCTGAAAGACATCATCGCGATCCTGGGTATGGACGAGCTGTCGGAAACCGACAAGCAGTTGGTATCCCGCGCTCGTAAGATTCAGCGCTTCCTGTCGCAGCCGTTCTTCGTGGCTGAAGTCTTCACCGGTGCCTCGGGTAAATACGTTTCCCTGAAAGACACCATTGCTGGCTTCAAAGGCATCCTCGCCGGTGACTACGACCATCTGCCTGAACAGGCGTTTTACATGGTCGGCGGCATCGAAGAAGCGATCGAGAAAGCCAAGAAACTGTAATCCAGGCGCCCGGCAACGGGCGCTAATCAGGTTGAGGCAGGCAAATGGCTATGACAGTCCATTGCGATATCGTCAGCGCGGAAGGAGAGATTTTCTCCGGTCTGGTCGAGATGGTGATTGCACACGGTAACCTGGGTGATATCGGTATTGCTCCAGGTCACGCACCGTTGATCACCGATCTGAAGCCAGGTCCGATCCGCCTGATCAAGCAGGGTGGCGAAGCCGAGGTGTTTTACATCTCCGGTGGTTTCCTTGAGGTTCAACCGAACATGGTCAAAGTGCTTGCCGATACCGTGCAACGCGCTGCTGATCTGGACGAAGCCTCAGCTCAGGAAGCCGTCAAGGCTGCCGAGCGTGCTCTGAATGAAAAAGGCGCAGATTTCGATTATGGATCTGCTGCTGCACGTCTGGCGGAGGCCGCGGCTCAGCTGCGCACCGTTCAGCAAATTCGCAAGAAGTTCGGCGGCTAACCCCGAAGTCTCGTTGCGCGATTGAGTAAAAGGGTAGCCTCGGCTACCCTTTTTCTTTTTTCGGCTTTCTCGCCCGAATCATCAGCCTGGCTAATGTGGCCTGCTCGTCTGGAATCCCTTCATGTCTCTCGATATCGTCATTCTTGCTGCGGGTCAGGGCACTCGCATGCGTTCTGCTCTGCCCAAGGTGTTGCATCCTGTGGCCGGTAAATCGATGCTCGGTCATGTTATCCATAGCGCACGGCAGCTTTCACCCCAAGGCATTCATGTGGTTATCGGGCATGTCGCCGAGCGGGTCCGCGAGCAACTGGCCAGCGATGATCTGAGTTTTGTTCTGCAGGACAAACAATTGGGGACAGGCCATGCAGTCGCGCAAGCGCTGCCGGTATTGACCGCCGAAACCGTCCTGATTCTTTACGGCGACGTCCCGCTCATAAAAGTGGAGACCTTGCACCGCTTGCTTGCCTTGGTAAACGATCAGCAACTGGGCCTGCTGACAGTCACCCTGGATGACCCAACCGGCTACGGTCGGATTGTTCGTGACACGGAGCACCGCGTCACTGCCATCGTCGAGCATAAGGATGCAACGGAAGCGCAGAAGGCTATCAAGGAAGGGAACACCGGAATACTCGCAGTACCCGGCAAGCATCTGGCCGACTGGCTGGGCCGCCTTTCCAATAACAATGCTCAAGGTGAGTATTACCTGACCGATGTTATCGCGATGGCCGTCAGCGATGGCTTGGTAGTCGCCACCGCACAGCCTGAAGATGCGATGGAAGTGCAGGGCGCCAATGATCGTAAACAGCTTGCCGAGCTCGAGCGTCATTACCAGCAGCGCGAAGCCCGCCGACTCATGGCGTTGGGCGTCACCCTTCGGGACCCGGCGCGTTTCGACGTTCGTGGCGACGTCACCACGGGCCGCGACGTGATGATCGACGTGAACGTCATCCTTGAAGGCCGAGTGGTGATCGAAGACGACGTTTCGATTGGGCCAAACTGCGTGATCAAGGACAGCACCTTGCGCAAAGGCGCGATCATCAAGGCAAACAGTCACCTGGAAGGCGCAATCGTGGGCGAAGGCGCGGATGCGGGGCCTTTCGCTCGTCTGCGCCCAGGCAGTGTGCTCGACGCCCGCGCCCACGTGGGTAACTTCGTAGAATTGAAGAATGCTCATCTGGGCGAGGGTGCCAAGGCGGGTCATCTGACCTACTTGGGAGACGCAGTCATCGGCGCGCGCACCAACATCGGGGCAGGCACCATTACGTGCAACTACGATGGCGCCAACAAGCACAAAACGGTGACGGGCGAAGATGTGTTCATCGGCTCGAACAACTCGCTGATCGCTCCTGTGTATATCGCGTCGGGCGCGAGCACTGCCGCCGGCTCTGCCATCAATCAGGATGTACCCGCCGAACAGCTTGCGGTCGCCCGTGCGCGTCAACGCAACATAGAAGGCTGGAAGCGTCCGGTGAAAATCAAGAAAGACTAAGTTATCCACAGGTCTGTCCGGCTGCTTGCCAGACAAGCAGCCGATGCCGGGTGTTGAACGGATCCGTTCAAGCAAATCCCTGATTCCTTCTCTAGAAACGCCTCTCTCCCCCTTGACGTATATCTTTCGATGAGCTTTCATTGCGATCGTTAACTTTCGAATCGAAACTTAAGATCATCATGTCGAAACGTAATACGCCCCAGCGCCGCCATAACATCCTTGCTTTGCTCAATGAGCGGGGCGAGGTAAGTGTGGATGAGTTGGCCAAGCGCTTTGAGACCTCCGAGGTGACGGTCCGGAAGGATCTGGCTGCGCTCGAAAGCAACGGGTTGTTGCTTCGTCGTTACGGCGGCGCCATCCCGATGCCCCAGGAATTGATCGGCGAACCCGGCCAGCCCGTTTCCAGGTTCAAACAAGCCATCGCACGCGCGGCGGTTGCCCGCATTCGGGAACACGCACGGATCATCATCGACAGCGGCAGTACAACGGCTGCGATGATCCCGGAGCTGGGGTTGCAGCCGGGCCTCGTGGTGATGACCAATTCACTGCATGTCGCCAACGCGCTGGGTGAACTGGAGCACGAACCGGTCCTGCTGATGACCGGCGGCACGTGGGACCCGCATTCAGAGTCGTTTCAGGGCCAGGTGGCAGAGCAGGTGCTGCGTTCCTACGATTTTGATCAGCTGTTTATCGGTGCCGATGGCATTGATCTGACCCGCGGTACAACCACATTCAACGAACTGCTCGGCCTCAGCCGGGTGATGGCCGAAGTCGCCCGGGAAGTGATCGTGATGGTCGAGGCCGACAAGGTCGGGCGCAAGATTCCCAATCTGGAGCTGCCCTGGAGCAGCGTCCATACCCTCATTACCGATGACCGCCTGCCTCAAGAGGCACGCGAACAAATTCAGGCTCGCGGCGTAACCTTGATTTGCGCTGCTGTTTCCTAGGAGAAGACCATGTGTGGAATTGTCGGCGCTGTTGCTGAACGGAATGTGACTGCGATCCTGCTGGAGGGCCTCAAGCGCCTGGAATACCGGGGCTACGACAGCGCTGGCGTAGCGTTATTCAACAACGCCGGCGTGCTCGAGCGTCGTCGTCGAGTCGGCAAGGTGAACGAACTGGAGCGGGCTCTTGCCGGCGAACCGGTGACAGGACGCCTCGGCATTGCCCACACCCGTTGGGCGACCCATGGCGCGCCGCTGGAGCACAACGCGCACCCGCATTTCTCCAACGAGCAACTGGCGGTGGTGCACAACGGCATCATCGAAAACCATGAGCCGCTTCGCGAGCGCTTGAAGGGTCTGGGTTACGTGTTCACGTCTGACACGGACACCGAGGTCATTGTCCACCTGCTGCACCACAAACTGCGGGACACCCCTGACCTGGCCGCTGCCTTGAAGGCTACGGTCAAAGAACTGCACGGCGCGTATGGTCTTGCGGTCATCAGCGCACAGCAACCGGATCGCCTGATTGCTGCTCGCAGTGGCAGTCCGCTGGTGGTGGGTCTGGGCCTTGGGGAAAACTTCCTCGCCTCTGATCAGCTGGCGTTGCGTCAGGTTACGGACCGTTTCATGTACCTGGAAGAGGGCGACATCGCCGAGATCCGTCGCGACAACGTGCAGATCTGGGACGCCTCCGGCCGGCCTGTCGAGCGTGAGATCGTTCAGTACCATGAAGGCGCAGAAGCGGCGGACAAAGGCGAGTACCGCCACTTCATGCTCAAGGAAATCCACGAGCAGCCCAAAGTCGTGCAGCGCACCCTGGAAGGCCGTCTCGGTCAGCAGCAGGTGTTGGTGCAGGCATTCGGGCCGCAAGCGGCGGAGCTGTTCGCTAAAGTACGCAACGTACAAATCGTCGCCTGTGGCACCAGCTATCACGCCGGCATGGTCGCGCGTTACTGGCTCGAAGGCTTGGCTGGTATTCCCTGCCAGGTCGAGGTGGCCAGCGAATTCCGCTACCGCAAAGTCGTGGTCCAGCCGGACACACTGTTCGTTTCGATCTCCCAGTCCGGCGAGACGGCTGACACCTTGGCCGCGCTGCGCAACGCCAAGGAACTGGGTTTTCTTGCCAGCCTGGCGATCTGCAACGTGGGCATCAGTTCGCTGGTGCGTGAGTCCGATCTGACCCTGCTCACTCAGGCCGGCCCGGAAATCGGCGTCGCGTCGACCAAAGCGTTCACCACCCAGTTGGTCGCGCTGATGTTGCTGACGTTGTCACTGGGTCAGGTCAAAGGCACGCTGGAAGCTGGCGTGGAAGCAGAACTGGTTGAAGAACTGCGCCGCCTGCCGACCCGCCTGGGTGAAGCGCTGGCGATGGATACAACGGTGGAGAAAATTGCCGAACTGTTCGCCGAGAAGAATCACACCCTGTTCCTGGGTCGTGGCGCGCAATTCCCGGTGGCGATGGAAGGCGCGTTGAAGCTCAAGGAGATCTCCTACATTCACGCTGAAGCCTATCCGGCCGGCGAACTGAAACACGGCCCGTTGGCACTGGTGGACAGTGACATGCCTGTTGTCACCGTGGCACCTAACAACGAGCTGCTGGAGAAGCTGAAGTCCAACCTGCAGGAAGTGCGGGCACGGGGCGGCGAGCTGATCGTCTTCGCGGACGAACAGGCCGGGCTGGTCAACGGAGAGGGCACCCATGTGGTTTCCATGCCCCATATCCTCGATGCACTGACGCCGATTCTCTACACCATCCCGCTGCAACTGCTTTCGTATTACGTGGCAGTGCTGAAGGGTACGGATGTGGATCAGCCGCGTAACTTGGCGAAGTCTGTGACGGTGGAATAAGTTATCCACAGCATACTTTTATGTTTCCAAACAATAAAGGTTGTCACAAGGTAATAAAGGTTGTCACAGGCCTCTGCCCGACCGTTTGTCGGAGTAGAGGCCGCTTTCAAAATATAGGCTCACAATCCTCTAGGCACTGCTGTGACTGCAGTCCAGGCTCAACCCGCTCTTCATTTCCTAACGCGACATTCGTCCAGTGTCGTCCTGACCGAGCGGGTCGCCCTCTGATAAGCGACTCGTAAAATGACATCTCTACCAGATGCACGTGTGAAGCCCGCCACTTCGAAGCTGGTGACTCAGCTGCAAATCGATAGAAAAATTAAATTAGGGCGAGGCGAAGGGGTTAGAGAATCCTATCTCCCCTGGATCAAAATATGGGACATCAAATCGAGAGGGGTTTCCCATCTTGTACCTGGGGTGAAATTTCATCGCACCCATCATTTGCTTTCGAACGCCGAGCGTGACTATCTGATGATCCTTGAGCAAGATCCTTCCATCATCGACATCCGGGAGCAATTCCCACTTCTAACGCAATCCGACACGCGGGCGATCGCATCGAGTCTGAATTATCGCCATCCGGTTTACCCTGGTACTCAAGTCCCTTTCGTCATGACCACCGACTTTCTTATCACGTTCATCGATTCCACCGGAAAGGAAAGGTTGGCCGCCCGTTCTGTGAAGTATAGGAAGGAATTCGAGGACGCTAGTGTCAAGGAGCAAAATCGGATCGCGGAGAAGCTTGAGATCGAGGAAAAATATTGGGCGATAAGAAAGGTTGAATGGAAGTTAGTTCTTCATGAAAATCTTCCACAGTTCAAGATGGCAAACTTGGGTGTCCTTAGAACCTATGCGTTCATCCATCCCTCGCTGCCCACGGATAAGAACATAAATAATCTGCTCGAATTCATCGCTGGGTCTGAGACTGATAAACTGCCGTTAAAAGCGTTGTTAGAAAAAGCCTCGCGCGCAATATTTGTCGACTATATGGGCGTTAAACGTCTCTTTCATCACCTCCTTTGGATCGGCAGATTGGAAGCGGACCTCAACGCTGGCTTGATCAGTCTAACAAGCCCTTTACCCGTTTGGGGCAGCAAATCATTTTTCCCTGCTACACCATCCCTCGAGGTGCCGCGTCATGCTTAGTCTGGGAGTTAACTGCATCGTTTGCCCAGGTGAAGGATCAGAGCTATTCAGTAATCCGGTCAGAGTTCTGGGCTTTACTGATGATTTTGTCCTAGTAATTGAGTTGCGGACAAATCCGGCTAAGCCTCGGAAAGTTGAGAGATCCTTGCTCATCGAAGAGTTGGAAAACGGAGCGGCAGTCATCAATCTGGAGATGGTGCCGAAGCATCTGCTTCGCAGCGAGGATGATATAGGTGCGAATGAAAAAGCAAGCAGGGGAAAAAACTGGGCATTGGTGAGGGATCTGGTGGAAAACCAAGCGCCTCTCGATATTTTGTCTTCAAACTTCGGCGCACTAGTTGCTCAACACGCGATGTTGATGGGGGTTGATCGAAAACAGATTTATCGACTTCTCTACCGATACTGGAGCATGGGGCAAACACGTAATGCCTTCTTGTGGAATACAAGTGTGTGTGGAGGTCCCGGTAAGGAAAAAAGCCGTGCGTCTGGGATTATTCCGGGTCGACCTCTGAAATATCGTGGCGTGGTTGCGGATGACGGCGGTGCAATCATGCTCGAATCGCGGCATATGGCACATATCCGGCTGGCTTATGGACGCGTTGCCAGTGGCAGGTGTGGAACTTTAAAGAAAGCTCATGAATGGATGCTCAATAAGTTTTACATGTCCATCAAACCTGATGGCTCTAAGGGGAATCTAGTGCGAGGGACCTATCCGTCGGTCCATCAACTAAGTCATCACGGAAAGCTATTTTTTGATGAACTTTACAAACTTAAGACCCGTGGTGGAGCCGTTCGCTACAACAAAGATCACCGTCCGATCGTGGGGTCGGCCGCGCACGGTTTGGTCGGCGCTGGTCAACGGTACGAAATCGATTCGACAATAGCTGATGTTTATTTGGTTCATCGTGTAAACCGTTTATGGTTGATCGGTAGGCCAGTTCTGTACGTGGTGGTCGATACCTTTACTAGGATGATCGTAGGAGTGCATGTTGGCTTGGAAGGGCCCAGTTGGAATGGCGCTAGGCATGCCATTTACAATGCCTGCACGCCCAAGAAAGAATTTTGTAAGCGTTACAACGTTGAGATTGATGAGGCTGATTGGCCTTGCTCTCATCTGCCGGTCGAAATCGTTGCGGACCGCGCCGAGTTGCTCAGCGAGGCAGGGGAGACTATGACAAAAACTCTCGGTACCGCAGTTAAGATTCTTCCACCGTTTCGGCCGGATTGGAAAAGCATCGTTGAGAGTCGGTTCCGGCTGATCAATGACAGGCTTGACTTGAAGTTTGTCCCTGGCGGAGTTGATGCGCGAAAAATGGAGCGTGGTGATCGCGACTACCAACTCGACGCGATCTTCGATATTGATGAGTTCACCGAGATGGTCATCTTAGGAGTCCTAGCACACAACAACAGCCTTCGGATACCTCATCTCCTGAACCGAGAGATGATTGCCGCAGAAGTAGAGCCTACGCCAATCGCCGTGTGGAAATGGTCTATGGCCAACAGTTTGCTGAACTCAAAGGTAGTATCACCTGCAGAGCTTAAGATTGCGCTGCTGCCTTCGCAGGAATGTCGAATCAGCAGGAACGGCATCTATTTTCAGGGTGTGCAGTACACTTGTGAGACAGCCATCCGTTCAGGATGGTTGGAGCGGTCTCATAACTTTAAGACCAAGTACGTTAGGGTTTATTACGATCCAAACGCTGCGGAAAATTGTTGGATCAAGTCTGACGCAGGTTTCGAGTCGTTAACCATCGTTCCTCAGCAAAAGGCTAAGTATAGTGGACTTCGCATGGAGGAGGTCCTGGATATGATCAGTATTCTGAAGCAGGTCTCCCCTGACACCCTGTACGAGAGTGCCAACACCGGTGCTCTTCTCCAGGAACGTCAACAGGAAATCATTGACCGTGCCAAAGCCAAGCGCAAAGCTCAGGGGGACCCTAAATCCAAGGCAGAATTCAAGCGTGACAAGCGTTCGAAACGGGCGGCTGAAATTCAGAACGAGCGCGATCTCGACACTGCTGATCTTAATCAACTACGCCTTGTGGACAGCCTACCGGTTGCGGAGGACATGCCTAAGCCGTTGGCCGGGAAAACTGGTTCGGGCCGGAGTGCTGCTTTCCTGAAACTGGTGGTTAATGCAGACCACGAGGCCAATCATGAGTGACCGTAGATTTGCAACTGCCGAATACACTCCGACGGGGATCTCTCAATACGATGGAAATCCACTCATTGAGTGCCTTCCGAAGATTCTTTCAGACGTAGATGTCGTCCGACGAATCGGGAACATCCCTGCACGTCCTGATGAAGCTGAGCGGGGGCTGGACACGAAGCTCCGTGGTCATGGCTTAAATAGGTTGAAGGATGTCGTCGTACCTTTCGAGGTTCACCTGCGATTAGAGGATTTATTCAGTCAACTGATCCGGTATGGGTATACGGGGCGCAACCCGCTGGACGCATCGTCCGTAAGGCACAGGTTGCTTTCCTCTGCCGAGATCAAGGGTCATGGGTTCATGTCCACAGCAGAAACTGTGACCCTGATCGGATTGAGCGGAATGGGTAAAACAACCGCACTCAACTCCATTGCAAAATTGTATCCACAGGTGATCAGCCACAGAAAGTATAAACAGCAGATTCTCATTGAGACGCAGGTGGTATGGCTCAAGATCGAATGCCCACATGATGGCTCGCTACGAGGCTTTTGTGCTGCATTCTTCTCTTCTCTGGATGCAGCCTTAGGCGTCGAGAAATACTCAACCAAGAGAGCCACAGGTCGCAGCATCAGTGTGATGCTCCAACACATCAGTCAGCTATGTAAGACGTACTACATAGGCGCACTCATCATTGATGAGATGCAGCATCTCTGCTCTTCCCGAGGTGGTCAGGACCGCGAAAAGCTGCTCAACTTTTTCGTAACGCTATCAAACGACGCTGGTGTGCCGATGGTCTACGTTGGTACCAACGCTATGCTTCCGTTGTTTTCCGGGGTTTTGCGTAACGCTCGGCGAGCTGCAGGGATGGGGCCGATCACGTTCGACAGGTTCTCTGGGGATGACCCGTTTTGGGTTCATCTTGTGTCACAGCTTTGGGCCTACAACTGGACTAATGTTCCGGCTCCATTGACATTAGAACTTCACGCCAAGATCTATGACCTCACACAAGGAAACACTGATTTTCTGGTGAAGCTGCTCATGCTTGCTCAGCGCCATGCCATTTGGGAGAACATCGATTCGGTGACGCCGGGAGTATTGCAGCAGGTGTACGACAGCCAGATGAGGCTCCTGCACAAGCCCATTGAGGCGCTACGCAGTGGTGATCCACTGCAGATTGCTGATTTCGAAGACATGATGCCCACGAAGGACCAGATCGTTCAGATGATGAATTACGATCTAGCGCGCCGCGCAAGCCGAGCGCATCTTTCGTTGATTACGCAAGCCTCAGTGGAGCCAGTTGAGGCTGTAGAAAAGGCCGCAGCAGAGCTTGTCAGCAAACCGGTGGTCCCAGTTGCCAATGACTATGCTCCAAGCGCCTTTTTTTCTGAAAACGATGACGTGCAGACTCAGCTTGAACGGCGTGGCTGGGTGAACAAAGATGCCAGCTGGTGACTCGAATCGCGGGAGCTCAGATCAATGGAGCGCTTGTTGTTTTTTCCCCAGCCCTACCCCGATGAATCGCTCTACAGTCTGGCGGTTCGGTACCACAAGCTGATTGCGCACGAGAGCTACCGCCAGACTAGCCAAGAGCTGTTTGGCGGGTATTCTAGGACCTGTGGCTCCGTATTGCCGTGTTGTTTAGGTTCGTTATCGCAAAGACTAGACGCAGCGTACTCTGTTGATGAATTGATTGAACGCTTCACGCTCTTCCCGCTCTACCGGCCGTTCATAGACGAACCGAAGAACCGAGTCGTCAGGGCGACGATGGCTGGCAACTCCGGTTCGGGTTTGAAAATGAGCTTGGGTATCACAGCGTCGCGATTTCTCAAGCACGACTCATTCCGTTACTGTGAGAGCTGTACACGGGAGGACATTCAGAAATACGGGGTGCCTTACTGGCATCGGATTCACCAAGCCATTGGGAATTGCAGCTGCCCCCATCACGAGGAGGTACTTCACGCAATAACGTTTCCAGACAGGGCTGACTGGCGTTGCATGATGTTTCCGACCGAGGCGCACGGAGTGCCGGTAATGGAATCTGCTTGCGATGCAGCATCTATAACCATTTCGAAGATGCAGCTCTGGGGGCTAGAGCACCCATCGGAGGTTCAAGCTCTTCTGGCAGGAAGTTTTCTAAGTCACCGTCTGCATGACTTGGGGTTTACACGGGCCGGACGAATCAGGGAGACCGCACTGAAAGCATTCGTCACTGGACGACTCCGGTGCTGCCCTCTAGTGAATGAGTTTCAGGAAATCGCCCAATCCTGTGACTGGGTCCTACGACTGTTGCGCCCGCGCGGTAATGTCGTACAGCCGTTTAAATATTATGCTCTTTGCTGGCTGCTGGGTGCAGATCTGGAACAACTCAGACACTTCCACCCTGGACTTGATCCTGATCCATCATTTAAAGACAGGTCGAGGGACGATTATGGGATTAGCGGCGTTGACGAGATCGCTGTTGAGGCGCATCGATCAGCCTTTTTGAGGGGTACTGAACCCAAGTGTCATGACAAGCCTAGCTATACTTGGCTTTACCGTCACGATAGAGACTGGTTATCGCAATATGTGGAGGCTCATCCAATTCTCAGAATACGAGGACCTTTAGTCGATTGGAGAGCGAGAGACTCAGTCTTAGCACGAGACCTGGCGGAGGCAAATGATCTACTGCGGTCCGCTGAGGGTAAACCGCAGAAGATAACCCGCGCCGCGTTAGCCCGACAGGTACCGAATGACCACGATTTTTTGAGGCGGCCAGCTCTATTTCCAATAAGTATCAATCTGTTGAACGACCTCGTCGAATCTGACCATGATCACCAAATAAGAAAAATACAGTGGGCAGCTACAAACTATCAATTGACTATGGAGTGCGCGTTGAGCGTTGTATTCCGTTTTGCTGGAATTAGAATTCCCCGCGTTTCCAACGCCGAGATTTATCACATTCTCTCGTATGCGCGGTAGTTGATTTTAGGGAATTAAAGCTGTCGCAGGACCCGGTGGGATCTCACCAAACGGCTCTTGCCTAGCCTGTCGTCACCCATATGTGTGGACACCGATGTTGAATTGACCCAGTTGCCGAGGAGGTCCAGACCCAGTCTGATACTTCCTGAACCATCAGCTGTACTGAGGTTATGCGCTTCTGGTGGAGGGTCAACCTTGCTCCAGCACATGGGTCAATTTGGCACCAGCGCGAACATGCAAGCCAGATATTGGTTCGCTGGCCGCCCATGTAACGAATGCTGCACACAGCATCCTGGTTATGCTCGGACCGGAATCGCTTGAGCGAGCGCAGCGCCGGCAAGTTGTGCAGTGACTAATAGTCGATCCAAGCGTTGACCGTGACGTGCGCTGGCCGAAAGGTCCGGCATCGTGGTGCTGCCGAAGTCTGTCAACCGGTCAGCTTCTTGTTGGTAGCGTTCGGCGACAGTGTTTCTAATCACCTCTTGCGCAGCGCTATGGAGGCCGCAAGAGCAGCCTCCGGCGCTTCTATGTCGTTGCATCGAGTGCTTTCAACCATCATACAGCCAGTGGCTGGCGGATCGGTGACGTAAGCACGCGCGACTTGCTCCAATATTTGAGAGAGCGAAATGTCAACGGCCGGTCTGCCCAAGTATTGCCCAAGCGGCCGTTGCTTGCGGCTATAACATCGTTATTGCCACTGACCTATTGAGGGGGTTCAGACGGTTCAGATAAGTGGGACACTCGGGCCGCGGCTGCCTGAGCTTTTCCGCTCAAAGACTTTCCAGCAAACGCGGTCGTCTCAACGGTACCGAACGCCTCAACTGCAGATTCCTTGAAGAAGCTATTGTAGCCAGGCGATTGCTGGATTTTTTTTAGCTTTGCACGCGCAGCCGACTTTACTTTTTCACTTTCTTTCGTAGCCATGCCCATTACCCAAGGTTGCCCCACTTGTGCTTAGGTTAGCCTTCGCGGTCGGCATGTCAACGTGTCACGGCGTTAGTGATGTCGGTCCCGACTTTGCATCAACAGCTGACTTTGCGCTTGTACGTCCATCAAGCATCGGCTTGAGCGCTATGTGCTGGGCAATCAACGAGATACTCGGCGCATCAATAGAAAGAGGGTTTATGCTTTCGAAGTGGTCGTAATGACGTCCCAGCTACCATCCCGCGGCCTGACATTTCAGAGTAGTCAGCACAGCTCCGGTCATTGCGACAGATTCGCTCTTGGCTGACGGGATGAGGCCATCCGATGCATCGCTAATGCCTCGCTGAAATCAACACGCTATCAGTTCGTCTTCGACATGAATTCGTTGAATGCGTCCGGGTCGAATGGGATAGGTTCGCCGCTGTCCTCGCCGGCTATCAGTGCAGAGCGGATCGCCTCGGTAATATCAGATCGCTCCTGGTCACGGTGGATGAGCGCACGGATGCATTCGCTGTAGCTCGCGTACCGACCGGACTCAATCTGAGTCTTTATCCAGCGGTCTTGTGCATCTGATATGACGATGTTTTTGCGCACAGCAGCCATTTTAGAGCCTCCTGGTGAGGTACTGAGATGCTAACCCAATCATACCAGTGGCGCCTTTCGGTGATGTTCCCTTTTGATGCCGTGCTCACAAGTTGCCCCATCACTATACGTGCACGACGTTCTCGCTTTTCAAACGACCGATTTTGGCCGACTGCAGACGCGCTTAGTAGCCGTGGGCTATTGGCTATACAGTGAGTATTGTCGGCATCGAACTGTCTCTCCTCGGTAGTTGCAGAACTACCCGCGTCCTCCTCACATTTCAGCTGGAATAGCGTGGGCGAGGGCAACACTGGCCAGTTGGGCGGTGGCCAGGAGACGATCCAGGCTTTGTCCGTGACGCGCGCTGGCTGAAAGGCCAGCCATCGTGGTGCTGACATAATCCGCTAGCTGGTCAGCCTCTCGCGGGTAGCGCTCGGCAATGATGTTTTTGATCACATCCTGTGCAGCGACATGGAAGGTGCAAGCGGCCTCGCGCGCTTCCACATCGTTGCATCGAGTCCCCTCCAGCACCATACAGCCGGTGGCTGAAGGATCGGCAGCGTAGGCGCGCGCGGCTTGCTCCAACACCTGCGCAAGCGAAACAGCCAGCGGTCGACTCGTTCCGAGTATCTCCAATAACGGAATGGCGCCGGTCAGGGCATACCGATCAAGCACCCTTCTGTACAACTGCGCTTTGCTGCCAAATGCCGCGTAAAAGCTCGGCGGATTGATCCCGAAGGCTTTGGTGAGGTCGGCGACGCTTACGTCGTCATAGCCTCTGGCATGGAACAGGCTCTGGGCGGTAGCAATAGCCTGGTCAGGGTCGAACCGGCGAGGACGCCCACGTGCGGGTTTATCTGTAGTCACTATTACAAAATCCTTTGACAGGGTGGCGATTAATAAATGTAACATGCGCTACATTAATCAAGGGGTGCGTTCATGTCGAATTTCAAGAACAAGTCAGTGCTGGTGCTTGGCGGAAGCCGTGGAATTGGTGCAGCTATCGTCAGACGTTTCGCCGCCGATGGTGCCAAAGTAGCTTTTACTTATTCAGGTTCGCCGGAAGCGGCACAATCACTGGCTACCGAAACCGGCGCCAGTGCTTACTTAACAGACAGTGCCGACCGTGATGCCGTCATCGCTCGTGTTCGCGACAGCGGTCCGTTGGACATATTGATCGTAAATTCCGGCATTGCCATCTTCGGCGACGCGCTCGAGCAGGACCCGGACGCGATTGATCGGCTGTTCCGCATAAATGTGCAAGCGCCTTACCACGCCTCGGTGGAGGCAGCGCGACAGATGCCTGACGGCGGACGGATCATCGTAATCGGTTCGGTGAATGGTGACCGCATGCCGATTCCCGGCATGGCGTCCTACGCGTTGAGTAAATCCGCCCTTCAAGGAATGGCCCGGGGGCTATCCCGTGATTTCGGCCCGCGTGGAATCACGATAAATATTGTGCAGCCAGGGCCCATCGATACTGAAGCCAATCCAGCGAACGGTCCCATGAAAGACCTGATGCACAGCTTCATGGCGATCAAAAGACACGGTCGCTCTGAGGAAGTAGCGGGAATGGTGGCCTGGTTAGCCGGTCCGGAAGCAGGCTTTGTTACCGGCGCAATGCACACCATTGACGGCGCCTTCGGCGCCTGACATGCAGCCAGGCAGGTTCAACTGCCCGGCCTACTACGCGCTCAGCCTCCACAGTCGCCAGCGAGAGGCTGATTTGCTGGCGCGGTGTTGGCAGTCCTGATGACTGCTTTCGGCCAAGAGCAGACACTCGACGCATCCACTACACTGGAGGCGATTCAATCTGTGGCAAGAATCTCAAGACCACCAGGGTGGGAATGGATCAATGATCAACCAGATAGACATCGCAAACTTCGGTAGCTTTTGCGGGCTAGAGTGGAAGAAATCCGTTAAGGACAGCGGAAAAAACGTTAAGACCTTCCAGCGTCTCAATATCCTCTACGGACGCAACTACTCGGGCAAGACGACCCTTTCTCGTGTCTTTCGCGCATTGGAGACGCATAGACTTCCTTTGAACTATCTTGACTCGTCCTTCACCGTTACCGGAGACAAAGGGCTAGTCAACTGCTCGGACCTACTAACCCACCACTATGACGTGAGGGTCTACAACCGCGATTTTGTCACTGATAACCTCAGCTTTTTGGTCAATCAGGATGGCGGTGAGATCAAAACCTTCGCCATAGTCGGTGAGCGGAACAAGGAGATTGACGACGCTATCGCTTCCATCGAGACGAAGCTTGGTAGCGTTGAGGCCAAGACTGGCATCCGCTTTGACCTTGAAGCAATGAGAAAAGCGCGCGACCGGACCAAGACCGAACACAGTACTGCTATCACTGCACTGGAAAGCAAGCTGCGTTCGCATGCTGCTGAAAAGATCAAAAAGAACCTCCAGTACGGCGTTCCCGTGTACAACATCGACCACATCAGACGTGACATTGCAGCTTCTAGAAAAGTTGAATTCGTCCTGCCGACGCTTCAGGAGCAGGCTGGCAAGCTTGCACTGCTCAAGCAAGAAGCTTTGCCTGACATAACGGACACGATTGTTATTACCCTCAAGTTTGATTCCCTGAAAGGCCAAGTTGAGCCAATTCTGTCCAAAGTGATCACGCCGACCAGGCCCATTCAAGAACTAATTAACGACAGCGTATTACAACTGTGGGTCAAGCAAGGTATCGCACTTCACCGTGACAAACGCGAAATCTGTGCCTTCTGCCGACAGAGCTTGCCTCATGAAGTTTGGCAGACGTTAGACGAGCACTTCAGCAAGGAGTCCGGTGATCTTGAAACCGCTTTGGACAATGCCATTACCTCAATTAATGCCGAGATTGCCGCCGTCGGTGGGTTTGTCCCGCTGAGCAGTGATCAGTTTTACACGGAGGAACGTTCTGACTTTTACACGAGCAGCAAGGCGCTTGCCGATGCATTGGGCGTCTATAAGAACGATGTGGAAACACTCAAGAAGTCGCTGGAAACGCGAAAAAGCAATCTGTTCCGTGCCGTTGCATTTCCGCCGTCACTGCACGACCCCGATGAAATTCAGAAGCATGTGGATGCCATCAATAATTTGATTGCCAAAAGCAATGGGAAGACAAAGACCCTAGAAAAAGACAAGACTGCCGCCAGAGATGCGCTCCGCTTGGCTGACGTGTTTGCTTTTGCGGACGCTATTACCTATGAAACGGAATCTGCCCGCATAGCGACCCTCAAGACCAGCGCCGATACCGCAGGCACGGCATATACGGACGCAGAAAAGGAAATTCGTGACGCAGAGAAAGAAGTCCAAACCCTAAGAGCCAGACAGAAGGACGAGCGTAAAGGGGCCGGGCGAGTTAACTCACTGCTCAACAACTTCTTCGGTCACGACGGCCTCAAGCTTGAGCCTCGTGACGGTGCTGACAAGGTAACTGTCAAGTTCGAGATCACACGAGACGGCAAGGCCGCGTACAACTTAAGCGAGGGCGAATGCAGTTTGATTGCCTTCTGCTACTTTATTGCTAAATTAGACGATCCAGAAAGCAAAGATAAACAACTGATAATCTACATTGATGACCCAATATCAAGCCTTGATAGCAATCATATATTTTTTATGTTCAGCCTGATTGAGAGCTTGATCGCTAAGCCAATAAAACAGCCCGATGGTTCAAACGGTTATCGCTACCAGCAGCTTTTCATTTCAACACATAATTTGGATTTTCTGAAATACCTCAAGCGTCTATCCATTCCAACAAAGAAAATACCTGCGGGTGAAGGTAAGACCAAAAGTGTTTACGATCACGAGCATTTCATGATTGAGCGCAACGGAGCCGCAAGCAACATCTTACTTATGCCGTCTTACCTCAAAGATTACATCACTGAATTTCACTACCTGTTTCATCAGATCTATAAATGTAAAGACCAGTCTGCTGCACAGATTAGTCACGAACCTTTCTTTGGTTTCGGCAACAATTTGCGAAAATTTCTAGAAGCTTTTCTTTTCTTCAAGTACCCATATCATGATGACAGAAGTGACGCTTTTGAACGGATAAAAAAGTTCTTTGGAGAGGAGGATACGGCCATTGCTCTTGTTAATCGTCTTAACAATGAGTTTTCTCACCTAGAAGCTGTTCCAGACAGAAGCTTTAAGCCAGTAGAAATCCCTGAGATTGCTAAAGTAGCAAAATATGTATTGGATAAAATATATGCTTCCGATGCGGTCCAATATAATGCCCTATTAAAAAGCATTGGTGAGCCCGAACGAGTAGCTTGATGTGAGAGAATGCTAGACCATATACGATTTAGGGTGCAAAGCATATCTGAAATATTATAGCGTGGGCCGTGACTCGACCTAATTTTGTAGATTCCTTCGAGGGTCTGCTTTTGGCCCAGAGTGTGTAAAAACGTATTCGATTAGCAGCATCGTAAGGCGCTGGGTCAAACCACGTTCTGTGTAGATGCCCGACAGACCGAAAACCATCGAACGATGGGATCGTCTAAAACCAGTGCTCGTTCATTTTCGAAAGAAACTCTGGGTTAACCGGCGCGCTGGATGCTGAGCCGATGACCGCGTCAATCCCACACTTCGGACACAAAGCGGTGGTATCCAGATCGACCCACTCTGTGATTCCTGCGGACGAAAACACACTTAAGCAGTAAAAACAGCCACAACGATCACTTGCTTCAATTTGGGCTCGGTGATTTTTACAAAATCGGTGCGCTGAAATTACATCCATGGGTATGCCCTTCAACTTCAAATTCAGTAGCATATCGTGCTTACGTCAGAGTACGTGAAGACCCGGCTAACGTTGCTATGATTACCCAAAGTGTTAACGCAGGATTGCCCATGAAACGTTTCATTCAAGGTGAGCATCGCGGCCGAAGCACTTTGCTTCCCGAAAGCCTTGACGACTACGTCAGTGACACAAATCCGGTGCGAGTAGTCGACGTTTTCGTCGACGAACTCGACCTGGTCAATCTACGTTTTGAAGGCGTCATTCCAGCTGATACCGGCCGACCTGCTTACCACCCCGCAATCTTGCTGAAGATCTACATCTACGGCTATCTCAACCGCATTCAATCGAGCCGGCGTCTTGGACGAGAAGCCCAACGCAACGTCGAGTTGATGTGGCTGACAGGGCGTTTGATGCCCGATTTCAAGACCATCGCCAACTTCCGAAAAGACAACAGCAAGGCCATCCGAGGCGTCTGTCGCCAGTTCGTAGTGCTATGTCAGCAGTTGGGATTATTCGGTGAAAATCTGGTTGCCATTGATGGCAGCAAGTTTAAAGCCATCAACAGCCGCGACCGAAATTTCACCAGCGCCAAACTGAAGCGGCGCATGGAAGAAATCGAATCGAGCATCAACCGTTACCTAACGGCACTTGATAATGCGGATCGGCAAGAGCCCACATCCTCTGGAGCCAAGACGGTGCGGCTGGAAGAGAAAATCGCCAAGCTCAAAGTGCAAATGAAGCAGCTTCAGGCTGCTCGCACTGGTAGTAATCGCGGAGAAACCATGAGCAATGCTGAGGCCTGGCACTGGGCTGCAGTGCATTCGTGGGTTGCGCAGATGCCGAAACATCGCCGAGACAGGGTCTAGACTGTTAGCAAGCCACTCGCAGAGCGGCACGGTATTGTCCAGGTGCAGTAGTCGCACGCTTAGAGGATCAGCTCAAATCTCGCAGGGTGTTTCAATGCACCAACGGAGTAGGCCGGCGGGCTTTCAAGATTGCACTGAACAAGAATGAATAGTCAGCTGACCCCATTGGGACCCTCCAGCACCTGCCGTACCTTCTTCGCCAGGTCGGTGGGCACGTAGGGTTTGGATATCACATCAAACTCGTTGCCCCCGGCATCCGTACGCTCTAGCGAGTTCTCGGAATAACCAGTTGTCAGCAGCACCTTTAAGGTGGGGCAAAAGCGCTTGGCTTCCCGGGCCAGCATCACGCCGTTCATTCCACCAGGCATGATCAGGTCGGTAAAAAGCAGATCAAATTGTTCTCCTTTGAGAATGGCAAGTGCTTCCTGGCCGCTGTAGGCCAGTCCGCACGTATAGCCATATTCTTCCAAGACCATTCTGGCCAGTTCCGCGACGTCCGGACGGTCTTCCACAATCAAAACCCGTTCTCGGCCTGATTGCTCGACGATCGCCTCCATGACGGGCAGGGTGTAGAGCTGGCTGTCATCCGCGGGGAAATACATCCGAATGGTTGTGCCGATGCCCTCTTCGGAATAAATCCGGGCCGTTCCTCCGGATTGCTTCATAAATCCGTACACCATGGAAAGCCCTAATCCGGAGCCCTTTCCTTCATCTTTTGTGGTGAAGAAGGGGTCCATCACCCGGCTGACGATGGAAGCCGGCATACCAGCGCCGTTGTCAGTAATAGCCACGCTGACATAACGTCCAGGCATCAACCCGTCATATGACATTGAGGCGAGGTTCTGAATTTGTACGTTCTTGGTCTCCATGGTCAGGAGTCGCTGCTGTCGTGATTCCATGGCATCACGGGCATTGATGAATATATTCAGCAACGCGACCTCTGTTTGGGTCGTGTCCACCCTGCAATTCCATAGATCGCTTGCCAGAGCCAGCCTGATGTCGGTACTTATCAACGTGCGCTCGGCCATCTCCTGCGATGAGGTGATAATGGCATTCAGGTTCACCACACGGCCCTGAAGCTTCTGCTTGCGCGAAAAGGCGAGCAGCTGTTGAGTGAGCGTTTTCGCCCGTTCAGCAGCGTCTCGTGCGTTACCTGCGCTGCGCAGAATCCGCTGCTGATCGTAATGCGGTTTATCGGCGGTACGCTGGATCATGTCCAGATAGCCAATCATCACCTGCAGCAGATTGTTGAAGTCGTGTGCAATACCGCCCGTGAGCTGGCCCAGCGCTTCCATTTTCTGAGCCTGGCGCAACCCGTCCTCGGCATCACGCCGGCGGCTGACATCCAGCTGCGAGGCAAAAAAATAGATCAGCTCACCGGACTCGTTGTGCACCGGCGAAATAAAAAGCGCGTTCCAGAAGGCTGAACCGTCTTTCTTGTAGTTCACCAGCTCCACAGCCACTTCGACATTGGAAGCAATGGCCTCACGGACCTGCTTGACGGCAGCTGGATCGGTTTCGGGCCCCTGCAGAAATCGACAGTTAGAGCCCACGATTTCATCGCGGCTGTAACCGGTCATGTCGATGAATGCGTTGTTCGCGAAGATTATCGGGTTATCAGGCCGTTTGGGGTCTGTGACGATCATCGGCATGCGCGTGGTCTCCACGGCAGCGAAGAAGATGTTGTGATCTGATCCGCTGATGTCTCCGGTGGAGCTATCGTTTACACGTGTTGGGTGACTCGCCATCGCTGCTCCGGCCTGTATCAAACAGTACGCTATCTGTGAATAGTCTGTATATATGAACAGTCTTTAATGCTGTGGTGCAAGTTTTTGACAGATCGCGTGCAACTGATCGATTTCAAACGGTTTGGGTAACCAGTGCACGCGATGATCAGCCAGTGATTCAGCAGTGGAGTGGTAGCCGGAAGCGACGACAACGGGCGTCGAAGGCTGAAGCCGACGGACGCGCCTAACCAACTCAATGCCATCAATCTCTCCTGGCATCTGCAGATCCGTAATCAGTAGCCGCGGAGGATAGCCGCAGTTTTCGATAAATCTCCAGGCAGCATCGGCATTGCTGAAAGGCGTAGCCGTGTAGCCATACATTTCCAAAACGTCGATTACCAGATTCAGGATCAGACGCTCGTCTTCAACAACCAGGATGGAGTCCATTCGCAGTAGCTCTACAGAAGAGTGTTTCTGCTCCGACAGAATCTTCAGTGGTTGATTCCTAATAATCGAGTGGAATTTGCCGGCCGGTCAGTCCAGTGCTGCGGTTAAACTCATGGAGTTCCGACAGTCCGGATGCCTGTATAGAAAAAACGGTTACCGACTTATGCACGGCGGGTCAGTCAGTTAGGCTAAGGCATTTTCCGTTCAGTCTCTTTGCTATAGAGAGAAGCGCTATGGCCAACCGTCTGCTCAACTCAGCCTCCGATCCGCAGCGTCTCATTCGTGCTTTGAGGCTGAAGCAAGACCTACAGCAGGGACTGCTTACGTGTCTGGAGCAAATCTGGTCTGCGGACTCCATTATCGGTCTAAGTCAAGCTCATGGCCGCGCCCTCGGTGTCAGCACTGGTCTCGTTTAGCGCATGCTGTAACTCCGGAGCAGTTCAAGGTATTAGCTGAAGCCTACTCGCGAGCTTTCGACGTTCGTCTTGCAGTGTTCATGTACTAAAGCTCACGTCCGTCGCTGGGAGGTACTTGCGAACTTTATACTGTCTGAAAACAACTGCCTTTCAAGGTTTTTTTCAGGTTGTCGATAGCCTTGAATATCAACGCGAGCGGCCTTTATGTTCAATAACCGGTTAAAAAATAAAATCCAGCAATTGGAGAAACGGCTGGTGGCTCTGGAGCAGATAAAGGCCACTCTGGATCTCGAAACCGTGTCCGTTAGTTTGGACGCGGCAGGTGTCATCCTGCAGGTGAACGCCTTGTTCGAGAAAGAGTTGGGATTCACCAGGGCAGAACTGTCCGGCCGTACCCTCCGTGAACTCAGTCCCTCTGAACTGCATGGAGATGTACATCAGCGCCGGGCTCTCGACGCAATTGCCCAAGGCAAGCATTACAGCGGCACGTTGCGCCTTTGCAGCCGGGATGGTCGACATGTCTGGCTAAGGACAATGGTGATGCCGTTTACAGGTGCAAGTGGACGTGCCTAGCAGATCGTTTTGTATTCCAGTGTGCTGACAAGGACCATTGAAGCCTCAAGGGAGAATGAGGCGCTGGTGGGAGCAGTGATGCGCTCCACAGCTGTCATCGAGTTTTCCCTGGACGGAATCGTGGTGACGGCCAATCAGAATTTTCTGAGCGCTATGGGCTACACGCTTCCCCAAATCCAGGGCCAGCATCATCGGATCTTTTGTCTGCCGTCCGATGCTGAATCAGGAGAATATGAGCAGTTTTGGCATACCTTGCGACAGGGGGCGTATGTCACAGGAAGGTTTTGCCGAGTGGATAAACTTGGCAAAGAGGTATGGCTGGAGGCTTCCTACAATCCAATTGTGGACGCTAATGGCAAGCTCTACAAGATTGCCAAATTAGCCACCGTTATTACCGACCAGGTCACCCGTGAGCGTGCTGTCTCTGAAACAGCCAGCATGGCCCACGGCACCTCGGTTCAAACCAATGCCAGCGCACAGCAAGGCCGAGAAGTTATTCAGAATACCGTCACGACCCTCAATACTCTTTCGGCTTTGATGCAAGACGCTGCCCATGGCATTGAAGCATTGAATACCCAAAGCCAGGCAATCGGCACCATTGTCAAAACCATCGGCAGCATCGCGGACCAGACCAATCTGTTGGCCTTGAATGCAGCGATTGAAGCGGCACGCGCCGGGGAACAAGGCAGGGGTTTTGCTGTTGTCGCCGACGAGGTCAGAAATCTGGCCCTTCGAACCACAAAAGCAACTGGAGAAATCGTCGAGGTTGTGAAGAACAATGAGCTTTTGGCTTCCAACGCCGTGACGATGATTGGTAAAAGCAGGCAGCAGGCCAAGGCGGCATTGGATTTAGCAAGCGAGGCGGACGAGGTGATCAAGGACATTCAGCAAGGTGCCAACAGCGTTGTTGCCGCTGTAGAGCAGTTCTCCGGTCAAGCTCGCTAGTCTTGATTCTGCGATCGTGATCCTGCTCCCTGATGGAAATTCGGGGCTTCGCGCACATCTGGTAAATACCCTTGCGCAGCAACACGCGGTGTTCAGCAGCTCGCTTGCACGGCAGTCGCTCAGCGTAATCTTCCCTAGGCTCTTTAGGCAGTGAGATCGGGGGGCCGGTGGCAGGGATTCGCCTGTTCCCAAGGGCATCTTTCACTGCACGTTTTGGGGACGAAACTTTCTGGCTATTAGCGTTATCAAATAGCCACTATGGCTCTGAGCATTCGAGCGCTATGGATGCTGATAATCAGACGAGCCACATCTTAGCTGAGCTAAGCCGCAGTCTTGCCCTGCGCAATCAACGAGAGTCGAACATGTCCTACCAGATCAAACAGCCCATGGGCTTTCCAAGTCTCCCACCCAGCCACATCAACGCTCTGGAGCTCGCCCCGGAGCTGCACAGCATGGCAGATACTCTGCTGTACAAAATCCAGATGGCAGACTCGCTCGAGCAACTGAAGTGGACGCACGGTCGAGCGGATGGCTTTGCTTTGGGACTAAATGTGGCCGGGCGGTTAACCCTTTGGCAAGCCGACTATCTAGTAGCGTGTTATGCCGCTGCACGTGAAAAATGCGAGGTTCAGTTCAAAGCTAAAGCCGATGCTAACCAGCGTCAGGCTGCAGTTTTTTCTGGAGAGGCCGTGCCTAACGCCGCTATCTGAGAGGTGTAAGCCTCAAGCCCTCCACGGCCGTCTCCAACTTGGCTAGGGCTTCTTCGCATTCGTGAGCGCATCAGTACTTCTTACGAGCTTGAGGCCACTTCCTGGCTCAGAGATCCTTCTTGGCTTCCTTGTCTAAATGCTTGTCGGCCTTATGGCGTTCGTCATTGTCATGTTTCACGCCTTTATCAACCTCACTGGCGTCGTTCTTGACGCCTTTATCGACTTCCCCAGCGTCGTGGTCGACGCCTTTGTCCAGCTCTCGGTTGTCATGGCGAATACCTTTGGTCACATCGTCTTCGGCAGATGCAAATGGGATAAGAGAGCCGGTTAGTAGAAAGGCGATCATGGCAGATGAAACGAGCTTGCGCATGGTGAAACTCCTGAGTGAAAGGCGAGGTTTCCAAAACCTCATCGCTTTGAGGCTAGACGATTGTGCTAAAACGAAAGGTCTTTAGTTCGTCAGGCACTTCAACCCGTTGGCACTGATCACGACAAACTGCTCAGTCCCAGCGGGAAAGCTGTCCATGTTGTGAATCTCTTAAAAATGGCTGTTTGGCACTGCCGGTGAAGGGGATTTTGAAATAAAGTCTGGATAAGAGGCCAAGGCTATACGCGAAAACGACGGGTTTGTTCGTTGAGTCCGAACGCCAGTTCCGACAATTGCTGGCTGGCCGCTCGCGTCTGTTCAGCCCCGGCTGCCGCCTGGACCGAGAGACCACGAATTCTAACCAGGTTGCGGTCAACCTCGCGGGCCACCTGAGCCTGCTTTTCGGCCGCGCTGGCGATCACCAGGTTTCGGTCGTCAATACCTGACAAAGACTGGGCAATGGCGGCCAGAGCAAGGCGTTTGTGCAAGTAGAGAGATGCAGCGCGAGGGTTGTACGATAGATGGAGATCAGCCGTCGTAAGGATCCCCTTTGTTGGATCAGGCTAATGGGCCCAACAGACCGAGAGCAACAGCAACTCCACCGAGGTGCTCAAGTAACCGTCGCATTTTCGCGAATGTCCACACCTAGACGACAAGCTGATCCACGAAATCGTCTAGAGGGTTAGCTTCCACCAGCAAACCTCGAGAAATCACCGCTGGGCAGATTCTGGTGGCTCAACGTTCGCGGCAAGGTAGAATGGTGGCTTATAGCCATCACCAAGGCTTCACTAGTGCAAGCTGTGGAATCCCTATGTTAGACGCTAGCCAGATTGACCGAGAACTCGAGAAAAAACCCAGCGCTGTACGCTTCTCCGATCAATTGGAACTACGTTATCAGAGCGATATCCATGCTACCCGCCGGCGCCACCTGATCTTATGCTTGATCTTGGGAGGATTCACATTCAGTAGTTTTTCACTATGGACAGCTGTCATAAATCCAAAGGAACTGGTATCAGCAATTTTGCAGATGGTCGGAACATGTGTACCTAGCACTCTAATGGGGGTGTTGCTTCTAAAGAAATTATCTGAGCGCTGGAGAGAGTACGCCTCCATGTTGCCGTCATACACAGGATTTATAGTTGCCTACAACGTAGTGGTCAATGGTGAACAGCCTGCTTCGGGCGAGCAGTCACTGTTTATGTTCTGCTGGCCGCTGATGCTTATGTATGTTAATACGTGCATGAAAAGCCCTTTCAATGTGGCCTTAGTCTATAACATATTTTGCTTGATCATCACGGCTTGGGGAGTGCATACAGCCCCGATTTCCCTGAGTGCCGGGGGCCTGATAATGACCGCTATAGGCTCTTCATCTTTTTTCTCATTGCTTGGTAACTACTGGTCCAACGCCGAAGCCAGACGACGTTATCTTTATTGGCTCCGTGAGGAAACCAGAGCCTCTAGTCTCACCGATGCCAACAGTGACTTGCAACGTCTTTCAGAGACCGACTCGCTGACAGGACTGGCTAACCGTAGGCACATACAACCGCAACTGGACGCAATTACGACAAACCATTTGAATCGACAGTCCGAGGGTGCAGTATTATTGATCGATATAGACCATTTTAAACGCTATAACGATCATTATGGACATCTCCTTGGCGATGAGTGCCTGAGAGTTGTTGCCACTGCTCTAGGCAGTTGCTTCATATCGCCCTGTACCGTAGCACGATTCGGCGGAGAAGAGTTTATTGCCGTTTTGCCAGATACCTCTCATGATGAGGCCCGTAGGATCGCTCACCATGTACTGCAGACCATACGTGAACTAAACATCGCCCACCTCGGACGTACAGACGGCATCTCCATTATCACTGTCAGCATCGGATTAGCGCACAGTGCGAGTATCGAGCTAACCGATAGCTCCTCACTCCTGGATCAGGCTGACAAAGCGCTGTATCGAGCTAAAAGAGGTGGCCGTAACCGTTTGGAGGACACGGGATTTATATTTTCACAGAACGATGAATCGCTTCTGACCCCGGAGGATATCCGAGAGGCTTTAGCAACAGACCAATTCTGTTTGTACTTCCAACCGCTGTATCAGCTCGAACCTTATCAGCTCACTGGATACGAAAGCCTTATTCGCTGGCAGCATCCCAAGCTCGGAAATGTTCCGCCTGATCTATTCATCGCAATGGCAGAGCGTAGCGGATTGATTCATGCTGTAGGTGACTGGGTTCTGGATAAAGCCTGTGAGCACGCCAGCCGGTGGCACGACGCTGTGAGCATATCGGTAAACCTTTCACCTATACAGCTTGCCAACCCTGATTTTCCAATGAAAGTGGCGGGTGCATTACTCAAGCAGGGTCTTGCAGGGCATCGCCTCATATTGGAAATAACCGAAGGAGTGCCTTTGCGCATAGATGATCAACTATTGAAAACAGTTTCAGGCCTCAGCAACTTGGGCGTGCGACTGGCTCTGGATGACTTCGGTCAAGGTCATGCCAACCTGGCTTATCTCCTGAAGCTTCCATTCCATTCTTTGAAGGTTGACCGTCAGGTATTGAGAATCGAAGACAAATCCCAGCGCGAGCAGGTGTTGATGGCTCTTTTGAAATTAGGGCATGCTTTTGGTCTCAAGGTGCTGGCTGAAGGCGTTGAGACCGCCCAGGATCTCGAATTACTGCGTGATATAGGCTATGACTACGCTCAAGGCTATTATCTTGGACGTCCTCAACCCAATACATTTTCATGTAACACGTTGCCGCCCACCCAAACCCTGGACCCCTACTGTCATCTTCATATAGTTTCGGGCAACTGACTGGACTTGCTCTTACAAAACCGGAAACCAACTACCCATTAACTTGAATGGTCCTAGACGCTTCTTCGCAGCGCAGCCCGTAATAAAGATGTACAGCTAATATCGCCCGACTCGCGCAGTGTTGGATTCAGCTTCCTGCCGCTGATCCGGATGACTGCTGCTTGCTTTGAACACTACGTGTTTTCCTCGGACAAAGCGTAGGAGCGGCTTGTGCAGCGCCTGCCACCACATTCGTCGAGATAGCTGCACCCATCGAGGATTCACCATGCGTTCGTCCCACCCAATACGTTGTGCATTGGTTGCTACCGTAACTGCCGTCAGCTTGGCAACCTTGGCCGGTTGCGCTCGCGATCCGGAAAAACCTACCTTGTCGGAATTAGCTGTCAGCTCGACCAAAAGCATGTTCCGCACTGACAGCGACATGCAGAAAGTGCTTAACGCCCAAGCGGCGTTCGATCCTAAAGCTATTGAAAAAACCACGCCGGAGGAAGCCCGTAAACAGCCTACTGTGGCTGATGGCGTAAAGCGGGTACTGGCCGACCAGAAGCGTGACAGCAGCCCCACAGCACTGGTCCCGGGCGTGGCAACCCATGAGATCACGGTAGCCGGTGCTGCAGGGAACTTGCCAGCAACCGTCTATACCCCTGCTGGTAACGGACCATTCCCGGTAGTGCTGTATTTCCACGGCGGCGGTTGGGTGATCGCGGACCGCACCGTGTATGACGGTGGCGCCCGCGGCCTGGCCAAGCAGGCCAATGCTATCGTGGTGTCAGTGGACTACCGTCGCGCGCCTGAATATAAATTCCCGGCAGCGCATCTAGACGCTGTTGCTGCCTACCGCTGGCTCACTACCAACGCTGCTAGCATTGGCGGAGACCCTAAACGCCTAGCGTTGGCCGGCGAAAGCGCCGGCGGCAATCTGGCGCTCGCCACTGCTGTGGCAGCACGCGATCAGGGCCTGACCTCGCCTAAGAGTGTGATTGCTGTGTACCCAGTGGGGCAGACCACGACCAACACCGAGTCGTACTTGAAGTACGCTGACGCCAAGCCACTCAATCGCCCCATGATGCTTTGGTTCGTGGCCAATGTGACCAAAAGCTCTGCCGATCTGAAGGATCCACGTCTGGATCTTGTGCACGCCAACCTTCACGGTCTGCCGCCAGTGACTCTGATCAATGCCGAGATCGACCCGCTGCGTGATGACGGTGCGCAACTGGAGCAGGCGTTGCGAAACCAGGGCGTAAGCGTGGAGCGCAAGCTGTATGACGGCGTGACCCACGAGTTTTTCGGCACCGCTGCGGTGGTGGAAAAGGCTCAGGAAGCACAGGCCTATGCCGGCGCTCGCCTGAAGGCAGCATTCTAACCAGCCCTCTGGCTGCTGCGATGTCAAACCGTAGCAGTCAGCACCTTGGCTTACAGCTGGGTAAGATCGTAGCTACCATATGAGTCGCCTCCGGTTTCATAGACACCTCCAAGCCTCATCATGAGGCCCAAACAGGAGGTGCGATGAACTGGCGCTCGAAGGCTACCTGACGGGGCAGTTGAACAGCCCCAACCTGGTGTTCACGGCCCCCACCGTCGAAGGAACGGCCGGCAGGGACGTGATCATAGGGACCGCTACGTCGGAAGTCATTTACGGCTTGGCCGGCAAGGACCATATCGACGGCGGCATAGGCTCGGATCTGATCATCGGAGGCACAGGTGCTCACCTGTTGATCGCCGGCGGCGACCCCAATCTCTCGGTCTATCGCCGCAATGGCACCAACGACGCTGACGTGTTCCGCTACACGGCGGCGACTGACAGCTACCGGAGAGCCAGAGCTTTGTGGATCTGATTGCCCGGTTCGCCGACAACGATGACAAGGCCGAAGCTGGCAATCACTCTTGCGGGATTGTGGGAGGCCGGGGAGGGGTACCCAAGGTGTCGCTCCTCTTGCTGGCCGCTGTAATCCAGGGCTCAAGTGTCCTTGGATTACAGCGATTACTCGGACATGGGAAAATGCTGGGGTCAGACGCGTTCAGTAGCAAATGTCTACTTTTTCTTTTTGTCTGGGGTTTGAGTCAGTGCCGAACCAGCGACTGATTTTTCTGCAGCAGAAGATTTATCGTCCTTCAATTGCTTACCTGCTTTTGACGCTACGCCTTTGCTGGTTTTTTCATTGCTAGCCATATTGAGCCTCCAGTAGGTGTGCCGGTGATGGCACTGTTTCTCTTCTAATGTATAGCTGAGCGGCTGGCTTTGGGCGAATCATAAACAGGACTTTTTGGAAACTGCTTACATCAGCAGGTGCTGGCACCACTGTTTTCCTCTATTAGTAGTTAGCCTTTTTAGAGTCGGTAATCCGGTCATTCCTCCGTCGGTTCTACCGGCAATCGTAGATTCGCGCCGTGGTGATATTGGCAAGGGGCAAACTGCGTAGCAAATGCACAAGGATACTGATGCACCTACGATCATCCTTGGCTTGATATCGTGCAGCAGCCCCGGCTGGTGGCTGCTTACGGTCGAAAGCGGTCGGTCATGGGTGACCGCTTTCGCCCCACAGCTGCCGTTCAGCACGCACACCGTAGCGGTTGCGTAAGCTAAAGTTGCGTGCTGATAGCTCAGTTGCTCAGGCAGCGTTAGCCCACGTGGTCAATGTCAATAGTGGCGTGGCCAATGAGGACCACCTCTGCCTTATCAGCAACCACCAAATCGGCATTGGTGATCAACTGCGTGTAGTCGAATCCGGCTAGCGTGACCTGGAAAGCGTGCCCATCGGCCCCCGCTTCGCTGCTGCGCAGGTAGGTACGATCAGTGTTTTCATCGTAGGTCATGCGCAAGGTACCGTCACGGCCGTCTCCCAAACCGGTCACGCCGAGCGCGGCGACGTCGAGCTTGTCCTGGCCCCAGATGAAGTCAGTGATCAGGTCGCTGCTACCGGCATAGCTGTCGGCGCTGCTCGTGAACACGAACCGGTCGTTGCCTGTACCGCCAGTGAGCTTGTCCGCGCCTAACCCACCGGTCAGCACATCGTCGCCGGCGTTACCCTCCAGCGTGTCGTTTCCGGCGCCGCCGGCCAGCGTGTCGTTTCCCCAGTAGCCATACAGGATGTTCGCCTTGTCGTCGCCGGCCAGATTCACGGGTGTGATCGGCTGCGGGGTGGTCACGGTGGTCGCGTCACTGGGCGGGGCGAACAGCACGGTGCTGGCATTGAGCTCACTGACGTGGTTCCCGCTGAGCAGAACTTCGAAGCGGTTGCCGTTGGCATCGGGCTCCAGCGATTTAAGCGCGGTGGTATCGCCGGCCAAGTTGAGGACCACCTTCAGCGTACCATTGTAGCCGTTGCCCAGCCCGGTGAAGCTCAACGCTGACACGTCGATCATGTCATGGCCGCTGCCACTGAAGTCGGTGATTAGGTCGCGGCTGCTGTAGCTACCACTGGCATCATTACGGTAGCTGTCGCTGAGCCGGGTATACACGAAATTGTCGGCACCTGCTCCGCCGCTCAGGGTATCGCCGCCGGCGCCGCCGAATAGCCGGTCATTGCCCGCACTTGCTTCGACGGTATCGCGGCCAGTGCCGGCCTTCAGGGATTCGCTGGCGTGTGTGCCTTCGAGCAGATCGTTGTGCGAAGTGCCGTTGATCAGCGGCTGGAAGTTGGCATCGGTAATAAGGCCGCTATTGGCCAGAAACTGCACGGCAAAATGTTTGCCATTACCGTCTCGCTCGTAGCTTTCCAAAATGTAAATGCCGCGCAGAGGCTCGCTACTGATGTGCAAGGTATCGCCATAACCATTGCCTAAATGGCTATAGCCCAGAGCCGACACGTCGAGGATATCGTGGGCGGGATCGAAATAGTTGATGGTGTCGGTATACTCGCCTCCGTCCTTGATATAGCTGTCGCCGAGGCGGTCGAAGCGGAATACATCATTACCGGCGCCGCCGTCCATACCGTCGTATCCGGCACTGGAGACCATCACATCGTTGCCCCCCCCGCTGACTAGCTGGTCATTGCCCTCGGCGGCTTCGCATACGTGCAGCTAGGGAAGCTGCGTGGCACCGAGCAGGACATCGAAAAGAACTGGCTGATCAGCGTGCAGACCGCCGACGACATCCAGATCGCCCTGCTCGGCGCGCGCCTAGAGAGCATCCGTCTTCTGGCGACTTCGAATCCCCAAGAGCAAGCGACCGCCGTGCAGCACCTGGAAGACGCTAAGCGCATGCTCAACGAGCGCACCGACTTCTACCGCAATAACCTCATTTCCGACCCAGAAGAAGGGGCCAAATTCGAGGCCGCAGCGGCGCTGATGAAGACCTATCTTGATGGACTGCAACGCGTCGTCGATCTTGACGCTACCCAGCATGAGCAGGCCGTGACATTCGCCAACACTGAACAACGCGACCGTGCCGCAGCGTACCAGGTCAAACTCAATGAGTTGCGCCAGCACAATACCGACGGCGCTGCAGCAGCAGGCGTGACCGCCACTGAGGTGTATGCCCACAGCATCACCATCGTCGATAGTGTGGTACTCGCCGCGCTGGTGCTGACGCTGGTGCTCGCCACCCTGCTGACTCGCAGCATTGTCCAGCCTATGAGCGCCTCGCTGAAAATGGCCGAGGAAATCGCCGACGGCGACCTGCGTCTTATCCTGGAGGTTAAGGGTAATGACGAATCTGCGCGGTTGATGCGCGCGCTAAACACCATGCAAGGCAACCTGCGAAGCACCATAGAGCAGATCTCCGATGCTTCCGCACAGCTCAGTTCCGCCGCAGTAGAGATGACTTCCATCACCGAGAGCGCCAGCCTCACCCTGCAGCAGCAGAACAGTGAGATCGAGCAGGCCGCCACGGCGGTAAACCAGATGAGCGCCGCCGTCGATGAGGTCGCGCTTAACGCTAACTCCACCTCCGAAGCGGCCAAGGACTCCACACGCGCTGCCGCCACCGGTAACCAGAAAGTCGGCGAAACCCTACATGCCATGCGCAGCCTAACGGACCGCGTGGAAATGACCTCTGAACAGGTGCAGGGCCTCGCTGGTCAGGCGCAGGACATCAGCAAGGTGCTGAGCGTGATCCGTGCCATTGCAGAACAGACCAACCTGCTGGCCTTGAACGCCGCGATCGAAGCGGCCCGCGCTGGTGAGCAAGGCCGAGGCTTCGCCGTGGTGGCTGATGAGGTTCGGGCACTGGCTCATCGCACACAAACCTCAACTCTGGAAATCGAACAGATGATTTCAAGTATCCAAGCAGGCACGTCACTGGTTGTGGATTCGATGAGCAGCAGCACCATCGAGGCACACAACACGCAGCGCACTGCCGACGAAGCCGGGATGTCACTGAAAGTCATCGCCGACTCGGTGCAACTGATCAACGACCGCAATCAGCAGATCGCCGCTGCCGCGGAAGAGCAGGCTCATGTAGCTCGCGAAGTAGACCGCGCGCTCGTGAGCATTCGCAACTTGGCGCTGCAGAGCAGCGAAGGCACGCAGCAAACCCTGGCCGCCAGCAATGAGCTTTCGCAGTTAGCGGTGAACTTGAATCAGATGGTAGCGCGCTTCAAGACCTGAAATTAGCGTTTAATCTAGTATGGAAAATTGACCGATCAACGATCGGAACTTCATTCCTAGAGGCGCTGACAATGTGGTCGCTTTTCGAGTTAGCTCCGATCTTTCGCCAAGGCCAGAGGCTCCAAAGAAACCCAAGTTGACGATCGTCCGGCAGTCGCCGAGCATGAAAGAATGTGCGTGCTGGGCTTATAGACAGGGAAGTATCGAATCGCGAAATGCCACGCCTCAATCGGCCTCAAGCATCGTCACAGACGGCTGCGGGTCGAAAGCAGTGATCCACGGCCGACCGCTATCGATCCAAAGCGTCGCTCAGCCCTTCGGCATCTTGCTGCGTCTTGACTGCGTGTAACGGATGAAAAGTTAAATAGGCCCCCGGACTTTCCCACCGTCCGGGGGCCTTTTTCATGCCTTTCGGACACCGATTTACGGTAAACGGGAAACCGATTTAGGCTAAGTCGGTTTCGGGTGCAAGCCTGCCCCCCATCAGCAAAGGACAAAGGATGAACACAGATCTGTATGAAGTCAGTCTCTCTGGTGACCACCCTGGTTATCAGAGCGTGAGTCTGCGGTGCCGCCCAGGCTACGATAACCATGTGGTTGTCATGGTTGATGTACAAAAGTTGATTCACTATTCGGATCAGCACGAACACCAAAGCTTTGTCGTCTCACCTGTAGAGGAATGGGACCAAGATAAACGCCAAGGCATCTTTGAATTTCTGGCACCACCTAGTCCGAAGGAGCGGCACGTCGAAATGCCGATCGTTTCTTTCAACGAGGTTAAAGAAGAGTCCAAACAGCCTATCTTGAAAATATTGGGTCGTAGGTCTGAGCGCGTGTCGCGCTGGGTCGGCTACACCAATGGTCGTCATCGCACGCGCTATCTTCACTTCGCGGGTGCGCAAGAAATGCCGGTCATGTGTCACAAGGACCAGGTGGCACTTCTTGAGCAATATTGCGGCGTTTAGCTGCTGCTTAGCGCATACGTAATCATTTTCCGTGAACACCGCGCCGGGCCTGCCTGTAAGCTATTCAGGAGGCCTGCTGGCTACTCTCTCCAGATTCATCGCGATTCCCGCGGCATCCTGACAGAGAGCCCGTATGACTCCCCGCCATGCCACTTCGCTACGCCCTGGGCAATTCAAACACCTTATTCGCGTTGCATCCGTCACTGGCGGTCTGGCGACGACTATAACGGGGCGAAAGCGTGGGTCGCTGTTGACCCCGATCAGGACTAGGAAAAGCCATGGGCATTATCAAGATCGAGCAGGACAACCCCAAAACCGTGATGCGCATTCGTGACAGGATTTCCGCCGTCAGCGATGCGCCCAGCGATCTTTTGGTGAGTTACTACCATGCTTTGGCCCTAGGCTGGATTATGGCCTTGGGCCTAGAAAACGTGATCAGCCCAAGCATGAGAAACACCTTGGAGACCGAGCTGAAACAGACACATCAGGCTAGGCAGACTCAGGTCCAGCCGATCAGGCCGAGTATCTAGGAAAAGGGTGGCGGCGCAGTAACAGTAGCCTCCCTGTTTTTCTGAATGAATACCTTACGTGGCATGTCTCATGCGCTGACGGCTCCATTCCGGCGCCGGCATTGCCAGGACTCCCCACATGACTTCACCTCTTAACGTCGTCGCGATCATGAAAGCCAAGCCAGGCAAGGAAGCGCAACTGAAAAACCTACTGCAATCCGCCCTGCCGCAATTCCAGCACGAGCCTGGGTGCCAGGCCTATGCGCTGTTGACGGATCTCGAAGACCCCACCCGCTTTGTTTCCTACGAAAGCTGGGACGATGAAGCGGCATTGCAAGCGCACATGAAGGCCCCGACCCTGACAAACGCTATGCCGGTTCTGGAAAATATCCTAGCCGAGCCCATGCAGCAGATTCGCCTTAATCAATTGCCGGGCAGCACCG
>NZ_JAXCIQ010000011.1:0-172898 GCF_046540455.1 Pseudomonas sp. W5-36 | reverse complement strand
AAAACAGCGGCAAGCTGGGACTCAAGGTATGAGGAGAAGGCGACACCGCAAGGCGTGCGCCGGCGCTGACACGCCGCGCCCCCCCGCCCCCCCCCCCCCCCCCCCCCCCCCCCCCCCCCCCCCCCGCGCGCCCCCGCCCCCCGACCCCCCCCCCCCCCCCCCACTTCCCGCTGCACTGCGCCAGTGCCTGGCAAACGCTGCACGGGTCATCCTCATCGCCAACAACCCTGCCATCACCCAGGCGGACTTCGATGCCTTGGGCGTGGGCGCCGACGATGTGGTGGTCAGCTTCAATCTGTGCGTCAAGGCCGCTCTGCTGAAGCCAGAAAGCGTCAACCTGTTTGTGCACGGCTTCAATGCGCCGGACTGTTATTTCTTCGGACTCCCCGCAACCGCTGAAGTACAAAAACTCGCCGCCCAACCGGGGTCACGCTGCTTCACACTGTTGGTGGGATGCGCCGTGCAGCTGTGCCCGCTGCCTGACGTTGCGCTCTATTGGGACCGCATTCCGTTGCCGGCACTGGCTGAGCACTATCCGGTTGATCGCCCCAACGGCAAGCGCTTCGTCGGGCCCTCCACAGGATTCAACGTGCTGGTGCTGCTCGACTGGCTACGCCCCCATGCCGGTTATCGCTACAGACTTTTGACCCTGGGTTTTTCCAATGAAGCCGGCAAGCTCTGGGGCGGCCACGCCTGGGACTATGAGCGCCACTGGCTGCTGGGCGCCGACGTCGAGGTGATCGCCCTCAAGCCCCGAAGCTGGTGGCGCAAGCTGCTATTTAGTAAATGAACGACCCCGTCCGCCGCTTGCGCGCGCGTGTCCAGGCGCATCGCCATTGATCCCGGAGAGTTTGTCAGTGCTGAACATTGCGGTCGCGTTTTTTGGTATCCCGCGCAACTCGGAAATCTGTTTTCCGTCCATCGAGGAAAATGTCCTTGGGCAGTTGCCGAAGGGCAGCAACGTCAAATGCTTTTACCACCTCTACAAGATCGACGAAGTGCACAACCAGCGCTCGGCGGAGAAGGGCGAGCTGAAGGCGCAGAACTACGACGTTTTCCAGTCGATGACGGGGGTTCTCGAATCCACCGACGGCGTGCTCGATCGCTGGGATTTCGAACGGGTCAAGGGGATGGGAGACACCTGGGGCGACGAGTACGTTTCCCTGCGCAACCTGATCTATCAGCTCAACTCCCTGCACACGGTCACGGGCATGATGGAGTCGTTCGATCCGGACTTCGTGGTGTTTGTGCGTCCGGACAACTTCTTCCATTCGCCGCTGCCGGGTTATGTCTTTCATTCGCCGCAGGCCCGGCGGCTGAACGCCTATATCCCGGACTGGCAGTGGTGGGGCGGGCTGAATGATCGTTTCGCCATTTGCGGCCGCGATGTTTACCGGGCCTACGGCAAGCGGATCGAACGCATCTTTGAATTCTGCGAAGCGACAGGCCGCAAACTGCACTCGGAGCGCTTGCTCAAGTACGCGCTGCTCAAGGCGGATGCCCGGGTGTGCACACTGCCAACGACCGCCTCGCGTGTGCGCATCACCGGCGCCTTCGCCGATGAGTCGTTCTCACCGAAGCGCGGGATGGGCAAACGCGAAAACCGCTATTTCCACTTCTTCGCCCGACTGCGCACCTGGCGTGACAAACACCTTGCCGAGAAGAGCTGAGCGGCGGCTTACTTGTGCAGGCCGCTGCGAACCAGCCTGACCAGGCGCCGCGCCTTGATGCGCAGCTTGGTCAGCCCTGACTTGGGCTTCTTCTTCGGCGTCATGCCCTGCTGCACCAGCCAGTCCTTCCAGCGAATCCGCTCCTCGCGCACCACCCAGCCTTCTTGCGGAGCGAAGCTCTCGGCCAGATAAAGACCCCGCGTACCGGCAGGCGAAAGCTTGTCGTTTTTCAGGGTGTAAAGCTTGGGCAGGGGCGAGCCGTTTTCCAGGGGCATCAGGTAGAGATCCGGCTTGCTGCGATTGAGGCGCGCCACCAGCTCGTTGTTTTCCAGGCTTTCATCGACGTGGAAAAGGCTCAGCGGTCGAGCCTCTTTCGGCACTTCCAGGCGCATGTCGTAAATCAGCTGCAACGAGGCGGTCGGTAAATGCACATAAGCGCGGGGCCGCTCGATCAGGGTCAGGCTGCCGCAACGTACAGGGCGTGCCGCCCCGGAAAGCGGTGTGAGGCGAAAGGGCATCGCTTCGCGGTAATGCAGCGCTGCCGCATAGGGCGCAGGCAGCCAGGTTTCATTGAAGCGTCCGCCGAGCCAGCCTTGGGGCGTCTCGATCAGGCATTCCTCAGCGACTTCCTGCACCGCGGTGTGCAACGGCAGGTTGAGCTCGTGGGCGGGAACGTAGCCCGAGATCAGCTTGAGCACCACATCGCCACGGTCCTGACGGCGCTGGCGAACCAGCACCCAGTAATCGCGGTTCTGCCAGCGCAGGGTCAGGCGCACCGAGACGCCGAGATTGGCCAGCTCGGTGGAAAACCGTTCGCTGTCCTCTACGTCGATCTTGCGACGCCGCGCCAGGGTCTGGGTGAAATTCAGCGGCATCCCGACGCTCTGGTAGGTCAGGCCTTCCGGGGTGGCTTCGACGAATATCGGCAGGGTCTTGAAGTTACTGGGGTTCTTTCGGATCAGGGTTCGCGGCATATCGGCTCCTTCTTGCGTTGGGGTCGGCCGTGCGTCTCAGGGCTGACGACGGATCACGGCAGCGGCGGTTGCCACGTTATGGGCCAGATGCAGCGGGTTGATGGTGCCGACGATAGCACCGGTGACGCCGGGATGTTCAAACAGCAACTCGAAACTGGCACGCACAGGATCGACACCGGGGCTCAGGCAAACGTGCCCGCTGGCCAGTGCTTTTTTGACCAGCACCCCTTTGCCGTGTGCAGCAGCGTAGTCGAGGACCGGCTGTTCGCCCTGTTCGTTGAGGTTGTACGTGACCATCGCGCAGTCGCCGCCCTGCAAGGCCAGCAACCCGCCTTCGACGGTCTTGCCGGAGAAGCCGAACCCGCGAATCTTGCCTTCGCGCTTGAGCTCGGCCAGGGTCTGATACACGGCGCATTCGTTGAGCACGTGCAGGTCGTTGCCGTCGGAATGCACCAGCACCAAGTCGATGAAATCCGTTTCCAGGCGCTGCAGGCTGCGTTCCACCGACAGCCGCGTATGTTCGGCGCTGAAATCGTGCCGAGACTGGCCGGCTTCAAATTCCTCACCCACCTTGCTGACGATTACCCAGTCCTGGCGTTGCCCGCGCAGCAGCGGGCCGAGGCGCTCTTCGCTGCGACCGTAGGCCGGGGCGGTGTCGATCAGGTTGATGCCCAGATCCCGCGCCAGCTTAAGCAGCATCTGCGCTTCGCCGTCGTCGGGAATCTTGAAGCCATTGGGGTATTTGACGCCCTGATCGCGGCCCAGCTTCACCGTGCCCAGCCCCAGGGGGGAAACGTTGATGCCGAGGGTGCCGAGCGGTCGATGCAGATCGTGCAGGGTCTTCATGGCAGCAGTTGATCCCAGACAGGCATGGCGAGGGGCGGCTTGGGGAAGTCGGTGTGCGGCGGTTGTGGGGTGGGGTGAATGTCATCCCGGGACAACGAGGCCAGTACGCGATCGGCGAAGTCGGGAGCCAGCGCCAGCTTGGTCGGCCAGCCAACCAGCAAGCGGCCTTGCACGTCGAGAAAGGCGTTGTCGGGGCGAACCAGACCGCTTTGCTGCGGCTCGGCGCGGTCCACGCGCAGGGTGGCGAAACGCGCCTGACTGAGGTCGACCCACGGCAGCAGATTCCCGAGTTCTTTTTTTGCGGCGGCGATCTGCTCGGCGGGGTTGCGGGCAACGCCTTCGGCCTCGGCAATGTTGCCGCCCAGGTACCAGACCCACTGACCGTCGGCCGCCGGATGCGTCGTCACCGTGATCCTTGGTTTCGGCCCGCCACCCAGGCAATGGGCGTACAGCGGTTTAAGCGTCGGGCCTTTGACCAGCACCATGTGCAGCGGCCGGCGTTGCATGGCCGGCTGGCTCACGTTCAGCGCCTTGAGCAGATCAGCCATGCCTTCACCGGCGCTGAGCACCACCCGCTGGGCGTGGATGTCGCGGCCGTCGACGCGCAGTCCGACCAGTTCGCCATCAACCCGCAGCGGCTCGATGTCCTGACCCGCCAGCAGGCTGTCGCCCGCCAGCTCCGTCAGTTTTTTCACCAGGCTGGGGATGTCGATGACCAGCTCGGCCAGGCGGTACACCTTGCCTTTGAAGCGCGGATCCTGAAGCGCAGGCGGCAGGTCGCTGCCCTTGACCTGATCGACGCGCCCGCGCACGGCCTTGCTGGCGAAGAAACTGGTGAGATTGCCGGCGATGGTGCCGGGCGACCACAGGTAGTGGGCTTCCGACAGCAGGCGCACGCCCGACAGGTTCAGCTCGCCTTTGCCTTCCAGCGCTTCGCGCCAGCGGCGGGGCATGTCGGCGATCGCTTCGGAAGCGCCGGACAGCGCGCCGTGCAGGGCGTATTTGGCGCCGCCGTGAATGATCCCCTGGGATTTGAGTGTCTGGCCGCCACCCAGGCTGGCCTTTTCCACCACCACCGTCGAAAAGCCCTGATGCCGCAGTCGCGCGTTGAGCCAGAGACCGGCAACGCCCGCGCCGACAATCAGGACGTCAGTGGAAATAGCAGATGACATGGGCACCTCAAATGGCGAAACGAATGCCGGCATTATAGGGGAAGGCTGTTTTCAGTAACCCCCTTAATGACCGGCCGTCTTCGAGAACAGCTGGATGACCACAACGCCTGCGACGATCAGACCCATGCCGGCAATGGCAGGCAGATCCAGTTTCTGCCCATAAATAAACAACGCGGCGATGCTGACCATGACGATGCCCATGCCCGCCCACACGGCGTATGCCACGCCAACCGGGATGGTGCGCACCACCAGCGTGAGCATCCAGAACGCAATGCCGTAACCGACGATCACCAGCAGCAGCGGGATCGGCGTGCTCAGGCCTTTGACGGCTTTCATGGACACGGTGCCGATGACCTCGGCACAGATGGCGATGGCCAGCAGGTAGTACGCAGGCATGGTGTTACTCCTTTTCGATGGCCGTCATTAAAGCGGCTTACCCGGCACCGAACAACCTGGCGTTTTGGGGAGGCGCGGTGGTCTCAGGTGGACTGTGCCGGGCAAGATATGTGCGAAGCTCGATGGAAATCTGACAGCAATTGGCTGATAAACTCCGCGCCCATGAATAGAACCCTCTACAGCATCCTGTTTCACCTCGGCCTCCCATTGATCGCCCTGCGCCTGTGGCTGCGTTCGCGCAAGGCTCCGGCCTACGCGCAACGGGTCGGTGAGCGCTTCGCCCTGGGGCTGCCTGCCATGCAGCGTGGCGGGATATGGGTGCATGCGGTGTCGGTGGGCGAGAGCATTGCCGCCGCGCCAATGATTCGCGCGTTGCTGGCTCGCTATCCGCAATTGCCCATCACCATCACCTGCATGACGCCGACCGGCTCGGAGCGCATTCAGTCGCTGTTTGCCCACGAGCCGCGCGTCCAGCATTGCTATCTACCCTATGACTTTCCGTGGGCCGCCGGGCGCTTTCTCGATCACATCCAGCCGAAGATCGGCGTGATCATGGAAACCGAGCTGTGGCCCAATCACATTCATCAGTGTGCGAAGCGCGGCATTCCGACGGTGCTGGCGAATGCGCGGTTGTCAGAGCGTTCCGCCTGTGGCTACGGACGCTTCGCCGGGCTGACTCGGCCGATGCTCGCCGAGATGAGCCTGTTTGCCGTACAGACCGAAACCGAGGCCCAGCGTTTTCGTGACCTGGGCGCTCGGCCCGAATGCGTCACGGTGACAGGCTCGATCAAGTTTGACCTGACCATCGATCCGCAATTGCTTGAGCGTGCCGTTCAGCAGCGTGAGCAATGGCAGACCCTGCAGCGTCCGGTCTGGATTGCCGCCAGTACCCATGCGGGCGAAGACGAGGTGGTGTTGGCGGCCCATCGCACGTTGATGGAAACCCATGCCGATGCGCTGTTGATCCTTGTGCCCCGTCACCCCGAGCGGTTCAACAGCGTGTTTGAGCTGAGCCAGCAGCAGGGGTTTGCCAGCGTTCGTCGGTCTACGGCCGAGGCGGTGACGCCGGAAACGTCGGTTCTGGTGGGCGACACCATGGGCGAGTTGCTGTTTCTGTACGCGCTGGCCGACATCGCCTTCGTCGGCGGCAGCCTCGTGCCCAACGGCGGCCATAACCTGCTGGAACCTGCGGCGCTGGATAAACCCGTTCTAAGCGGCCCGCACCTGTTCAACTTCCTCGAAATCGCCGCCATGCTGCGCAGTGCCGGCGCGTTGGAAGAGGTCAGTGACTCGCCCGCACTGGCCGTAGCGGTGAGGGGCTTGATCGACCAGCCCGAGAAAGCAAAGGCAATGGCCGATGCCGGATTGGCCGTGATGAAGGCCAATCAAGGTGCGTTGCAGAGGTTGCTGGATGGGATTGGGCGGTTGTTGAACTGATTGCGCCTGAAATGCCGCCTTCGTGAGCAAGGTGGAGCGCCACCCCGGTCACTCCCACAGGTGCGCTAGTTACCGCACGGCATCGGAGTGTCAGGGCGCCACCAATCCGACTAGTAAAGCTGGCCAACTCCGCAGCTCTGCCTGCTGACTGAGTACCTGTGGGACCGACCGGGGTGGCGCTCCACCTTGCTCGGGAAGAGGCAGGTACATCCGCCAAATCTTCAGCGGCTGGAATATCGTCTTCGTGAGCAAGCTCACTCCCACAAGTACGTCATTCACCACGCTACTGCGCGGTTTCAGGGCACAGGTCACTGACTACGAATCAAGCGCAGTGATTCCCGTTTCAATGCATTACATCCTTTCAGTGAAGCCGCTCACCGCTCCGTCGGCCGTTCGAAGTTCTTCGCCGCTTCTTTCGCCAGATCAGGCGGCAGGAAGTCTTTGTCAGGGTTGTAATCGGCCTTCAGGAAGCGCGACAGATCCTGCAGATCCCCCGGGCTCAGCGTGCCGGCTGCCTGCTTCAGACGCAGGTTGTCGAGGATGTAGTCGTAGCGGGTGTTGTTGTAATCGCGCACCGATGCATACAACTGGCGCTGTGCATCCAGCACGTCGACGATGTTGCGCGTACCCACCTGATAGCCGATTTCCGTGGCCTCCAGGGCGCTCTGGTTGGAGATGATCGACTGTTTGCGCGCCTGGACCTGCTCGACATCGGTGTTCACCGCGCGGTGCAGGTTTCGGGTGTTTTCCACCACCTGGCGGCGCAGACCTTCGCGCTGTTGTTCGCTCTGGCCGAGGCGGGCATAGGCCTCGCGGACTTGAGAACTGGTCAGCCCGCCGCTGTAGATGGGGATATTCACCTGCAGGCCGATGGTGCGTTGCTCGACGCTGCCGTGGAAACTCTGACCGGTGTAATTGGGGTTGGTGAAGCCCAGCGGGTCGTTGTCGCCCTTCTCGTACTGCGCTACCGCATCGACGGTAGGCGCGTGGCCTGCCTTGCGTTGACGCAGGGTTTCTTCAGCGGCGCTGACGGCGTAGTTGCTGGCCAGCAGATTCAGGTTCTGCTGCGTCGCGGTGTCGACCCAGGCTTTCGCGTCGTTGGGCGTAGGTGCGAGCACAGGCAGGGTGTGCACGATGCCTTCGATGGAGTTGTAATCGCGGTTGGTCAGGGTGATCAGCGCCTGAAACGCGTCATCGACCTGGCGTTTGGCGACGATCCGCGCAGCGCGTGCGGTGTCGTAGCTGGCTTGCGCCTGAAGCACGTCGGTCTTGTCCGACAGACCGACGTCGAAGCGTTCATTGGCCTGATCGAGCTGGCGCTTGAGCGCCGCTTCCTCCGCCTTGGTCGAGGCGAGATTGTCCTGTGCGCGAAGCACCGCAAAGTAGTCCTCGGCGCTTTGCAGAATCAGGTTTTGCTCGGTGGCCGAGAGCTGCAGGATGGCCTGCTCGTTGACGTCCTTCGCAGCCTTGAGCTGGAACCAGCGGTCGGCACGGAAGATCGGCTGACTCAGGGTCGCGCGATAGACCGTTCCGCTGCGGCTGATGACGGCGGAGGGTTGGTCAATCGATGTGCGGGTGTCATTGATGTCAGCACCACCGGAGATGTTCGGCAGCAGGCCGGCGCGAGCCTGAGGCACGATTTCCTTCTGCGCGTCATAGCTGGCGCGGGCCGCCGCGAGATCAGCGTTGTTGTTCACCGCTTCCTGATACACGCTGACCAACCCGGTCCTGGTTGGCAGCGGCACGTCTGCTGCCCCGGCCATCGCACTCGAAGCACACGACACGGCAATGGCCAGTGAAAATTTGCGCAGCATAGACATTCCCTAGTAATTCAAGCGGTATGAAGACATTGACGTTGCGTCCGATCCAGATGGCTTTGGCGCCGCGTAGCGAGTGTAGTTCCAGAGGGTAGGGACAACAATCGGGCAAATCAGCCATTTAACGCGCGTTTGAATTCCGCGCTTGGCGTTTGGCCTGCGCCGCGACTAGACTGACGCCGTTCTTGTCGGGGTGCCTTGATATGAGGCTGAGATCGGATAATCCGGATCCCGTTGAACCTGATCAGGTTAGCGCCTGCGTAGGGAACAAGATTTCTCGTCTCCCGGCGAGTCCTCTTGAGCGTCGTCCGGGGTCGTCTTTGTTCAATTTCTGAACAGTCCGCGCCTCTTCGATTCTCAGCATCCATGTCGTCTCAGGGTGCATCCGTCCGTGTTCATCAGGCTCAAGCTCCGACAATTCATTCCGCCGCTGGATGATGTCTGGAGAGCCCGTGATGAGTACAACACTAAAAAACGCCAATCTGAGTGAATCCGCCCAAGTCGATTCGGGGTCGGTTCAACCGTTTACCCGCTCGCAGAAAATCTACGTCCAGGGCTCGCGTCCGGACATCCGTGTGCCCATGCGCGAGATCAGCCTGGACGTTACGCCCACCGGCTTCTCCGGAACAGACAGCGGCGGCGAGATCAACGCGCCGGTCTGTGTGTACGACACTTCCGGCCCCTACACCGACCCCAACGTCATCATCGACGTGCGCAAAGGCCTGGCCGACGTGCGTTCGGCATGGATCGAGTCCCGCGCCGACACCGAACGCCTGCCGGGACTGACCTCCAACTTCGGCCAGCAGCGTCTGGCCGATGCCGAGCTGACCAGGCTGCGTTTCGCCCACGTGCGCAATCCGCGTCGGGCAAAGTCGGGAGCTAACGTCAGCCAGATGCACTACGCGCGTCAGGGCATCATCACCGCCGAGATGGAATACGTCGCCATCCGCGAAAACATGAAGCTGCAGGAAGCCCGCGCCGCCGGCCTGCTCACCCAGCAGCACCCAGGCCAGAGCTTCGGTGCGAGCATTCCGAAAGAGATCACCCCCGAGTTCGTGCGCGAGGAAATCGCCCGCGGTCGCGCGATCATTCCGGCCAACATCAACCACGTTGAGCTGGAACCGATGATCATCGGGCGCAACTTTCTGGTGAAGATCAACGGCAACATCGGCAACAGCGCGCTGGGCTCGTCCATCGAAGAGGAAGTGGCGAAACTGACTTGGGGGATTCGGTGGGGGTCGGACACGGTCATGGACCTGTCCACCGGCAAGCATATTCATGAGACCCGCGAGTGGATCATTCGCAATTCGCCCGTGCCCATCGGCACCGTGCCGATTTATCAGGCGCTGGAAAAAGTCGGTGGCGCCGCCGAAGACCTGACCTGGGAGCTGTTCCGTGACACGCTGATCGAGCAGGCGGAGCAGGGCGTGGACTATTTCACTATTCACGCCGGTGTACTGCTGCGCTACGTGCCGCTGACCGCCAAGCGCGTGACCGGGATCGTCAGCCGTGGCGGCTCGATCATGGCCAAATGGTGCCTGGCCCATCACAAGGAAAACTTCCTTTACACCCACTTCGACGACATCTGCGAAATCATGAAGGCCTACGACGTCAGCTTCTCCCTGGGTGACGGCCTGCGCCCGGGGTCGATTGCCGACGCCAACGACGAGGCGCAGTTCGGTGAGCTGGAGACACTCGGCGAACTGACCAAGATCGCCTGGAAACACAACGTGCAATGCATGATCGAAGGCCCTGGCCACGTGCCGATGCAGTTGATCAAGGAGAACATGGACAAGCAGCTGGAGTGCTGCGACGAGGCGCCGTTCTACACCCTCGGCCCACTGACCACCGACATTGCACCGGGTTACGACCACATCACGTCGGGCATCGGCGCGGCCATGATCGGCTGGTTCGGCTGCGCGATGCTGTGCTACGTCACGCCCAAGGAACACTTGGGGTTGCCGAACAAGGACGACGTGAAGACCGGGATCATTACCTACAAGATCGCTGCCCATGCCGCGGATCTTGCGAAGGGGCATCCCGGTGCGCAGATTCGTGACAACGCCCTGAGCAAGGCGCGTTTTGAATTCCGCTGGGAAGACCAGTTCAACCTCGGGCTGGACCCGGATACCGCGCGCGCCTATCACGACGAGACGCTGCCGAAAGACTCGGCGAAGGTCGCGCATTTCTGCTCCATGTGCGGGCCGAAATTCTGCTCGATGAAGATCACCCAGGAAGTGCGTGAGTACGCCGCCAACCAGAAGATCAGCGCGGTGGACGTGTCGGTGGACGAAGGCATGCGCGAGCAGGCGGCGCGGTTCAGGCAGGAAGGCAGTCAGCTTTATAAAAAGGTTTGATCTGCATGCGCTTAGTCAGCGCCGCGTGATCGTTCCCACGCTCCGCGTGGTAATGCCGCCTCTGACGCTCTGCGTCATTCAGGACGCAGAGCGTCCCGGTAGGCGTGCCCACGCAGAGCGTGGGAACGATCAACTATTAGTTTCTTCGGGACAACAAACGTGAACACACCCGGCACCTATTCCCCCGACGCCCCCGTACCCGCCGCCAAGCGGGTTTTTGGCGGGCGCGATCTATTCTCTCTGTGGTTTTCCCTCGGCATCGGCCTCATGGTCCTGCAAACCGGCGCATTGCTGGCGCCGGGGCTGGGCATGTCCGGCTCGATGCTGGCGATTCTCCTCGGCACGCTGGTCGGCGTCTTGCTGCTCGCTGCTGTTGGCGTCGTTGGCAGTGACACCGGGCTGTCGTCGATGGCGGCGCTCAAGCTCAGCCTGGGCAGCAAGGGAGCAGGCGTTCCGGCGATTCTCAATCTGCTGCAACTGGTAGGCTGGGGCTCGTTTGAAATCATCGTCATGCGCGACGCCGCCAGCCTGCTGGGCGCGGGGGCTTTCTCCGAAGGGAGCCTTTGGGCGAGTCCGATGCCCTGGACCTTCGTGTTCGGCGCCCTCGCGACCTTGCTCGCCGTGAGCGGTCCGTTGGCCTTCGTCCGGCAGATCCTGCGCAAATGGGGCATCTGGCTGCTCTTGGCGGCGTGCGCCTGGCTGACCTTCAACTTGTTCAGCAAGGCTGATTTGACGGCGCTGTGGTCACGCGCGGGCGACAATTCGATGCCATTTGCCGTCGGCTTCGACATTGCCATCGCCATGCCGCTGTCGTGGCTGCCGCTGATTGCGGACTACTCACGGTTCGGCAAGCGCGCCACCGGTGTGTTCGGTGGCACATCGCTGGGCTTCTTCATCGGCAATTTCTGGCTGATGTCCCTTGGCGTGGCGTACACCCTGGCCTTCGCGCCAAGTGGTGAAGCCAACGCGCTGCTGCTGGCGCTGGCGGGCGCGGGGATGGGCATTCCGTTGCTGCTTATCCTGCTGGACGAATCGGAAAACGCATTCGCCGACATTCACAGTGCAGCCGTGTCGAGCGGCCTTCTGCTCAAGGCCAAAGTCGAACACCTGTCGCTGGCGATCGGCATCATCTGCACACTGATCGCCTGCTTTGCGCCACTCGCCCAATACCAGAACTTCCTGCTGATGATCGCTTCGGTGTTCGCGCCACTGTTCGGCGTGGTACTGGTGGATCACTTCATCCTGCGCCGCCGCTCTCACGGAGTTGCGACAGCGGGCTTGCGCTGGATGACGCTACTGGCGTGGATCGGCGGGATCTGCACCTACCATCTGCTGGCGAATCTGTATCCGGACATCGGCGCGACGCTGCCCGCGCTCGTTGTCGCCGGCATGCTGCAGCTGGTACTTAGTAAAGCGATCAGCTCCGGCCAGGAAACAGCTCAGGCTTGATGATGCCGTTCAACTGCGGATACGGAATCTTCAGCTCGATGTGGCCCATGGCATAGGGGGCGATGGTTGTCACCGGGTACTTGAGGATCACCGCACCGTACGTCAGAGCAATGTTGGAAGTTTGCTTGAATGCCCACATGTTCTGGAACTCGGTGTCCTTGTCCAGCTTGCTGCTGATCAGCCAGGCCTGATGAGCGAGGCGGGCCTTGTCCCAGAAGGCAGCTTCCTGACCCGGCACCAGCATGTCCGCGAGTGTCAGCACGCGGTGCTGCTGGCGAGAATAGTTGATGAACGCGCGGCCCGGATTACCCTGGCCGCTGCCGGAATCGACGTAGCTGGACAGCTCCACGACCACGATTCCGTCATGCTGCTCACGTACCTTGGCTTGCAGGTAGCTGCTGTTGCGCGCCGGCGCGCGGCTCAGGTATTGCTCCTGATACGCCTTCAGCGTCGGCGGCACCGGACCATCGCTGTCGCTGCGGGTCAGTTGCAGCAGCGTGCGCTGGACGATCTCGTCAAGTTTCGGCTCATCGGGGAAATGCACGGTGTCGATGTTCACCAGCGGGCAATCATCGGTGGTGCAGCCGGGCTTCATCAGCTCGGAGGCGTCGCGCTGAACGGTCAGCGGACTGCGCAGATTGGGTTGGAACAGGCTTTGGCAGGCGCCCAAAATCAGGGCCACGCAGGCCAGTGAAATGATCTTCAGAAAAGACATGTTGATCCTTGGCATCGGCATAAGGGGGCGTCACGTGGTAGGTAACGGCAAGGTCCTTCGACTGTGGGTGGCGCAATCAGTTCGCCATCGGGCGGATTAGAGTGCTTTCCCCGGCAGTCGTCTACCCCGGTGACCGGTTTTGCGAATTCAAAGGGCTGCATCCCGCACCACAGCGCGTTAGGATGGGCCCGGACACAGTGCTCAAGCAGTGAGAAATGTATGACGGATAGCAACAGATCGACACCGACAAAGCACGAAATTACACACCGTGAGACCTGCTTCAAAGGGTTTTACCAGCTCGACCGTCTTCAATTGCGCCACGAGTTGTTCGCGGGCGGCATGGGCCCGGAAATCAAACGTGAGCTGTTCGTTCGCCACGATGCAGTGTGCGTGCTGCCCTACGACGCCAAACGCGATGAAGTCGTGCTCATCGAGCAGTTCCGCGTCGGCGTCATTGGCAAGCATGAGAACCCCTGGCTGATCGAAATGGTCGCCGGCCTGATCGATAAAAAAGAGGAGCCCGAAGAGGTTGCTCACCGCGAGGCACAAGAGGAAGCTGGGCTGACGTTCAACGCCCTTTGGCCGATCACCAAATACTTTCCATCGCCGGGCGGCAGCAACGAGTTCGTGCATCTGTACCTGGGCAAATGCGACAGCGAGGGGGCAGGTGGGCTGCACGGGCTGGTAGAAGAGGCCGAAGACATCCGGGTTTCGGTCTGGTCATTCGACGACGCGATGCAAGCCGTCAGGGACGGGCGCATCGTCAACGCCGCAACTATTATTGCAATGCAATGGCTGGCGCTTAACCGCGCCGAAGTAAGGGGGCTATGGTCGTGAATCTTCTGCGCGAGCGCTATCGTGTTGACCTCGCCGGGCTGCAAGCCGCCTGCGAGGCGAACTACGCGCGCTTGATGCGTTTGCTGCCCGATATGCGCAATCAACAGCGCTCACGCCGGGTCGCCGTGACCCAGGGCGATCAAATGCTGGGCGTGCTGGCGGTCGAGGTCATCCTCGATTGCCCGTACACCACCACGCTCCAAGTCCGTCAGGAACACAGCCTGCCGTGGTTGCCGGTGCCCGTCCTCGAAGTGCAGGTCTACCACGACGCGCGCATGGCCGAAGTCATCGGCGCCGAGCACGCGCGTCGTTTCCAGGGTATCTATCCCTATCCCAATGCCGACATGCACCAGCCTGACGAAAAGGCCCAGCTCAACGTGTTTCTGGGTGAATGGCTGAGCCATTGCCTGGCGTGCGGGCATGAGTTTGAGGCGGTACGCTGAGACGGCGCGACTTATCGGCTGGACCTTCTGCACGCAGATGAGAACCAGGCCCTCTTTCCAGGTTTGCCGCCGCACCGATCTCACACCATAATCCGGCCACATCCGCTTAAGGAGATGGCCATTGTCGAGCCCATCCTCTCATTCCTCATCCGTGCTGGTCGTCCAATTGACCGACAGCCATCTGTTCGCCGAAGCGGACGGCACGCTGCTGGGCATGCCCACGCGCGCCAGTCTCGATGCGGTGGTCGAGCGTGTCCTCATCGAGCAGCCGGCGATTGATCTGGTGCTGGCGACGGGGGACTTGTCTCAGGACGGCACGGTTGAGTCGTATCAGGCATTCCGCGAGGCAAGTGAGCGCCTGAATGCGCCCGCGCGCTGGATTCCGGGGAATCACGACGAGCTGAGGGAGATGGCGATTGCCGCGCAGAACAGCGACTTTCTCGAACCGGTCGTCGACGTCGGCAACTGGCGGGTCACGATGCTGGATTCTGCTGTTTCCGGGTCCGTCCCCGGTTATCTGCAAGACGGCCAGCTTCAGTTGCTCGCCCAGGCCTTGAGCGAGGCGCCGGAGCGGCATCATCTGGTGTGTCTGCATCATCATCCGCTGCCCATCGGGGCGGCATGGATGGAACCCATCGGTTTGCGCAATCCCGAGGCGCTTTTTTCGGTCCTGGATCGATTTCCTCAGGTGCGTGCGGTGCTGTGGGGTCATGTGCATCAGGAATTCGATCAGCTTCGTGACGGCGTGCGGCTAATGGCTTCGCCATCGACCTGCATTCAATTCGCGCCGAACAGCGTGGATTTCGGTCTTGATGACCTTGCGCCCGGCTATCGCTGGCTGCGCCTGCACGAGGATGGGCGGGTCGAAACCGGTGTTTCGCGTATCGAGCCCGACCTGTTCGACGTCGACATCAACGGCGCGGGCTACTGAAAGACATTTCCTCAATTTGCCGCGATTCGTCAACAGGTGAGTCATCGCGCAGTTGACCCTGTAAACTGCGTGGCTTTGCCTTGATGGGCGGCGACAGGCCAGCCCGTCCGGGATGTATCGATTGCCGTTTGGGAGGCAACTGCGTGAACCAGGATCAATCGACGCTTCTTTATATTCACGGCCTGAACAGCTCGGCCAGGTCGCAGAAAGCCACACAGCTGACGACGCTGATGGCGCGTCTGGGTTTGAGCGATTACGTGCGCGTGCCCGAACTGCATCATCATCCGCGTCAGGCGCTGACCCAGTTGGAGGCCGCAATCAAGGAGCTCGGTCGGCCGCTGCTGGTCGGCAGCTCGCTCGGCGGCTACTATGCGACTCACTTGGCTGAGCGCCACGGCCTCAAGGCTGTGCTGATCAACCCGGCGGTCAATCCGCATCAGCTCTTCGATGGTTTTCTCGGCACCCAACAAAACCTTTATACCGGCGAGAGCTGGGAGCTGACGCACGACCACGTGAAGGCGCTGGCCGAGCTGGAAGTGCCTGCTCCGCAGGACCCGCAGCGTATTCAGGTGTGGCTGCAGACGGGCGACGAGACGCTGGATTACCGCCGCGCCCAAAGTTTCTATCGGGCTTGTGCATTGCGCATCGAAGCGGGTGGCGACCATGGGTTTCAGGGTTTCGCTGCAAAGATGCCAGCGCTGTTGAGCTTCGCCGGGTTCGCTCCAGCGCTGCTGCAGGGCGTCGATCTGAGCGGGCTCTGACCTGAGCCGTCGCTGCGACACACGTGTAGAACAGTCTTGTAAAAACATTCTTGTAAAACAGTAGCACTCCGAAATTTCATGAACGACTTGATGACGAGACCCCATGGCCAATCCCAGCGCTAGCTCTTATAACGCAGACGCCATCGAAGTCCTCTCGGGCCTCGACCCGGTCCGCAAACGGCCGGGCATGTACACCGACACCTCACGCCCCAACCACCTGGCGCAGGAAGTCATCGACAACAGCGTCGACGAAGCGCTGGCAGGTCACGCCCGGTCCGTGCAGGTCATTCTGCACGCCGACAATTCGCTGGAAGTCTCCGACGATGGTCGCGGCATGCCCGTGGACATCCACCCCGAAGAAGGCGTGTCGGGCGTCGAGCTAATCCTCACCAAGCTCCACGCCGGCGGCAAGTTCTCCAACAAGAACTACCAGTTCTCCGGCGGCCTGCACGGCGTCGGGATTTCCGTGGTCAACGCGCTCTCGACCGAGGTACGGGTACGGGTCAAGCGCGATGGCAACGAATATGAAATGACCTTTGCCGATGGCTACAAAGCCAGCGAACTGGCGGTGATTGGCACCGTTGGCAAGCGAAACACCGGCACCAGCGTGTATTTCGCGCCGGACCCCAAATACTTCGACACCCCGAAATTTTCTGTCAGCCGCCTCAAGCACGTGCTCAAGGCCAAGGCCGTTCTGTGCCCGGGCCTGCTGGTCAGCTTCGAGGACAAAGGCACCGGCGAGAAGGTCGAGTGGCATTACGAGGATGGGCTGCGCTCGTATCTGCAGGATTCGGTGTCCGACTTTCTGCGCCTGCCCGACGAGCCGTTCTGCGGCGTATTCGCAGGCAATAAAGAGGCTGTCGACTGGGCGCTGCTGTGGTTGCCCGAGGGCGGCGACAGCGTTCAGGAGAGTTACGTCAACCTGATTCCGACGGCTCAGGGCGGCACCCACGTTAACGGCCTGCGGCAGGGCCTGCTGGACGCGATGCGTGACTTCTGCGAGTTCCGTAATCTGCTGCCCCGCGGCGTGAAGCTGGCACCCGAAGACGTCTGGGAGCGCATCGCTTTCGTGCTGTCGATGAAGATGCAAGAGCCGCAATTCTCCGGCCAGACCAAAGAGCGGCTGTCGTCCCGTGAGGCGGCGGCGTTTGTTGCCGGTGTGGTCAAGGATGCTTTCAGCCTGTGGCTCAATGCGCACCCGGAAATGGGAATGCAGCTGGCCGAACTGGCGATCAACAATGCCGGTCGTCGTCTCAAAGCGAGCAAGAAGGTCGAGCGCAAACGCATCACCTCAGGCCCTGCACTGCCGGGCAAACTGGCCGATTGCGCGGGGCAGGATCCGATGCGCTCCGAGCTGTTTCTGGTCGAGGGTGACTCCGCCGGCGGCTCCGCCAAACAGGCCCGGGACAAGGAATTTCAGGCCATCCTGCCGTTGCGCGGGAAGATCCTGAACACTTGGGAAGTCGACGGCGGCGAAGTGCTCGCCAGCCAGGAAGTGCACAACATTGCCGTGGCGATCGGGGTTGATCCGGGCGCTGCGGACATGAGCCAGCTGCGCTACGGCAAAATCTGCATCCTCGCCGACGCCGACTCCGACGGTTTGCACATCGCCACGCTGCTGTGCGCCTTGTTCGTCCAGCATTTCCGCCCGCTGGTGGATGCAGGTCACGTCTACGTCGCCATGCCGCCGCTGTACCGTATCGACTTGGGTAAAGACATTTATTACGCCCTGGACGAAGCCGAGCGCGACGGCATTCTCGACCGGCTCGTGGCTGAGAAGAAACGCGGCAAGCCGCAGGTCACCCGATTCAAAGGCCTGGGTGAAATGAACCCGCCGCAGCTGCGCGAAACCACCATGGACCCGAATACCCGCCGACTGGTGCAGCTGACCCTGGATGACTTTGAGGCGACGTCGGAAATGATGGACATGCTGCTGGCCAAGAAACGCGCAGGCGACCGCAAGAGCTGGCTCGAATCCAAAGGCAATCTGGCCGAGGTGCTGGTCTGATGCGGGGCTGGTTTGCAGCGCTGTTATTGATCGCCACGCCCGTTTTCGCCGCGCCATTGCCCGAGCTCAAGCTGCTGTCAGAGCATCCGGTGGACGACATGATCGGCGGCAACCTGTCCGGGCTCGCGTCCTGCAACGGCGTGCTGTGGACCGTTTCGGACCGCGACGACACCCTGCTTTACAGCCTTGACACCTCGGCAACGGTCTGGAAAGCCAAGGCCCAGACGCTGGAAATCCCACCGATTCCGGACAGCGGGCTGTCTGCGACCCTGCGTGGCATGGCCAAGGCTTCGGCGCTGATCCGTGGCGGCGACCTGGATTTTGAAGGCGTGAGTTGCGACGCAGCGGGCAACCGTTACCTCGTCAGTGAAGCCTACGCCGCCGTGCTGAAAGTGCCGGTTGACGGTGCGCCGGTCTGGCTGGAGCTGCCCAGGAAGGTCGTCGAAGAAGCGCAGTCGGCCGGGATGCTGCAGCATTTCAACGCCATATTCGAAGGGATCGCGGTCAATCCGGCAGGCGATCAACTATGGCTCGCCGCCGAGCGTGACAAGCGCGGCCTGTTGACCGCAAAGCTCGGCAAGGACGGCTGGGCCTGTGACGCCAGCTGCATTCTGCGAGTCGAGTCCGGCAACGATATTTTGCCGCCCGAGCTGGGTGGCAAGGCCGTCTCCAAGGACTTTTCCGACATCTCGCTGTACAAGGGCAAGCTGTTCACCCTGGAGCGCGCGGCTTACCGAATCTGCCGTCGGACCTTGACGACAGGTCAGTTGGAAACGTGCTGGTCGTTCGCCAAAGAGGCGCTCCAGCCCAACCGGCTGTATGACCAGAAATACGGCCTGACCGAAGCGCTGATCGTCGACGAAAAAGGCGCTTGGGTCGGCACCGACAACAACTTCGGTGTCCGCGCCGATGGCGAAAAACGTCCCGTCGTCTGGCGCTTTGCCGCGCCCGAGGGTGGCTGGAGCGGCAAGCCTTGACCCAGTCACCCCCCGGCAAACGCGCCGGGCGGCTGATGCTGATCATCGCCTGGGCGGCGGCGCTGTTTCTGGCGACGCGGTTTTTTGGCGAGTGGGAGCAGCGTCAGGAAAATCCGAATACCATCGTCGCCTCCGAGCATGGAGACGGCTATGTCGAGGTGAAGCTGGTGGGTAATCGTGACGGCCATTTTGTCATGACCGGGCAGATCAATACCCGTCCGGTGCAGTTCATGCTCGACACCGGCGCAACCAACGTCGCCGTGCCGGAGAACGTCGCGCAGGCGCTGCGCCTCGAGCGGGGCGAGCGCGTACAGGTGAGTACGGCCAACGGACGCACCGACGCGTTCCGGACCACGCTGCAACGGTTACAGATTGGCGACATCGTCCTGAACAACGTGCGCGCCCTGGTGGTGCCCGGTCTGGACGGTGAACAGGTGCTGCTGGGCATGAGCGCCGTGAAACAACTCGAATTCACACAGCGCGGCGGCACATTGCTGCTGCGCCAGACGACAAAATGATGAGGCCCGCATGAGCGACTCCCTTGACCTCAGCCTGGATGGCGTAGAACGCCGATCGCTGGCTGACTTCACCGAACAGGCCTATCTCAACTATTCCATGTACGTGATCATGGACCGGGCGCTGCCGCACATCGGCGACGGCCTGAAGCCTGTGCAGCGACGCATCGTCTACGCGATGAGCGAGCTGGGCCTGGACGCTGACGCCAAGCACAAAAAATCGGCGCGTACCGTCGGTGACGTGCTCGGCAAGTTTCACCCCCACGGCGACTCGGCCTGCTACGAAGCCATGGTGCTGATGGCACAACCCTTCAGCTATCGCTACACACTCGTCGACGGCCAGGGTAACTGGGGTGCGCCGGACGATCCCAAGTCGTTCGCCGCCATGCGCTACACCGAAGCGCGTCTGTCCCGTTACTCCGAAGTGCTGCTCAGTGAATTGGGTCAGGGCACGGCGGATTGGGGACCGAATTTCGACGGCACCCTCGACGAGCCGCTGGTGTTGCCGGCGCGTTTGCCGAACATTCTGCTCAACGGCACCACCGGCATCGCTGTCGGCATGGCCACCGACGTACCGCCGCACAACCTGCGGGAGGTCGCGACAGCCTGCGTGCGGTTGCTCGATGAGCCGAAAGCCACGGTCGAGCAGCTGTGTGAGCACATTCAGGGCCCGGACTACCCGACCGAAGCGGAAATCATCACGCCCCGCGCCGACCTGCTGAAAATGTACGAAACCGGCAAGGGCTCGGTGCGTATGCGCGCCGTGTACCACATCGAAGACGGCGACATCATCGTTACCGCGCTGCCGCATCAGGTGTCCGGTGCCAAGGTGCTGGAGCAGATCGCGGCGATGATGCAGGCCAAACCGTCCAAAGCGCCGCAGATCGCTGACCTGCGTGACGAATCCGACCACGAAAACCCGTGCCGGATCGTGATCATCCCGGGCGCCCGTAAGAACTTCGACCACGATGCGCTGATGCAGCACCTGTTCGCGACCACCGAGCTGGAGTCGAGCTACAGGGTCAACATCAACATCATTGGCCTGGACGGCAAGCCGCAGCTGAAAAACCTGCGCGCATTGCTGGTCGAGTGGTTGGAGTTCCGGGTACAGACCGTGCGTCGTCGCCTGCAATTCCGCCTCGACAAGGTTGAGCGTCGCTTGCACCTGTTGGATGGTTTGTTGATCGCTTATCTCAATCTGGATGAAGTGATTCACATCATCCGCACCGAGGAGCACCCGAAAGCCGCGCTGATCGCGCGTTTCGCCCTGAGCGAAATCCAGGCCGATTACATTCTCGACACCCGTTTGCGTCAGTTGGCGCGACTGGAAGAAATGAAGTTGCGTGCCGAGCAGGATGAATTGCTCAAGGAACAAGCCAAGCTGCAAGCCCTGTTGGGCAGCGAGGCCAAGCTGAAGAAACTGGTACGCACCGAGCTGATCAAGGATGCCGAAACCTATGGCGACGACCGTCGTTCGCCTATCGTCGAGCGCACCGAAGCCAAAGCCCTGACCGAACACGATCTGCTGCCGAACGAGAAAGTGACGGTCGTGCTGTCGGAAAAAGGCTGGGTTCGTTCCGCCAAAGGTCATGAAATCGATGCCACCGGGCTCTCTTATAAGGCCGGGGATGGCTTCAAGGCCCTGGCGCCGGGTCGTTCCAACCAGTTTGCGGTGTTTATCGACTCCACTGGTCGCAGTTATTCGGTGCCGTCGCACACCTTGCCATCGGCCCGTGGGCAAGGCGAACCGCTGACCGGGCGTCTGACGCCGCCGCCCGGTGCGACATTCGAATGCGTGCTGTTACCCGAGGATGACGCGCTGTACGTGGTTGCGTCCGATGCCGGCTACGGTTTCGTGGTCAAGGGTGAAGACCTGCAGGCCAAGAACAAAGCAGGCAAGGCGCTGTTGAGCTTGCCGGCCGGGGCCAAGGTGATCCTGCCGCGTCCGGTGCCGGATCGTGAGCACAACTGGCTCGCCGCCGTGACCACCGAAGGTCGCTTGCTGGTGTTCAAAATCAGCGATCTGCCGCAATTGGGCAAGGGCAAAGGCAACAAGATCATTGGCATTCCGGGCGAGCGCGTTGCCAGTCGGGAAGAGTTTGTGACCGACCTGGCCGTCGTCCCGGACGGCGCCACGCTGGTGCTGCAGGCGGGCAAGCGCAATCTGTCGCTCAAGCCCGACGATCTGGAGCACTACAAAGGCGAACGCGGACGACGGGGCAACAAGCTGCCGCGGGGATTCCAGCGCGTCGATGCGCTATTGGTAGAAACCGCTGGCTAAGGCGGTTGGTTCGGCGGTCGCTCTTCGTTTCGTCACGAGAGCGACGCAGAATCGCTGGAGTCAACGCGCATATTCACGGATGATATGACGTCCTCCGGCGCCGCTATGGCGGAATGCCTTCATGTTTTCAAAGTATTCAACAGCGTGGACGCGTTACACGGCGTTCACTTGGACGGGATGATGAATTTTCTACGTGTTCCCTGTGTTCTGTTGTTGACCGGCGTTCTGGGTTTGGCCGGTTGCAGCGTTCATCAGCCCACGTCGCTCTATCAGCTGGACAGCGGCGACCCTGGGCAACCGAAACACACCAACGGGGTCGCAGTCTTGCTGGGCCCTGTGGCGATTGCTGACTATCTGCAACGTGAAACATTACTGCAGCGTCAGCCGGATGGCAGCCTCAAGGCCTCCACCGACGGTCGCTGGGCCGGCAGCCTGTCTGCCGATATCGATCAACTGCTTCTGCGCCAGTTGGCCTGGAAGCTCGACAGCCAACGCGTAGTGATGGCGCCTGCCGCGGCCAATTTCACGCCCGATGTGCAGGTGGTGCTGTCCATCACTCGTTTGGATTCCGGCGAGAAGCAGCCGGCGGTACTGGATGCCCAGTGGCGCTTGCTCGACCGCCGCGGCAATGTGCGCGACAGCAAGCTGGTTCACCTGGAAGAGCCCCATGCAGGCTCATCAGCTGCGCAGGTCAAGGCTCAAGGGATTTTGCTGCAGCGCCTGGCGGATAAGCTGAGTGTCGCGGTCAAGCCCATCGCGAGTCAGCCCTATGTGGCGGACGTGCCCAAAAAGGCCTCGGCGCCGGCGAAAACCCGCACTGATCAGGACAAGCCGAAGATCCCGATGGCATCACCCATCCGCACCGATCTGGAAGTGTTCCGCTTCTGAGAGTGACGGCCACAAAAAAGCCCGCAGCGATGCGGGCTTTTTTGTGGGTGACGCTTAGACCTTGCGTGCCTCGTGCATGCGCGCCAGTTGGCGCTCCAGCATCGATGGATACGGCTCCATCAGACGCTCCACACAGCTGGCACCTTCAGGGCTCGCAATCGGGCGAATACGCGCACGCTGGCGGATGGTCGGGTCTTCGCTGATCTTGCGCTCCACCAGCAGCAGATTGCGGCTGTGCTGCGACAGCGCCAAGGCGTCCTGCGCGGTTTCGGTCAGCAGCAGATCGATCTGGTTCATGCCATGCAGGCCTTCGCCCAGCGTCAGGCCCAGCTGCAGTTGCAGGGTGATGCCGCTGTCGGCGACTTCGATCTGCAACGCATGGCTCAACGCACGCAGCAACTCGCCGCAGCAGATCGCATTGGTCAGGTAGTCATCGCCGCTGTCCTGGGTGCTGAAAACCATCAGCGAACTGCCGTCGTTCAGGGTGTGTAGCTCGCTGTCGTAGAGCGAAGCGGCCTGATCGATGCAGTCTCGGTAGCGCTCGAGCAGCTCGGTCAGGCGCGTTCGCGGCAGACGGCGCAGCTGCTCCTGTGAACCCAGCTGTACCGCGAGCACTGCGCTGTATTGCGGTTGCGATGGCACGACCGGAAGGATCGGACGCGGGGCGGGTTTTGGCGTGGCGGGAGAGTGATCACGAAGGTCCGCAAACGGATCCTCCTCATCTTCTTCATCTTCCTCGGCAGCGATACGTCGTGCCGGAATCACTGTGGCGCGCGGTTTGGGTGTGTCGTCGAAGTCAGGGTCGCTCAGGTCGCTGCTGTCGAACTCCGGCGAAGCGTCTTCCTCGTCCTCGACCTGTGCAGGCTCGGGAATGGGCGCCGGTTCCGGTTCTGGCGGCGCGTACGAAGTCTTCAACTGACGCGCCAGATCGCCGATCTCATCCTGACGATCAGTGGCCGGCGTGTACGGATCGATGTAGCGCAACCACATGCGCAGTTGCAGCATTGGCGTGGAAATATGCCGCCCAAGGCGCAGGCTCAAGGCCAACGCGAGTGCCAGCAGGATACCGGCCAGAATCGCCATGCTCTGCAAGCTGATGGTCAGCGGCTGTTGGAACTGCGCCATGTCCAGGCTAATGCGCAGCGTGCCGGCGACCACGTCCTGAAAGGTGATCTTGATCTCGTAGAGACCTTCAGCCTCGCCCAGCAAGCCGTTTTTCGGACGCTGCCCGGCTTCGGCAAGGATGCGGTTGTCGGGGCTATAGATAGCCGCGTGGGCCACCAGCGGGTTTTTCACCAGGTTGCCCAGCAGCACATTGAGGCTGAGGATGTCGTTGGACACCAGCAGTTCGGTGGCGGACGTGGCGGTCTGCGTGGTCAGGGCTTGCCCCAGTGCGTCAGCCTGCTCGTGCATGGCTTGCTTGAATTGCAAACCCATGACGCAGGCGTAGATCACCAGAGCCAGCGCGACGAGGATCACGTTGTGGCTGGCGATACGCAAAGCAATCGGTACACGTCGATGACGCAATGCCCGGAAGATCAGCACGAAGAAATTATCGGTTTTTACAGGCGTGGGCCGGTTCACTGAGCACGGCTCTCTTGGTGAAGTTGGGGCGCAGTATAGCGAGCGACCCTGTGGCGGCAAAGCGCTGGCTGTGCCCGGCGGTCACTGAAAGTGCGTAGAATGCGGTTTTTTTCAACTGCGGGGGTGCGCCTTGCGCGAAATCGTCCTGATAAACATCACCGGTGAAGACCGTCCGGGCCTCACTGCGGCTATCACCGGTGTGCTGGCCCAAGGCGGCGTGAACATTCTCGACATCGGTCAGGCGGTGATTCACGACGCGCTGTCGTTCGGCCTTCTGGTCGAGATTCCCGACACAGAAGCAGGCGCGGCCGTGCGCCAGAACGTGCAGGCGACAGTCGACCAGTTGGGGCAGCACGTGCGTTTCACTGACGTGTCCGAAGCTGACTATCAGCACTGGGTCGACGGTCAGGGCAAGGCGCGGCACATCGTGACGCTGTTGACGCGCAAGGTCACCGCCGAGCAGCTGCAAACGGTCAGTGCGATCACTGCCAAATATGGCTTGAATATCGACCGCATCGATCGCCTTTCCGGGCGCATGCCGCTCGACATGCCCACCGAGAAGAGTAAAGGCTGCATCGAGTTTTCCGTGCGCGGCGAGCCGGTCGATCCTCAGCAGATGCAGGCTGAATTTCTTCATGTTGCTCAGGAGCTGAACGTCGATATCGCGTTCCAGCAGGACTCACTGTTCCGCCGCAACCGCCGTCTGGCGGTGTTCGACATGGATTCCACGCTGATCGAAGCCGAGGTCATCGATGAACTGGCCAAAGCCCACGGCGTCGGCGAGCGCGTGTCGGAGATCACCGAGCGCGCCATGCGTGGCGAACTGGACTTCCGCGCCAGCTTCAAAGAGCGGCTTGCGCTGCTTCAAGGTCTGGATGTGAAGGTGCTGGATGAGATCGGCGCTTCACTGCGTTTGACGGAAGGCGCTGAAACGCTGTTTGCCGAACTCAAGCGGCTGGGCTACAAGACGGCGATCCTGTCGGGCGGCTTCACGTATTTTGCGCGTCAGCTGCAGGCCAAACTGGGCATTGACTACATCTTCGCCAACGAGCTGGAAGTGGTGGACGGCAAGTGCACGGGTAATGCGATCGAGCCAATCGTCGACGCCCAACGCAAGGCCGATCTGCTGCGCGAACTCGCCAGCAAGGAAGGGTTGAGTCTGGAGCAGACCATTGCAGTGGGCGACGGCGCCAACGACCTCCCAATGCTCGCCATCGCCGGCCTGGGTGTGGCGTTCCGCGCCAAACCGCTGGTCAAGCAATCGGCGAAGCAGGCCATCTCGACGCTGGGTCTGGATGGCGTACTGTATTTGCTGGGGTTCCGCGACCGGGAAGGGCGCAGCGCTTAACACGCATGGACGTTGAGGCATCTGCAACGGATGCCTCGATGGCTCAGAGTACTGTCCACAGCGAGTCGAATTCCTGCTCCGGGCCGTCGTCGTCTGGCGTCGCAGCCTTTTTCGGTCCTTCAATAATCTGATATTCAAACTGGTTGTAGCTGCCCGTCGTCGCCCGACGATTGCTCAGGCTCGCGCGTCGCTGTTCGCCGCTGGTATTGATCAGCACCTTGGAACCGTCCTCGAACGGCAGGCGCGGAGCGATGACCGTCGCGGGTACGTCAATCGCACGAACTTCCGGCAGCAGCAGGGCGCGCAGAAACTGACTGCTCTGTTCGGCGCGCGTGAGCTGCATGCCGCACGCCTGGGCAAAGGGCGCAATCAGTTCCACGCCCATCTGCATGCCACCGCCACGAACCTGCCGCACCCAGCGCACCACTGCGATGCTCCAGCCGTGACCGTGGTCCTGGATGCCAATCATCTCGCCGGCCTGCAACTGGTCCGGCACTTCTTTCGGCCAGGCCAGGCAGTAGCCGCCCGGGCTGTGATTGACAATGTGCAGCGCGTAAGTAGGGAAGCTCTTTTGCCCGTCGGACGCCGCATTGGTTTCAGCGTCGTCACGTTTGTATTCGATTTCCTCGAACGGCAGCATGCTGTTCGAGGTGCCATCGCGTTGCGCGTCTGCAGTCTGCGCCCACGGATCATGCTTGACCGGCTTCAAAGGCTGCAGCGTGTAGTCGACGACTCTGGACAGCGTCGACATTTGCAGCAGGTCGCTGAAGGACTGCTGACCGCCGACGTAATAATGCAGAGCGCTCATGCCCACGCAGACGGTCAGGGTGCCTTGCCCCGGGGTGCGCTGAAACGCACGTTCCGACACGTCGCCCCACGCGGCTGCCAGGTGCTGCAGGACGTCGATGGACAAACCCGCCGGCACTTTCAGGGCTGACTTCGAACGTTCTTCAACCGGTGTTTCGGTGTAGCGCTCCAGGGCAGCCGACAAACCACGGGGGTCGATGCCGAGCAAATTTGGCCGCTGATCTTCGTCGTACAGTGCGGCATAGCGTGGCGCTGTGTCCGTACCTGGAGACACCGCGTACAGGCTGTTGCTGTCCAGCGGCTGCTGCAGGGTGACCATCGCGCTCCACGCATCCAGCGCCTCGGCGAGTTTGCCGATGTTGTGCTGGCGCATCTGATTGCAGCGCGAACACCCCATCAGCAGCGCAACGATGTACGTCTGTTCAACGCTCATCGCCTGAGTGTTGTGGGCGAGGCTGTCGGCAACCGGCACGTTCTGCAATTGATGCTGGCGGGCGATCTGATAAATCTGATGCATCTCCAGCCACAAGCCGTCCTGCACCGGGCAGTAAAGTTGGTTGGCGCGGATAAGCGGGCCGTTCAGGCAGCTGAGCGCGCGCTGAAGGGCGGTGGTCAGCAGGCCGATGCGGTCTTTTCCGAGCTTGACCGCGACCCGCGCGATGATCTGTTTGTAACCAATGGCCAAGTGGTTTTGCAGGGCCTGGCACAGGTTGGCAACCTTGCGCGGACGCTCTTCGAGAACAACCGACTGGTTCAGGAAGTGACGCTCCAGATGCTTGCACACGAAAAAGACTTCCGGGCGAAGCAATTCGAGGAGCTGCATGCGGTTGTCGCTTGGGGTGAGCAACTGGTTCAGCTCGCCCAGCCCCTGATAGAGCTGGCGCGCCATTTCGCCGAGATTGGCCTTGGGCAGGGTGGCGATCCAGCGCTTCATGTCTTTGGGCGTCGCGTCACAGAACGACAGGCTCGACTGCGTCGGCACAGGTGCGCGCAACAACAGTGGGAGACTTAAATTACTCATGTGACAGGCAAACTCCGACAACTACAGGCCTGAACGGCGGCGTCCAACTCCGGGGCAAGCACCCTCGCCGGGCGAAAAGAGCACGTTTACGTCGATTGAAAGCGACGTTTCCTAAAGCGCTGACAACTGGACTCTAGCAGCATCCTGCAACGTCGCAGCCTGGGCCCAGGGTCATGCGGCCTGGCTCAACCATCCCTGACGAAGCGTAATGCTGCGCGACGCCTTGGTGCCGTTAGCGCCAGAAAAACAGCATCACGCTCTCAGGGGACTAGCTTACGCAAGAATCAGGCCTGCAATGGCAAAGCGAGGCCCTGACCCATTTGCACCGGCGAACCGGCCGCCAGCAGTTCGGACCATTTCACCTGATTTGGGCCAAACAGCACGATGGCCGTGGAGCCCAGCTTGAACCGACCCAGCTCGGCGCCTTTTTCCAGATGAATGGGCGCGCGCGCGGCTTCGTCGTAACGAAAAGTCTTGAGCTCGCGCTTGGGCGGCGTTACCAGACCTGCCCAGACGGTTTCGATCGAGGCGACGATCATGGCGCCCACCAGCACGACGGCCATCGGACCGCGCTCGGTGTCGAAGAGGCAAACAACGCGCTCGTTACGGGCGAACAGCTCCGGCACGTTTTCCGCCGTCGTCTGGTTCACCGAGAACAGCCGGCCCGGTACGTAAACCATTTCGCGCAGGGTGCCGGCGAGCGGCATGTGAACGCGGTGATAGTCCTTCGGCGACAGGTAAACGGTCGCGAACTCGCCACCCATGAAGGGCGCGGACAGGCGCGCATCGCCGCCCAGCAATTCAAGCACGCTGTAGCTGTGGCCCTTGGCCTGGAAAATCCGGCCGTGTTCGATTGGGCCCAGTTGACTGACCGCGCCGTCGGCAGGGGAAAGAATCGCGCCCGGGGTTGAGTCCAATGGACGCGCGCCCGGCTTGAGGGCGCGGGTGAAGAAGTCATTGAAGTGCTGATACCCGGTGATGTCCTCGACCTGAGCCTGGGACATGTCGACCTGATAGCGGCGCGCGAACCATTGAGTGAAGGCATTTTTGAACCAGCGCACGCGGCATTCGGCCACACAGCCTGCCAGTTGCGACAGCAAATGGTGGGGAAGCAGATACTGGAAAAGGATAAACAGACGCTGTTTCATCAAGATTCCTAAAAACGTTGAAAGAGGGGAATGCGGATCGACGCCCTGTCGGGCCGATTTCAAGTCTCGACCGGGGTGTCCGGGTGGTTGCCCCATTCGCCCCAGGAGCCGGCGTAGCCCTTGACCCTCGGGTAACCCAGTGCCTTGGCCACCAGATAGGTGAAGCCCGAGCGATGATGGGTCTGGCAGTGGGTAATGATTTCTTTCTCCGGAGTGATGCCCAAGTCTTCAAGGATCTTCGGCATGTCCTTGCGGATGCGCAGGTGGCGCGCCTGATCCATGCCGGCGGTCCATTCGAAGTTCACGGCGCCGGGAATGTGACCTCCCTTCGCAGCGACGACTTTTTCGCCAGAGTACTCGGTCGGCGCGCGCGCGTCCCAGATCGCCAGGTCAGCAGCGCCCAGGCGGCTTTGCAGGTATTCGCGGGTGGCCGTGGGCTCGTCGTGCAGGGTCAGCGAAACCGGACCGCCAACGGCTTTCGGCACCTCGGTCGACAGCGGCAGGCCTTCGGCTTGCCAGGCGAGCAGGCCACCGTCGATATAGTGATACTTTTTGTGTCCGATGACGTCGAGCAGCCAGATGAACCGGCCGGCCCAGCCGCCGCCTTCGTCGTCATACACCACGTATACCGCGTCGGGGTTGTGGCCCAGTTCGCCGAACAGCGCTTCCAGTTGCGTGTGCGAGGGCAGCAGCCCCGGCGCTGGTGGCAGGCCCAGTTGCGTACGCTTCGGATCGACGAATCGTGCTCCCGGGATGTGCCCGGCCTCATAGCGGGCCGGGCTGGTCAGGTCGACCAGAATGAGCTCTGGCGCGCTGAGGCGTGCTTGCAGGTCTGCGGGCTCGATGACCAGCGGCAAGCTTGAAAAGGCAGACATCTAGCGTCTCCGGATCGCGAAAAGGTTGCGAATTGTAGCTCAGCCGTCAGCCATTGCGATGGCTAAAGGCAGTAAGCGCTTTCTCGATGCACTGACCGGTTTTTCCGAAAGCCTGGACGGACATCTCGGAAAACGGGCCACCGCCCTGATCGGCCATTACCATCATCACTACGCGTCCGTTGCTGGCCAGTGAGCGGATCAGCAGGTTCTCGCCGCTGAACAAATTGCGCAGTTGTGGCGGCAGCAGCGCCGAAAACTGAGCGTTGTTGGCCGGCGTCAGGCGTAATTGCGTGGGCTGGGCGAGCAGGCGTTGCAGCACGGTGCTGTCTTTGTAAGGCACTAGCAACGCCGCGGCCGACTTGTCCACACCCGCAATCTGATGCACACGCAGGCTGTCGGTCTTGCGATCGGTCATCAGCAACACCACCCGCTGCATGCCCGCCGCTACCAGAGCGTCCCGGGCGCAGGTGGTCAGGTGTATCGCGTTGATGAAAATGCCGGGCTCTTTCAGCAGATCCGCGCAGTGCTTGCGCCACAGTTGCAGGGCGTCGGGCGAGGGTGGCGGGGCGGGCAGCAAGCCTTTATGTATCCTTCGTGCATGCCACGGCCAGAGCAACGCCTGCGCGGGGTGCCAGATATCCGGGCCGGAATGCTGGCGAGCGCTGGCGGCCGCGCTCTGGTGAACCTGCTGCTGGAGATCATCCAGTGGCTGCTGCAGATACAGGCTGGTCAGCAGCTGCCAGCGCAGGTTGTGCGGCGTGTCCCAAGCCTGGTGCGCCGACAGCGCAAGACCGTTGGCCAGCAGGATGGTATTGGCAGGCTGGTTGAGCCAGCGGCGCAGCGGCAAGTCGGCGTCGAGTTGCTGTTGCTGCTTGACCGGGTCGTCGTTGCTGTGGGCGATGCGCAGCACTCTCACCAGATTGCGTTGCTGAGAGGTCAGCAGTGCGTAGCCCTGGGTCACCCAGATCGGCAGGCGCCAGTGCTGTGCCAGGGCCTGACACAGATGCACCAAGCGCACGCCAAACAGAGCGTTTTCCACAGCCTTCGCGCACTCTCCCTTGTGGATAACCCGCAACTCCCACTCTTCCAGCAGCTTGGGATGCGCCAAGGCCATCGGCCAGAGCGGCGACAGAAACAGCAGGCTGCCCAGATGGATGTCCTGCCACAGCCGCGCCAGTTGATTGGCGAACAGGCCGTAAGCCTGCTGCATGGCGTGCTGACTGATCAGCTGTAGCTGACGGAGCGCCACCGGAATATCCCGTGCATCGACACTGGGCAGTCGCGCCAACAGCGCTTCGGTGCGCGCCAGGCCCAATCGGTTGATCGCGACTTCAAGGCTCTCCGCAGGCTGGGCGGTGGCGGGGCTGTTCAGGTTGGCGTCACGCAAAACGTTGAGCACCAGCGCCGGGCTGTCCTGCATGAGATCGGCAATATCGCGCAGCGAGCGGCGGCTATCGGTCAAGGCCGCCTGCACGCGTTTATACGCCACCCCGGGCACCGGCAGGGCGATGCCGTCGAGTTGTTTTATCCATTGATCCAGGGTGCGCGGGACAGGTAGCGAAGAAGCTTTATCTGATTGCATTCACAACACCCGTACGGCTGGGAGGTTAGATCGATGTCGGATACTGGCATCATGCTGGCCCTCGTGGCGCAACGTCCGTTGCGACGCACCGGTCAGCATTTTCCTGTGATCTGACTATAGTCTGGCGCATTCATGCCGATAAGCAGGACAAGAGTTTCAAGCGCTTCTCGCACAATGACCATGAACCCGACTCAGTAAGTATTTTCTACCTATGGCAAAAATTATCGGCATCATCGTCGTTTTCGCGAGCGTTCTCGGCGGATACGTCCTGTCCCACGGTCAGATCGCAGCGTTGATCCAGCCTTTCGAGGTCATGATCATCGGCGGTGCGGCGCTGGGTGCATTCCTGCAAGCCAACCCGGGCTATATGACCATGCTGGTCATCAAGAAGTCCTTGAAGATGTTCAGCACCCGGTTCACCCATGGCTACTACCTCGAAGTGCTGGGCCTGGTCTACGAGATCCTCAACAAGAGCCGTCGCGAAGGCATGATGGCCATCGAAGGCGACATCGAGGAGCCCGAGAACAGCCCGATTTTCGCCAAATACCCTGGCGTGCTCAAAGACACCCGCATGATTGCTTTCATCTGCGATTACCTGCGCATCATGTCTTCCGGCAACATGGCGCCCCACGAGTTGGAAGGCTTGTTCGACATGGAATTGCTGAGCATGAAAGAAGAGCTCGAGCATCCTTCCCACGCCGTGACCGGTGTCGCCGATGCCATGCCAGGTTTCGGTATCGTTGCTGCGGTACTGGGTATCGTGGTGACCATGGCCTCCCTGGGTTCCGGCGACAAAGCGGCGATCGGCATGCACGTCGGCGCGGCGCTGGTCGGTACCTTCTTCGGTATTCTCGCGGCGTACGGTTTCTTCGGCCCGTTGGCCACTTCCCTGGCCCACGATGCCAAGGAAGAAATGAACGTCTATGAATCGATCAAAGCTTCCCTCGTAGCGTCCGCGTCCGGCGTGCCGCCTTCGCTGGCCGTGGAGTTCGGTCGCAAGGTTCTGTATCCGGCCCATCGCCCCAGCTTCAGCGAGCTGGAACAAGCTGTCCGCGGTCGTTGATCCATGGAAAATAATCAGCCGATCATCATAAAGCGCGTCAAGCGCTATGGCGGAGGGCATCACGGCGGCGCCTGGAAAATCGCATTTGCCGACTTCGCGACGGCGATGATGGCGTTCTTCCTGGTGCTGTGGCTGATGTCGTCTGCCACGCCGGAGCAACTGCTCGCCATCGCCGGTTACTTCAAGGACCCGGTCGGGTTTTCCGACAGCGGCTCGCCCTACGTCATTGACCTGGGCGGTTCGCCGGAAATGTCCCCGGACCAGACGCTGAACCCGGAGGTGCAATCCACGCCTTCGCCGGATCGTGTGCCGGTCGACGCGGATCAGCAGGACGCCGCCGCCGAGCAGGTCGAGCAGGACCGTCTGGAAATGTTGCTGCAAGAGTTGCAGAACAAGATCAACGAGAATCCGCAACTGGCGAAGTTCAAGGACCAGATTCTGTTCGAGATCACCCAGGACGGCTTGCGTATCCAGATCACGGACGCCGAAAACCGCCCGATGTTCGACATCGGCAGTGCGAAGTTAAAACCGTATTTCGAAGACATCTTGCTGGCCATGGCCGACACCATTAAAGCGGTGCCGAACAAAGTCAGCATCAGTGGTCACACCGATGCGACCCCTTTTGTTGGCAACAACGGCTTCGGCAACTGGGAGCTGTCGTCCGGTCGAGCGAACGCTGCTCGTCGCGCGCTGCTCGCGGGTGGGTATCCGGATCAGCAGGTGGCGCGCGTGGTGGGTTATGCGTCTTCGGCACTGTACGACAAAGAGCACCCGCAAAATCCGATCAACCGTCGCATCGACATTGTGGTGATGACCAAGAAAGCGCAGCAGCGGATCGAAGGCGCGCAGAATTCAGGCGAAGCACCGCAAACCCCGGATGCGCCTGGAGCCGCTGCGCCATTGCCGGCACCTGGCGCTACCGCACCGGCCAATCAGCCGGGGGCGTCAATTTCCACACCGGCAGTTGATCCCCAGGCTTATGCCCAACCCCACGAGATTCGGCAGAAGCTGAACATCTTCGATCAGGGCCAGCTTAAGATCGACGAAACCAAGAACTGATGCCTGTGTAGCAGACGCAAAAACGCCGCGATGATCGCGGCGTTTTTGTTTGCGCAGTTCAAGCGCTGGGATCGCAGTCAGTAGGACCGGCTTCAGCCGTGAAGGCCTAAATCGAATTGACCACTACCGCTGAATCAATAACTGCTTTCCGGCAAGCTGGCGATGATCGAGCGATAGCTGTTCATGCGCTGTTGCTGCACGCGGCCGTCTGCAAGGCCCTGCAATAAGGCACAACCGGGTTCGCGGTCGTGTTTGCAGTCGCGGAAGCGGCATCGGCCGAGCAGGTCGTTGAACTCGATGAAACCCGCTTCGACGTCGGCGCGGCTGACGTGACCGAGGCCGAATTCACGAATGCCCGGTGAGTCGATCAGGTCGCCGCCGCGCGGAAAGTGGAACAGGCGCGCGGTGGTCGTGGTGTGCGTGCCTTGGCCCGAATACTCCGACAATGGCCCGACGCGCGTGCCGACTTCCGGCAGCAGGCTGTTGACCAGCGAGGATTTGCCCACGCCGGACTGACCGACGAACACACTGATGTGGCCATCCAGCTGGTCCTGCAACTGCTGCATGCCATCGCCGTGGTGGGCCGACACTTCCAGCACGGGATAACCCAGCGTGCGGTACACCGCCAGCAGCGCATTGAGCGCCGGGGCGTTCTGATCGTCGATCAAGTCAAACTTGTTCAACAGCAACAGCGGGCGAATCCCCGCATGCTCAGCGGCCACCAGGTAGCGGTCGATCAGATTGGCATGGGGTTCGGGCATCGGTGCGAAAACGATGACGATCAAGTCAACGTTGGCGGCGACCGGCTTGAGCTGGCCTCGGCTGTCCGGGCGGCTCAGTTCTGTATCGCGGGGCAACTGCGCAACGATGACGCCGATGCCCTGATTACCCGCGCGCCACACGACTCGGTCGCCGGTGACCAGCGCTGGCAGGTTGGCGCGCAAGTGACAGCGGAAAACCTGACCCTGCAGCTCGCCGTCCTGCGCTTCGACTTCTACCTGCACGCCAAAGTGCGCGATGACAAGGCCCGTTTGCTCGGGACCGAGATCGCCGCCTTCCAGCGTTTCGAGAGCGGTTGATTCACGTTTGGCGGCACGCGCGGCGCGTTCGCCCTGAATCTTTTCGATGCGCCAGTTCTGGCGGCGGTTGAGTTGGCGTTTGGCCATGGGTGTTCAGTGTTCCGTTTGAAGACGCATAAAGGTGCTGATTTGATAAAGCGCGGGCGAGTCTAGCACGCCCGGGTGGGCTAAACTGCGCGCCAACGCTGAGGAGCCGACATATGCAGAACAAACAGAATCTTATCTGGATCGACCTGGAAATGACCGGTCTGGACCCTGATAACGACGTCATCATCGAGATGGCAACCATCATCACTGACAGCGAGCTCAACACCCTGGCCGAAGGCCCGGTCATCGCGGTGCATCAGAGCGATGAGCTGCTGAACGGCATGGACGAATGGAACACCCGCCAGCACGGCGGTTCCGGCCTGACCCAGCGCGTGCGCGAAAGCAAAATCTCCAACGACGAAGCCGAGGCCATGACGCTTGAGTTCATCAAGCAGTGGGTGCCCGAACGCAGCTCGCCCATCTGCGGCAACAGCATCTGCCAGGACCGTCGCTTCCTGTACAAGCGCATGCCGACGCTGGAAAACTATTTCCACTACCGCAACCTCGACGTCTCGACCCTCAAGGAACTGGCTGCACGCTGGTCCCCTGACCTCAAGTTCAAGAAGGGCAGCACGCACCTGGCGCTGGACGATATCCGTGAGTCGATCGCCGAGCTGCGTTTCTACCGCGAGCACTTCATCAAGTCGTGACAGCAGGGCGCCGGCGGCCAATCGCAGTCGCCTGGAGAGAGCGCTAAACCAAACGCTCTCTTTTGGTGCCCCGGTCGAGTGGTTAGACTGCGCCCCTTTCTCGCAGGGACTGCCGCCATGTTGTTGATGCTCTACCTGATCGCCATTACGGCCGAAGCCATGACCGGCGCGCTGTCCGCAGGCCGTCGCGGCATGGACTGGTTCGGTGTGGTGCTGATCGCCTGCATCACGGCGCTGGGCGGCGGTTCGGTTCGCGACGTGCTGCTGGGGCATTACCCGCTGACGTGGGTCAAGCACCCGGAATACCTGATCCTTACCAGCATTGCAGCGCTGGTGACCATCTTCATCGCACCGCTGATGCGCCATCTGCGCTCGCTGTTTCTGGTGCTCGATGCACTGGGATTGGTGGCGTTTACCCTGATCGGCTGCATGACCGCGCTGGACATGGGCTTGAGCATGACCGTTGCCGCCGTGAGCGGGGTGATCACCGGCGTGTTTGGGGGAATCCTGCGGGACATTTTCTGCAACGACATCCCCCTGATCTTCCGTCGCGAGCTGTATGCCAGCGTATCGTTCGCCGCCGCGTGGTGCTTTTTGCTGTGCCAGTACGCCGGATTGCCGGTGGAGCAGGGCACGCTGATCACGCTGTTTGGCGGATTGTTACTGCGGCTGCTGGCGATCAAGTTTCGCTGGGAAATGCCGAAGTTTGTTTACAAGGACGGGCACTGAACCGGCGCGTAATTACAACAAGCGCCCTGGGGCCCTGGCTTCATGCTGCCCCAACGCCCATTCCACATGCTCGCGCACCATCTCTGACGGATGCTCCCGCCGCGCTTTCAGCGCTTCGATCACGGGGATGGTAGACGGCGCGTTACCCAGCCCCACGGCCAGATTTCTCAACCACCGCTCATACCCGGCGCGCCGCAACGGTGAGCCTTCGGTGTTGCTCAGGAAGGTGGTCTCATCCCACAAAAACAGCGTGGTCAATTCGGCGTTATCAAGGCCGTGACGGGGTTTGAAGTCCGTTTGATCGGTCGGCCGTGCGAAGCGATTCCACGGGCAGACGATCTGGCAGTCATCGCAGCCGAACACCCGATTGCCGATCAACGCACGCAGGTCTTCGGGGATCGACGTCTTCAGCTCGATGGTCAGGTAGGAAATACACTTTCGCGCATCCAGCACGTAGGGTCCGACGAAGGCGTTGGTCGGACACACGTCCAGGCAGGCCGTGCAGCGCCCGCAATGCTCGGTGGCGTTTGGGGCGTCTACCGGCAGCGGCAGGTCGACGAACAGCTCGCTGAGAAAGAAATAACTGCCGGCCTTGCGATTGAGCACCAGAGTGTTCTTGCCGATCCAGCCCAGCCCGGCCTGCTCGGCAATGGCCTTCTCCAGCACCGGCGCGCTGTCGACGAACGCGCGAAACCCGAATGGCCCGATCGCCTGTTGAATGCGCTCCGCCAGTTGCTGCACGCGCTTGCGGATCAGCTTGTGATAATCACGGCCCAGTGCGTACCGCGAGACGTAGGCTTTCTCGGGCTGACCCAGCAACTGAGCCATCTGCGTATCGCCGGGCAGATAGTCCATGCGCAGCGACACCACGCGCAGCGTTCCCGGCACCAACTCGTCCGGATGCGAACGTTTGCTGCCATGCGCTGCCATATAGTCCATCTCGCCGTGGTACCCGGCGTCGAGCCAGCGCTCCAGGTGCTGCTCGTGCTCGGCCAGGTCCAGCCCCGAGATTCCGACTTGCTGAAAGCCAAGCTCGCGCCCCCAACCCTTGATCGATTGGGCAAGGTCGGTCAGCCCGGCTGCCGTTAGAGGCTCTGGAGCTGTGGATGGGTCTACAGTTATCGCGGACATGCAAAGAGGACACCGGGGCGCAGGTGCGTATAATTCTGCCAGACATCGGAGCCCAAAGACGCATGTTGCACAGCAAACCCCCATTTCCCGACGCACTGTACAGCGCCGCTCAGGTGCGCGACCTCGACGCACGCCTGATTGCTGCCGGCACGCCCGGCTTTGAGCTGATGCAGCGCGCTGCCCATGCTGCATGGCGGGCAATACGTCGTCGCTGGCCCGAGGGCAGGCAGCTGACAGTGATGACCGGTCGCGGCAACAACGCCGGCGACGGCTACCTCGTGGCTGCGCTGGCCCGGCGTGCCGGCTGGCACGTTCACGTGCTGGCTGTGGGTGACTGCGCAGCGCTGGGCGGCGACGCTCGATCCGCTTATGAAGAAGCGGTTGCCGCCAAGGTCGATATTCAGCCCTGGCAACAGCAGGCGCTGGCCGGCATCGTTGTCGACGCGCTGCTGGGCACAGGGCTGACGGGGGACGTGCGCGATCCTTACGCGGCGGCCATTGAAGCCATCAACGACAGTGGATTGCCCGTAGTGGCCGTCGATCTCCCTTCAGGGCTCTGCGCCGACACCGGCCGAACACTGGGCGTCGCCGTCCGCGCCGATCTGACCGTCACCTTCATTGGCCTCAAGGTCGGGCTGTTCACTGGCGATGCGCCCGAACTGGTCGGCGAGCTGGTGTTCGATGACTTGCAGGCGGACGCCGAGATCATTCGGCAAACCCCCGTCAGCGTCAAACGGCTGGACACCTTCAATCTGCCCACCCTGGCGCCTCGCTCACGCGTCGCACACAAGGGCATGTTTGGTCGCGTGCTGGTGGTGGGCGGCGATCGAGGTTTCGGCGGCGCAGCATTGCTCGCCACCGAAAGCACGCTGCGCACCGGCGCCGGCATGGTCACGCTGGCCACGCGGCCGGAACATATCAGCGCCGCGCTGACGCGATTCCCTGAAGTGATGAGCGCCGGCATCAGCTCGGCCAACCAGCTCCTCGCCTTGATTGAGCCTGCGTCGGTGCTGGTGGTGGGTCCGGGGCTCGGCCAGCACAGTTGGGGAAAAAGCCTGTTGTCTGCGGCCGCGAACGCGCCGTTGCCGCAGGTCTGGGATGCCGACGCGCTGAACGAGCTGGCGACCGGTGCCGTGCAATTGCCCGATGGCAGCGTGATCACCCCGCATCCTGGCGAAGCCGCGCGCCTGCTGGGCACCGACACGAAACACATTCAAGCCGATCGTCCGGCTGCGGCGCGGGCGCTGGCCAGGAAATTCAATGCTGTATGCGTGTTAAAAGGCAGCGGCAGCCTGATCGCCAACCCGGCAGGTGACCTCTCACTGGCCGATCACGGCCATCCGGCGATGGCGACCGGCGGGCTGGGCGATGTCTTGTCCGGTGTCATCGGCGCGCTGATGGCGCAAAAGATGAGCGCCTATGACGCTGCTTGTCTGGGCGTCTGGCTGCACGCCTTCGCTGGTGAGCAATGCGGCGCCGGCGGGCGAGGGCTGGCTGCCGCTGATCTGATTCCTGTTATTCGCCAGCTTCTGGAGGAGCACCAACCGTGTCTGAGTTAACCCTGGCGCTCATGGGTGAAGAGGCCATGACCCACTTCGGCGCACGTATTGCCCAAGTGACTGAAAGCAATGGGATTATTTTTCTGGAGGGCGATCTGGGGGCGGGCAAGACCACGCTGTCCCGAGGGATCATTCGCGGCCTGGGGCATACCGGCGCGGTAAAAAGTCCGACGTTTACGCTGGTAGAACCTTACGAAATTGGGAGAAACCGCGCGTATCACTTTGATCTCTACCGACTTGTTGATCCAGAAGAGCTAGAATTCCTCGGCATCCGGGACTATTTCGAAGGCGATGCCCTTTGTCTTATCGAATGGCCCAATCTTGGTGCAGGCTTTTTGCCAAAGCCTGACCTGATCATTACCATAAGGCCGCTCGACGAAGGTCGAGCGTTGACGTTGAGCCCAAAAAGCTCGCGTGGCGAGATGTGGTGTGCCGCTTTGGCGCCTTCGTTTAAATAGACATTCAATAGATATGGGGTTTGGTATGCGCATGCGCGCGCTGGTTACTGTGATTGGACTGCTGCTGGCGACACTGGCTGTCGACGCGTTGGCCGCTTCACAGGTACGAAGTGTCCGCTTATGGCGTGCCCCGGATAACACGCGGCTGGTTTTCGACCTGTCTGGCCCTGTTCAGCACAGTGTCTTCACGCTGCAGTCCCCTGATCGTCTGGTCATCGACATCAACGGCGCCACCCTGGGTGGGCCGCTGAACGTGCCGACGGCCAACACGCCGATCACCAGCATGCGCTCGGCGCAACGCACGCCTGACGACCTGCGTGTGGTCATCGACCTGAAGAAGGCCGTGACGCCGAAGAGCTTCACCCTCGCGCCGAACCAGCAATACGGCAACCGTCTGGTGGTCGACCTGTACGACAACGCCGCCGATGCCAATCCGCCGCCGTCGGTTGCCGATACCCCGGCCACCACCGCGCCTGCGACGCCCGCAGTGGTGCCGGTCAGCCCGTCCAAGCCTGAAATCAAGCTTACCCCTGTGCCAAACGGCAAGCGCGACATCGTTGTCGTCATCGATGCCGGTCACGGCGGAGAAGATCCGGGTGCGTCTGGCGGTCGCGGTGAGAAAGAAAAGAACGTCGTGCTCGCGATTGCCAAGGAGCTTCAGCGCCAGATCAACGGCGAAAAGGGCTACCGCGCCGAGCTGACCCGTACGGGCGACTACTTCATCCCGCTGCGTAAGCGCACGGAAATTGCCCGCGCCAAAGGTGCTGATCTGTTCGTGTCCATTCATGCCGACGCGGCGCCTTCTTCGGCGGCCTTCGGCGCTTCGGTGTTTGCCCTGTCGGAACGCGGCGCGACCTCCGAAACAGCACGCTGGCTGGCGGACAGTGAAAACCGTTCCGACTTGATCGGTGGCGCCGGGGCCGTAAGTCTCGATGACAAAGACCGCATGCTCGCGGGTGTACTGCTCGATTTGTCGATGACCGCATCACTGACTTCAAGCCTGAACGTCGGCCAGAAGGTCCTGACCAACATCGGCCGCGTAACCTCGCTGCACAAGTCCCGCGTCGAGCAGGCCGGCTTCATGGTGCTGAAGTCGCCGGACATTCCGTCGATTCTGGTCGAGACCGGCTTCATCTCCAACGCGGCCGAAGCGAACAAGCTGCAAGGCACCAGCCACCAGCAGGCCCTGGCGCGCTCCATCACGGCGGGCGTGAAGCAGTTCTTCCAGCAGAATCCGCCGCAAGGCACGTACATCGCCTGGCTGCGGGATAACGGCAAGCTGGCCATGGGCGCGCGCGAGCATACGGTGCGTCCCGGCGAGTCGTTGAGCATGATCGCGGCGCGCTACGACATGACCATGCCGATGCTTCGTACAGCCAATCATCTGAGCTCTGACGAGCTGAAAGTCGGGCAGGAGCTGAGAATCCCCAGCGCAGAACTGGCAGGTGAGCCGTGACTGACCTGTTGCTCGGTGATCAAGAGCTGGATGTCAGCGTAAGCCCCGATTTACCTGCGGCCGAGGCTGCGCGTATCCAGCTGCTGAGCCCGCGGCTCGCCAACCAGATTGCTGCGGGCGAGGTCGTCGAGCGCCCGGCTTCGGTGATCAAGGAACTGCTCGAAAACAGCCTTGATTCCGGCGCGCGCCGTATTGATGTCGACGTCGAGCAAGCCGGCATCAAACTGTTGCGGGTTCGCGACGACGGCGGCGGCATCTCCTCGGATGATCTGCCCCTGGCACTGGCCCGACATGCCACCAGCAAGATCCGCGACCTGGAAGACCTTGAGCGAGTCATGAGCCTTGGCTTCCGGGGCGAAGCGCTGGCGTCGATCAGTTCCGTGGCGCGCCTGACGTTGACGTCTCGCACGCGCGACGCCGATCAGGCCTGGCAGGTCGAGACCGAAGGCCGCGACATGGTTTCCCGTGTTCAGCCCGCTGCGCACCCCGTCGGCACCTCCGTGGAAGTGCGTGACCTGTTTTTCAACACCCCTGCACGACGCAAGTTTCTTAAGGCCGAGAAAACCGAGTTCGATCACCTCCAGGAGGTAATCAAGCGCATGGCGCTGGCTCGGTTCGATGTGGCCTTTCATTTGCGCCATAACGGCAAGACTGTCCTGAGCCTGCATGAAGCCCACGATGACGTCGCGCGCGCGCGTCGGGTTTCGGCTATTTGCGGCCCCGGGTTTCTGGAGCAGGCGCTGCCGATCGAGGTCGAGCGCAACGGTTTGAGGTTGTGGGGATGGGTGGGGCTGCCGACGTTCTCCCGCAGTCAGGCCGATCTGCAGTATTTCTTCGTCAATGGCCGTGCAGTGCGCGACAAACTGGTTGCCCACGCTGTGCGTCAGGCTTACCGCGACGTGCTGTTCAACGGCCGGCATCCGACCTTCGTGCTGTTTTTCGAAGTCGATCCGGCGGTCGTCGACGTCAACGTCCACCCGACCAAGCACGAAGTGCGGTTCCGCGACGGGCGCATGGTTCACGATTTCCTCTACGGCACGCTGCATCGCGCCCTCGGCGATGTACGACCTGAAGATCAGCTCGCGGGCACCACCTCGGTTACCGCGCTGGTGCGGCCAAGCGGGCCGGATGCCGGCGAGTTCGGGCCCCAGGGCGAAATGCGCCTGGCCAATAACGTGCTCGAAACGCCACAAGGTCAGGCGTGGAACCCGCCGGCCGGATCCGCGCCAGGCTCTGGCAGTGGTGCGGGTTACCAGTATCAGTACACGCCGCGGCCGTCGTCGGTGCTTCCGGCTGAAGAGGCACGTGCCGCTTACAGCGAATTCTTTGCCCCTCTGCCCGGCGTGCGGGCGTCGGCGAGCGCAGGCAGCGTGTCGCTTCCCGAATCCCAGGGCGATGTTCCGCCGCTGGGTTATGCACTCGCTCAGCTCAAAGGCATTTATATCCTCGCGGAAAACGCCCACGGCCTGGTGCTGGTGGACATGCACGCGGCCCATGAGCGAATCATGTACGAGCGCTTGAAGATCGCCATGGCCAGCGAAGGCCTGAGCGGTCAGCCGCTGCTGGTGCCGGAGTCCATTGCCGTCAGCCAGCGCGAAGTCGACTGCGCCGAGGAACACATGGTGACCTTCCAGCAGCTGGGCTTCGAGTTGCAGCGCCTTGGGCCGGAGACTCTCGCTATCCGGCAGATCCCTGCGCTGCTGAAACAGGCTGAGGCGAATCGACTGGTGCACGACGTGCTGGGCGATCTGATGGAGTACGGCACCAGCGATCGCGTTCAGGCGCACATGAATGAGCTGCTCGGCACCATGGCGTGCCACGGTGCGATCCGCGCCAATCGCCGGCTGGCCATCCCGGAAATGAACGGGCTGCTGCGTGACATGGAAAACACCGAGCGCAGCGGTCAATGCAACCATGGACGGCCCACCTGGACCCAGCTGGGTCTGGATGATCTGGACAAATTATTCCTGCGCGGTCGCTGATGAGTGCTCTTCCTCCGGCCATCTTTCTGATGGGGCCGACCGCCGCCGGGAAAACCGATCTCGCCATCGAGCTGACCAAAGTGCTTCCGTGTGAGCTGATCAGCGTGGATTCCGCGCTGGTGTACCGCGGCATGGACATCGGCACTGCCAAGCCATCAAAAGCGCTGCTGGAGACGTATCCGCACCGTCTCATCGATATCCTCGACCCGAGCCAGAGCTACTCTGCGGCGGATTTTCGAACCGATGCCTTGCACGCCATGGCGGAAATTACCGCCCGGGGAAAAATTCCCCTGCTGGTGGGCGGCACGATGTTGTATTTCAAAGCTCTACTGGAGGGCCTGGCCGATATGCCTGCGGCTGACGCCGAGATTCGTGCGCAGATTGAGGCGCAAGCGGCCAGTCAGGGCTGGCAGTCGTTGCATGATGAGCTGGCGAGCATCGATCCGGTGTCGGCGGCGAGAATTCACCCCAACGATCCCCAGCGGCTGGTTCGCGCGCTGGAAGTCTTTCGGGTCAGCGGCATGAGCATGACCGCGCACCGGGAACAACAAAGTGCGCAAAGTGCTCAAGCGAGCGCTTCGGGGCGTCATCAATTGCCCTATACTGTCGCAAATCTCGCGATCGCACCGACGGATCGCAAGGTGCTCCACGACCGAATTGCTGTGCGTTTCAGGCAAATGCTTGATGAAGGATTCGTTGAAGAAGTCGTAGCGCTACGTTCGAGGGGTGATCTGAACTCGAATTCACCGTCTATTAGAGCTGTAGGGTATCGCCAGGTCTGGGATCATCTGGACGGCAAGCTGACTCGGGACCAGATGCAGGAGCGCGGCATCATTGCCACGCGCCAGCTGGCCAAGAGGCAGTTCACCTGGTTACGCAGCTGGCAGAATTTGCACTGGTTGGACAGCCTGGCTTGCGACAATCTGCCACGCGCCTTGAAATACCTGGGGTCGGTCTCCATATTGAGCTGAGTCCTTGCAATAGCCGTCTATCCTTGGGGGATAGCCTTCGGGAGGTAGCGGCCCAAGCCAATGTTTTCGAATTTATTCTATTGATCCTTAAAGGAGTGCGGCACATGTCAAAAGGGCATTCGCTACAAGACCCTTACCTGAACACTTTGCGTAAAGAGAAGGTTGGGGTTTCGATCTATCTGGTAAACGGTATCAAGCTGCAAGGCACTATCGAATCCTTTGACCAGTTCGTTATTTTGCTGAAGAACACTGTCAGCCAAATGGTCTACAAACACGCCATCTCGACTGTCGTTCCCGTCCGCCCGATTCGTCTGCCTAGCGCTACCGAATCCGAGCAGGCTGACGCCGAGCCAGGTAACGCCTGATAGGAGTCTGCTTTGTTCTTTGAGCGCCACAGTGGTGGTGAGCGGGCGATCCTCGTTCACTTGGATGGTCAGGACCCTGAGGCGCGCGAAGATCCGCAGGAGTTCAGGGAGCTGGCGCTGTCGGCCGGCGCCGACATTGTCTCGTTCGTCAACGTGCCAAGGCATCGGCCAACGGCCAAGTATCTGGTAGGCAGCGGCAAGGTCGAGGAATTGCGCGACCTGGTCAAAACCGAAAAGTCAGATATCGTCATCTTCAATCATGTCCTTACACCCAGTCAGGAACGTAACCTCGAACGTGTTTTCGAGTGTCGCGTGCTTGACCGTACGGGCCTGATTCTCGACATCTTCGCCCAACGGGCGCGCACCCATGAAGGCAAGCTGCAGGTCGAACTGGCCCAGCTTGAGCACATGAGTACGCGGCTGGTCCGTGGCTGGACTCACCTTGAGCGTCAGGGTGGCGGTATCGGTCTGCGCGGTCCGGGTGAAACCCAGCTCGAAACGGACCGGCGCCTGTTGCGTGTGCGCCTGCGTCAGATCAAGGGCCGGCTTGAAAAAGTTCGCAGTCAGCGTGATCAGGCCCGTCGTGGCCGGTCCCGCGCCGACATCCCTACGGTTTCGATCGTCGGCTATACCAACGCCGGCAAGTCAACGCTGTTCAATGCGGTGACCGACTCCGACGTCTACGCGGCCGATCAGCTGTTCGCGACCCTTGATCCGACCCTGCGCCGCCTTGAAGTCAAAGACCTTGGGCCGATTGTGCTGGCTGATACGGTGGGTTTCATCCGTCATTTGCCGCACAAGCTGGTCGAGGCCTTTCGGGCTACGCTCGAAGAGTCGAGCAACTCCGATCTGCTGCTGCATGTGATTGACGCTCATGAGCCCGATCGCCTTGAGCAGATCGAGCAGGTCATGGTGGTGCTGGGCGAGATTGGGGCCCAGGACTTGCCGATGCTTGAGGTGTATAACAAACTCGATCTGCTCGAAGGGGTTGAGCCGCAGATCCAGCGCGATGCCGATGGCAAGCCGCAGCGGGTCTGGGTTTCTGCCCGTGATGGACGCGGTCTGGACTTGCTCAAGCAAGCCATTGCCGAAGTGTTGGGCAATGACCTCTTCGTGGGGACGCTGCGCCTCACGCAGGAGTTCGCCCGGTTGCGTGCCCAGTTTTTCAACCTGGGTGCGGTGCAGAGCGAAGAGCACGACGAAGAAGGTCAGAGTCTTTTGGCTGTTCGGTTACCCCGAGTTGAATTCAATCGCCTGGTGAGTCGCGAAGGACTGCAGCCGCTGGAATTCATCGAGCAACACACTTTGCAATAAAAGCCTGACAAAGCGGTTGTACCGCTTCGACGGGCATTCTGTAGCATTGGTCGGCGCGCCGTGGGCGCGTCTTTGCTTTATCAGATGGAGAGCGCTATGGCTTGGAATGAGCCGGGTGGCAACTCGAATAATCAGGATCCTTGGGGTGGTAAGCGCAAGGGCGGCGACCGCAAGGGGCCACCGGATCTCGACGAGGCCTTCCGTAAGCTGCAGGAAAGCCTGAATGGGTTGTTCGGTGGTGGCAAGAAACGCAGTGGCGATGGCGGCGGCAACGGCGGTGGATCGAGCAAGGGCGGTGGCCTCGGCCTGCTCGGCATCGGTCTGGTCGTGCTGCTCGCCATCTGGCTGTACAACGCAATCTATGTGGTCGACGAGCAGGAGCAGGCTGTTGTGCTGCGCTTCGGCAAGTACTACGAAACTGTCGGGCCGGGTCTGAATATCTATTTCCCGCCGTTTGATCGCAAGTACCTCGAAAACGTGACGCGTGAACGTGCGTACAGCAAGCAGGGCCAGATGCTCACCGAAGACGAGAACATCGTCGAAGTGCCGCTGACTGTGCAGTACAAGATCACCAATCTGCAGGATTTTGTGCTGAACGTTGATCAGCCTGAAGTCAGCCTGCAGCATGCGACCGAAAGTGCCTTGCGTCATGTGGTGGGTTCGACCGCCATGGACCAGGTGCTGACTGAAGGTCGTGAGTTGATGGCCAGCGAAATCAAGGAGCGGCTGCAACGCTTCCTCGATACCTATCGCACCGGCATCACCGTGACTCAGGTCAACGTGCAGAGCGCTGCGGCGCCGCGCGAAGTCCAGGAAGCGTTCGATGACGTGATCCGCGCCCGTGAAGACGAACAGCGCTCACGTAACCAGGCTGAAACCTACGCCAACGGTGTGATCCCGGAAGCGCGCGGTCAGGCTCAGCGTATTGTCGAAGACGCCAACGGCTATCGCGATGAAGTGGTTTCTCGGGCCAAGGGTGAGGCGGATCGTTTTACCAAGCTGGTCGCCGAGTACCGCAAGGCACCGGAAGTCACGCGTGAACGTCTGTATCTGGACACCATGCAGGAAGTCTTCAGCAACACCAGCAAGGTACTTGTGACCGGCGACAAAGGTCAGAACAACCTGCTTTATCTGCCGTTGGACAAAATGATTGATAGCAGCCGTAACGGTTCCAGCTCGTCTGCCACGGGCGGCGCTGCTGCTGCACCGGCAGATCCGGGCTCACGGGCAGCGGACATGCAACAGCAACGTGACACGCGCACTAGGGAGACTCGCTGATGAGCAATAAATCTCTGGTTGCCCTGATTGTCTGCGTCGTGTTGGCCGTGGTCGCATGGAACAGCTTCTACATCGTCGCTCAGACCGAGCGCGCGGTGCTGCTGCAATTCGGTCGCGTGGTTCAGGCGGATGTTTCGCCAGGCCTGCACGTGAAGATTCCTTACGTGAATCAGGTGCGCAAGTTCGATGGTCGCTTGATGACCCTCGATGCGCCGACTCAGCGTTTCCTGACGCTGGAAAAGAAAGCCGTGATGGTCGATGCCTACGCCAAATGGCGCGTGAAGGACGCTGAGCGTTTCTACACCGCGACATCCGGCCTGAAGCAGATCGCCGATGAGCGTCTCTCCCGTCGTCTCGAATCCGGTCTGCGTGACCAGTTCGGCAAGCGCACGCTGCACGAGGTGGTTTCGGGTGAGCGTGACGCACTGATGGCTGACATCACTGCGTCTCTGAACACCATGGCCGGCAAAGAGCTGGGCATCGAAGTTGTCGATGTTCGAGTCAAGGCCATCGACCTGCCGAAGGAAGTGAACCGCAGCGTGTTCGAGCGTATGAGCACCGAGCGTGAGCGTGAGGCCCGTGAGCACCGCGCCAAGGGTAACGAGCTGGCGGAAGGCATCCGTGCCGACGCCGATCGTCAGCGCCGCGTTCTGTTGGCTGAAGCGTATCGGGAGTCTGAAGAGGCACGCGGTGATGGTGATGCTCAAGCGGCTGCGATCTACTCCAAGGCCTACGGTCAGGATCAGGAGTTCTACGCGTTTTACCGTAGCCTGCGCGCCTACCGTGAAAGCTTCGCCAACAAAAGCGACGTGATGGTGCTGGACCCAAGCAGCGAGTTCTTCCGCTATTTGCAAAAAGCCAAGCCGTAATCGCATCAGCACCTGATCACTCCGCCGGGCGGCAAAACTGCCCGTCGGGGTGATCGCGCGACAAAACGTGTGTATGATGCGGCAGCCGGGAAATTCCCGGCTTTTTTGCGTCTGCACGATTGATTGGCCGTGGCGTGTTCCGTGCGCGGCAGTTTTTTCGAGGACGGTGTTCGCGATAGTGCGGCGCATCGGGCAGGGGACATTCCCTTGCCCTGCGTCCGCAGAATGCTGTCTGCTTCACTCAAGGCTTGCCCAAGGGCCGGCCGCCCGGATCATAGGGGAAAGGCGTAATGGCAACGGTTGACCGCTGGCTGCTGCCGGATGGCATCGAAGAAGTACTGCCGCCGGAAGCTGCGCGTATTGAAGTCGCGCGTCGTCAGGTGCTGGATCTGTTTCAGAGCTGGGGCTACGAATTTGTCGTGACCCCGCACATCGAATACCTCGAATCACTGCTCACCGGTGCGGGCCAGGATCTGGATCTGCGCACCTTCAAAGTGGTCGACCCGCAATCGGGCCGGCAGATGGGTTTCCGCGCGGACATCACGCCACAGGTCGCCCGCATCGACGCCCACACCCTGCGTCGCGAAGGCCCAAGCCGCCTCTGCTACGCCGGCAGCGTGCTGCATGCCCAGCCGCGTGCATTGTCGTCCTCGCGCAGCCCGATCCAGTTGGGTGCCGAGCTGTACGGCGACGCGAGCCCGAGCAGTGACGTCGAAGTCATCAGCCTCATGCTGGCGATGCTGCAATTGGCGGATGTGCCAGACGTCCATATGGACCTGGGGCACGTCGGGATTTACCGCGGTCTTGCCCGCGCTGCCGGATTGTCCGGCGAAGTCGAGCAACAGCTGTTTGATGCACTCCAGCGCAAAGCCATCGACGAGGTCATTGGATTGACCGAAGGTCTGCCGGCCGACCTGGCCAGCATGTTGCGTGCTCTGGTGGATCTGTGTGGCGACCGTACGGTATTGGCGCAGGCCCGCGACCGTCTGGCGAATGCGCCGGCGGCGGTCATTGAGGCGCTGGATGATCTGCAGGAAATCGCCGAACGTCTCTCGGCCCGATTCCCTGAGCTACCGTTGTACTTTGACCTCGGCGAATTGCGCGGCTACCACTACCACACTGGCGTGGTGTTTGCGGTCTTCGTCCCGGGTGTTGGCCAGTCGATCGCCCAGGGCGGTCGGTACGATGACATTGGTGCCGACTTCGGTCGCGCGCGACCGGCGACGGGTTTTTCCACCGATTTGAAAACCCTGGTGACACGCGGCCAGGCGCAGATCGAGCTACCGTCTGGCGGTATCTGGATGCCGGACAGCACTGATGCGGCGCTGTGGCAAACGGTCTGCCAGTTGCGCGCTGAAGGTCAGCGTGTGGTTCAGGCGTTGCCAGGCCAACCGGTTTCAGCAGCGCTAGACGCCGACTGTGATCGGCAATTGATTCAGCAGGGCGAGCGTTGGCAGGTAATGCCGCTGGCCTCTTAAGTTTCCCCGCCGGCCGCTGCCGGCACCAAGTTTGCGCGAATGAGGACAAGTGTTATGGGTAAGAATGTCGTAGTCCTGGGCACCCAATGGGGTGATGAGGGCAAAGGCAAGATCGTTGATCTGCTGACCGAACATGCAACCGCGGTAGTGCGCTATCAAGGTGGCCACAACGCTGGCCACACACTGGTGATCGACGGCGAAAAAACCGTCCTCCACCTGATTCCGTCCGGCGTCCTGCGCGAAGGCGTACAGTGCCTGATCGGCAACGGTGTGGTCGTCGCGCCTGATGCGCTCATGCGCGAAATCACCAAACTGGAAGATAAAGGCATTCCGGTGCGCGAGCGTCTGCGCATCAGCCCGTCCTGCCCGCTGATCCTGTCCTATCACGTGGCCCTTGATCAGGCCCGCGAAAAGGCTCGTGGCGAGCACAAGATCGGCACCACAGGTCGTGGCATCGGCCCGGCTTACGAAGACAAGGTTGCGCGTCGTGGTCTGCGCATCGGTGATCTGTTCCACCGCGAGCGCTTCGCCGCCAAGCTGGGCGAGCTGCTGGATTACCACAACTTCGTTCTGGTCAACTACTACAAAGAGCCGGCGATCGACTTCCAGAAGACGCTCGACGAGTGCATGGAATACGCCGAACTGCTCAAGCCGATGATGCTCGACGTGACCGCAACGCTGCACGAAATGCGTCGCGCCGGCAAAGACATCATGTTCGAAGGCGCTCAGGGTTCGCTGCTGGACATCGACCACGGTACCTACCCGTACGTCACCAGTTCGAACACCACTGCCGGCGGCATCGCTACCGGTTCGGGCATGGGGCCGATGTACCTGGATTACATCTTGGGCATCACCAAGGCCTACACCACTCGCGTGGGTTCGGGTCCGTTCCCGACGGAGCTGTTCGACGACGTTGGCGCGTTCCTGGCCAAGCGCGGCCACGAGTTCGGGGCAACCACCGGCCGTGCGCGTCGCTGTGGCTGGTTCGACGCCGTTATCCTGCGTCGCGCCATCGACGTTAACAGCATCTCGGGCATCTGCCTGACCAAGCTGGACGTGCTTGACGGTCTCGAGACCATCAACATCTGCGTGGGTTACAAGAACGAGAACGGTGCAGTGATCGACGCCCCGACCGACGCCGATAGCTATATCGGCCTGGAGCCGGTGTACGAAGAAGTGCCGGGCTGGTCAGAATCGACCCTGGGTGCCAAGACCCTGGAAGAGCTGCCTGCCAATGCTCGCGCTTACATCAAGCGTCTTGAAGAGCTGGTCGGCGCACCGATCGACATTATTTCGACGGGCCCTGACCGCAACGAGACGATCGTTCTGCGTCATCCGTTCGACTGATAAGTCGTTGAAGCGCAAATAAAGGGTCGCCTCGGTGGCCCTTTGTTTTGCCCGCTGGAAACTACTCGCCACTGCGGCACGACCCTTGCTGTGATTCCGCTTATAAAACGATGCCATCATTTTGATGGCGTGTGTGGCGAGGGATCTCCTGTGTCGGCCGTTAATTCTCTTCTTCGCAGCCGCTTGCTGCGGCCCGTATTCATTGCTCTTGGTATCGCCCTTCTGGTGCAAGTGCTGGTTGCCGTCGCCCTCACTCGGAGCACCGTCACTGCGCTCGAAGCTGAGCTGGCGGCACGGCTGGGTGTAGATTCGCAACACTTGACCGGCGAGCTGGAGCAGGCGAGCCGTGACGTAACGTCCAGTCTGGACAGTCTTTCGCAAAATACTCGTCAGCGCCTGAGTGCCGGCCTCTCGACGCGCCTTAAAGATGAGCAGGCGCAACTGCGTGCGACGCTGGAGAAAGACCTTCGGGATTCGGCGACGGACATGGCCGAGCTGCTGGCAGCTGTCGCGCCACGGGCGATGTGGGATGGCGATACGCCGACGCTGTCGGAGTTCGCGCGCCGGGCGCAACGTAATCCGAACGTGCTTTTTGTGGTCTACGACGATGCCCAGGGCGAGCACCTAACGCGTTATCTGAACCGCGAGAACGAATCGATCAAGGCCCTGTTGGCGAAAGGCGAGGGTGAGCGCGCCATGGACAAGGTCCTGAACGCGGCGCAGAAAGACCCTTCGGTTTACTACGTTGAAGCGTCCATCAGCCCCAATGGCGTCGAGATCGGCAAGGTCCGCATGGGCGTGTCAACCACCTCGGTAGAAGAGAATCTGGCGGCGCTGGACAAGCGCTTCGCTGCGCTGATCGGCAGCGGTGATCAACTGGTCTCCGAAAGCTTGGGCGGCGCTGCGGCCGAGAGCTCTGCCGCATTGCGCTCGCGTCTGCAAACGGCGCAATCGTCGGCCGCTGCGATGGCAACCAATACCAGTTCTGCCGTACAGGAAGCTGCGTCCACCTTGCGCTGGAGGATCGGCGTCGGGCTGTCCCTGGTGGGGCTCGGCGTGCTGGTGGTGTTGGCGATTGTGCTGGGGCGTCGCGTGGTGCTGCGCTTGCAGTTGCTCAACCGTGCGCTGGATGATCTGGCGGCAGGTGAAGGCGATCTGACCAAGCGCGTCAAACTCAACAGCAACGATGAGATAGGCGACATGGCTGCGGCCGTGAACCGCTTTGTCGATAAGTTGCAGCCGATCGTCCGGGAGGCGGGGGATGTGGCGCAGCAGACTGGCGTCGAGATTGGCGCCATGAGCAAACGCAATGCAGGAGCTGGCGCGGCAGCTGAATTGCAGCGCGATGAGGTGGCTGCCAGCCTTCAAGCGTTGGCACAGATGGCTGACGAGGCGCAGGCCGAGAGCCAGGCCATGCAGGCGGCGTTGCGGCAGGTGGTGGATATTCGTCAAGCGACTGATGAGAACACGCGCACCTCCAATCAGGTCGGCAGTTTGATCGAGGCGCTGGCCGGGCAGGTGGACACCGGCGCCCAGGTCATCGAGCGGCTGGCGCAGCAAAGCCAGCAGATTGAAGTGGTTTTGGAAGTGATCCATGGCATCGCCGAGCAGACCAATCTGCTTGCCCTTAATGCTGCCATTGAGGCCGCGCGCGCCGGTGAGACCGGTCGAGGTTTCGCCGTTGTCGCCGATGAAGTGCGCGCGTTGGCGAGCAAGACGCAAAGCTCGACGGGCGATATCCAGGAGCACATCGCCAAGCTGCAATCCGGGGCGCGCGAAGCAGTGGCAACGATTGGTCTTGCCGGCCGTCAGGCCAAGGAAGGGCTCGCGGTGCTGAAGGACAGCGCTCGGCTGCAGCAATCGGTGCAGGTGTCTGTCGAGCAGGTGCATGCGGCGATTGGCCTGGCGACCCGAGCGGCAGAGCATCAGGCTCAGGGCGCGCAAGCGGTGCGGGGGCGGGTAGAGGTTATTCACGCCCAGGCCGAGAAGGCTGCCCAGGCGGTGGTGGAAACGACCGCCAGCGGCAAGACGCTGGACAGGCTTGCCGCGCAGCTGAAGGCTAGTCTGGGGCAATTTCGAGCGTAGTTTCGCTCTAGGGGGGACAATTGCAGCTCCCCAGAAAGCACAAAACCGAGCACTCGGCTCGGTTTTGTTTGTTTGGTGCCCAGAAGAAGACTCGAACTTCCACGACCTTGCGGTCACCAGCACCTGAAGCTGGCGTGTCTACCAATTTCACCATCTGGGCATGGCGCTGATTTAATTAGATTTTTCGCGGGAGTGCAACTGAATTTTTGAATTTATTGGGGAGACGGCAGGATGATTCATTTGCAGCGAGGACGGGGCAGGGTGAAGTGATCTACGCTAACGGCTGTTTTGCCACACTTGACTTTTCAAACCGCAAAATGCACAAAACCGAGCCTAAGCTCGGTTTCGTTGAATTGGTGCCCAGAAGAAGACTCGAACTTCCACGACCTTGCGGTCACCAGCACCTGAAGCTGGCGTGTCTACCAATTTCACCATCTGGGCAGTTCGTTGATTTCATTCGATATTTCGTTTGATTTCAACTACAACTTGGCAGTGCCGTCGTTGTGGGGCGCATCTTACGGAGGAGATTGAAGGCTGTAAAGCCCCCGTGCAAAAATAATTTGAAATAGCGAAAAGTCCCAGCAAACGCTGTCTTCGCGTTTCAATCTGGTATATGCCAAACTAATTACATACAGATAAGGTGAATTCATTCTAATGGCCGATTGGCAGTCCCTCGATCCCGAGGCCGCTCGTGAAGCGGAAAAATACGAAAACCCCATCCCTAGCCGTGAGCTGATTCTGGCTCACCTCTCCGAGCGCGGATCGCCCGCAGCCCGCGAGCAGTTGGTGGAAGAATTTGGCCTGACGACTGAAGATCAGATCGAGGCCCTGCGACGTCGGCTCCGTGCCATGGAGCGCGACGCGCAACTGATTTACACCCGGCGCGGCACGTACGCGCCGGTCGACAAGCTGGACCTCATCCTGGGTCGCATCAGCGGTCACCGTGACGGCTTCGGCTTCCTGGTCCCGGATGACGGCTCTGACGACCTGTTCATGAGCCCTGCGCAAATGCGCCTGGTGTTCGATGGTGACCGTGCATTGGCGCGTGTCTCGGGCCTGGACCGTCGCGGTCGCCGCGAAGGCGTCATCGTCGAGGTCATCTCCCGCGCCCATGAAACCGTAGTGGGCCGCTACTTCGAAGAAAGCGGCATCGGTTTCGTCCAGCCGGACAACCCAAAAATCCAGCAAGAAGTGCTGATTACCCCGGGCCGTAACAACGGCGCCAAGGTCGGTCAGTTCGTCGAGGTGAAAATCACCCACTGGCCAACCCCGCGTTTTCAGCCGCAAGGCGACGTGGTTGAGGTTGTGGGTAATTACATGGCGCCAGGCATGGAGATCGATGTCGCGCTGCGTACCTACGACATTCCTCATGTCTGGCCCGAGGCTGTGCTGAAAGAAGCCGCCAAATTGAAGCCGGAAGTGGAGGAGAAGGACAAGGAAAACCGCGTCGATCTGCGTCATCTTCCATTCGTCACCATCGACGGTGAAGACGCCCGCGACTTCGACGATGCCGTTTTCTGCGAAGCCAAGCCCGGCAAGCTGCGCTTGTTCTCCGGCGGCTGGAAGCTTTACGTGGCCATCGCCGACGTATCAAGCTACGTGAAGCTCGGCTCGGCGCTCGACGCGGAGTCTCAGGTGCGCGGCAACTCGGTGTATTTCCCCGAGCGCGTGATCCCGATGCTGCCTGAGCAGCTGTCCAATGGGCTGTGCTCGCTGAATCCGCTGGTTGATCGTCTGGCAATGGTTTGCGAGATGACCATCTCCAAAACCGGCGAAATGACTGACTACGTGTTCTACGAAGCCGTGATCCACTCCCATGCACGCCTGACCTACAACAAGGTCAGCTCGATGCTGGAACACCCGAAAGCCGCCGAAGCCAAGCAGCTGCGTGAGCAGTATGGCGACGTCGTACCGCATCTGAAGCAGCTTTATGCGTTGTACAAAGTGCTTCTGGGCGCCCGGCATGTTCGCGGTGCCATCGATTTTGAAACCCAGGAAACCCGGATTATTTTCGGTTCCGAGCGCAAAATCGCCGAGATCCGTCCGACCACTCGCAACGATGCGCACAAGCTGATTGAAGAGTGCATGCTCGCGGCGAACGTGGCGACTGCAGCGTTTCTCAAGAAGCACGAAATTCCCGCACTGTACCGCGTACACGACGGCCCGCCGCCTGAGCGCCTGGAAAAGCTGCGTGCCTTCCTTGGCGAGTTGGGTCTTTCCCTGCACAAGGGCAAAGACGGCCCGACGCCGAAGGATTACCAGGCGCTGCTCGAAACCATCAAGGACCGTCCGGATTACCACCTGATCCAGACTGTCATGCTGCGTTCGTTGAGCCAGGCGGTATACAGCTCCGATAACCATGGCCACTTCGGCTTGAATTACGAGGCGTACACTCACTTCACCTCGCCGATTCGTCGCTACCCGGACTTGCTGACTCACCGCGCGATCCGCAGTGTGATCCGCTCCAAGCAGGAAACCCCGCACGTTCGCCGTGCCGGTGCTCCCGCCATTCCGAAGGCCCGTATTTACCCGTACGACGAAGCGATGCTCGAGCAGTTGGGCGAGCAGTGCTCGATGAGCGAGCGCCGTGCCGATGAGGCGACACGCGACGTCACGAACTGGCTGAAATGCGAGTTCATGAAAGACCGCGTTGGCGAGTCGTTCCCGGGTGTGATCACGGCTGTTACCGGCTTTGGTCTGTTCGTCGAGCTGACCGATATCTACGTCGAAGGCCTGGTTCACGTCACCGCATTGCCGGGTGACTACTACCACTTCGATCCGGTCCATCATCGCCTGGCCGGCGAGCGCACAGGCCGTAGCTTCCGTCTGGGCGATACCGTTGAAGTGCGCGTGATGCGCGTTGATCTTGACGAGCGCAAGATCGACTTTGAAATGTCCGAAAAGACCACCAGCGCGCCGATCGGCCGCAAGCGTCGAACGTCCGAGCCTGTGGCGGCGGAGAAGGGCAAGGACTCCAAGGAGTCGTCGTCTGCTTCCAAGTCCGGTCGTCGCACCGCGAAAGAGCCTGTCGCCGAAGCCTACCGGCCGGGTGATGCGGCTGCCAAGAATGCGGAAGTACGCAAAAGCCGTGAGATGAAGAAAGCGCTGCTGACTGAAGCCAAGGGTGGTAGCAAGGCATCGTCGGGAAAGTCGACGAGTGACTCTGCTGGCGCTTCCGGTAAAACCAGCAAACATCGCAAGGGGTCGTCCAAATCGGCCTCGACCTCTGCTTCAGGCAGTGGCAGTGTGCGCAAACCTAAGGCGAAGTCATGAGTCAGCTGGAAAAAATCTACGGTGTTCATGCCGTAGAGGCGTTGTTGCGTCATCACCCGAAGCGGGTCAAGCAGATCTGGCTGGCTGAAGGGCGCAGCGATCCGCGGGTTCAGGTGCTTATCGAGCTCGCCGCGCAGAACCGCGTGTCGGTGGGGCAGGCCGAGCGCCGCGAGATGGATGCATGGGTCGAGGGTGTTCACCAGGGCGTAGTGGCGGATGTCAGTCCGAGCCAGGTCTGGGGCGAGGCGATGCTCGACGAGCTCCTCGACCGCACTGAAGGTCCGCCACTGATCCTGGTGCTTGATGGCGTTACTGACCCCCATAACCTCGGCGCCTGCCTGCGAACTGCCGACGCAGCCGGTGCTCTGGCGGTGATCGTGCCCAAGGATAAGTCTGCGACATTGACGCCGACCGTTCGAAAAGTGGCATGCGGTGCGGCGGAGGTGATCCCTCTGGTGGCCGTGACCAACTTGGCACGCACGCTGGAAAAACTCCAGCAACGTGGTCTGTGGGTCGTCGGCACTGCGGGCGAGGCCGAGCAGGAGTTGTATCAGCAGGACCTGACCGGCCCGACCATCCTGATCATGGGTGCCGAAGGCAAAGGCATGCGCCGCCTGACCCGCGAGCATTGCGACTATCTGGTGCGCCTGCCGATGGCTGGGAGCGTGAGCAGTCTAAACGTCTCGGTTGCCACAGGCGTCTGCCTGTTCGAAGCCCTGCGTCAGCGCGCTGCTGCCAAGAAGTAGTCAGCCAAGAGTGGCAAGCTCCAGGCCTCAAGCTGCAAGCCGGTTACGCTTCAGCTTGTAGCTTGTAGCTTGTAGCTCAGCGTCATTGTTCAAATATTCACCAATCTCCTTGCGCCCCTCTGACCCCTTCTCTACAATTGCGCCCCTTGCTGTCATGGCAGGCGCTCATGTGCCTGTCCCTGTGCAAGATAAACCAGTGTTATTCACTCCTTGTCTGACCGCTTTGGCGGCAGGCTACAACCCGTAAGGAGCATTCATGCGTCATTACGAAATCATCTTTCTGGTTCACCCGGACCAGAGCGAGCAAGTCGGCGGCATGGTAGAGCGTTACACCAAGCTGATCGAAGAAGACGGCGGCAAGATCCACCGTCTGGAAGATTGGGGCCGTCGTCAACTGGCCTATGCAATCAACAATGTTCACAAGGCTCACTACGTGATGCTGAACGTTGAGTGCACTGGCAAGGCTCTGGCCGAGCTGGAAGACAACTTCCGTTACAACGATGCCGTGATCCGTAACCTTGTCATCCGTCGCGACGAAGCTGTTACTGGCCAGTCCGAAATGCTCAAGGCTGAAGAAAACCGCAGTGAGCGCCGTGAGCGTCGCGACCGTCCTGAGCACTCCGACGCCGATGGCGCCGATGGTGATGACAGCGACAACAGCGATAACGCTGACGAGTAATCCACGGACCTTTTGAGGAGCCCATTACATGGCACGTTTCTTCCGTCGTCGTAAATTCTGCCGCTTCACAGCTGAAAATGTGAAGGAGATCGATTACAAAGATCTCAACACCCTGAAAGCCTACGTATCTGAAACCGGCAAGATCGTTCCTAGCCGCATTACTGGTACCAAAGCTCGTTATCAGCGTCAGCTGGCTACCGCTATCAAGCGCGCCCGCTTCCTGGCCCTGTTGGCCTACACCGACAGCCACGGCCGCTGAGACCAGGTAGTCGACAAACGCAGTAAGGGATAGATCGCATGCGCGCCATGGCTGAATTCATCATGCGCGGCCGCATGCAGGCCACTCTCGTAGTGGTTGGATGTGCGGCATTGCCGCTGTTGTTCTGGTTGAGTGCTGCCGCAGGTTGCCTTGTGCTCCTGCGACGCGGGATGAGTGACGCCTTGGGCGTCCTTGCCTGGGCTCTGCTGCCGGCGTTGGTCTGGTGGTATTTCGGTGAACCTCGCACCCTGATGGTGTTGCTGGGTTCCTGGGGGCTGGCCGCCGTGTTGCGTGCCAGCGAGTCCTGGGTCCGCGTGCTGCTGGTCAGCGTGGCGGTTGGATTGTTGTATGCAGTGGTTCTGGGCGCGGTGTTTCGCGAGCCCATCGAAGCCATGGCGGGGGAGCTGCAAAAGCTCCTGCCCCACGTCTTCGGTGATGTCTACCAGCAGATGTCGGTAGAAGAGCGAGCGCGTCTGGGTGCACTGATTACACCGGTCCTCAATGGCCTGATTGCAGCGTTGTTGCAGATCGTCAGCGTGGTATGCCTGCTCCTTGGGCGGTACTGGCAGGCGTTGTTGTATAACCCGGGCGGTTTCGGACGCGAGTTTCGCAGCCTGAAACTCCCGCGGGCACCGATGCTGGTGCTGCTGGTGTGCATGTTGGTGGGGCCGAACTTCGGTCCTCAACTGGCGATGCTGACACCGTTGTGCAGCGTGCCGCTCATGTTCGCGGGCCTGGCCCTGATTCACGGTCTGGTCGCTGCAAAGCGCCTGACACGGTTCTGGCTGGTGGGGTTGTACGTCACGCTGTTGCTGTTCATGCAGCTGATCTATCCGTTGCTGGTGGTGTTTGCCATTGTCGACAGCCTGATTGATTTTCGCGGCCGTCTGGCGTCGAAAGATGCCGATAACGGTTCTGCGAACGGTGAAGGTTAAAGTTAAGAGGTTTTACCAAATGGAACTCATCCTGCTGGAAAAAGTCGCCAACCTGGGCAACCTGGGCGATAAAGTAAACGTTAAGGCTGGCTACGGTCGTAACTTCCTGCTGCCTTTCGGCAAAGCAACCGCTGCAACCGCTGCCAACGTGGCCGCGTTTGAAGAGCGTCGTGCAGAGCTGGAAAAAGCTGCCGCCGAGAAGAAAGCTTCTGCTGAAACTCGTGCTGCTCAACTGGCTGAGCTGGAAGTGACTATCACTGCCACCGCTGGTGACGAAGGCAAGCTGTTCGGTTCGATCGGTACTCACGACATCGCTGACGCACTGACCGCCTCTGGCGTTGAAGTGGCCAAAGCTGAAGTTCGTCTGCCGAACGGCACCATCCGTAACGTTGGCGAATACGACGTAGCCGTGCACCTGCACAGCGATGTTGAAGCTACCGTTCGCGTTGTTGTTGTAGCTGCTTAAGCAGTATGGTTTCTGCGCTTCGGTGCAGAGGTCTGACCGACTGATGACTCGCTCCTCGGTCGGTTAGCATTGGGCACGTTCCTGTTCGCAGGTCGTGCCCTTTGTCATTTCTGAGTATCCTGATTCAACCCCCTGATTTCCGTGTGGCCATGAACGACATCTCCGCTCCCGAGCAATATGACCTGCAAACCGCTGCCCTGAAGGTGCCGCCGCATTCCATCGAGGCCGAACAGGCCGTGCTCGGTGGTTTGATGCTGGACAACAACGCCTGGGAGCGCGTGCTTGATCAGGTGTCGGATGGCGACTTCTATCGTCATGACCACCGTCTGATATTCCGCGCCATTGCCAAGCTGGCGGATCAAAACCAGCCGATTGACGTCGTGACCCTCGCCGAGCAGCTCGACAAGGAAGGCCAGACTTCGCAAGTCGGTGGCCTCGGTTACCTGTCCGAGCTGGCGAAGAACATCCCATCGGTTGCGAACATCAAGGCGTATGCCCAGATCGTTCGTCAGCGCGCAACGCTGCGTCAGTTGATCGGCATCAGTACCGAGATCGCTGACAGTGCGTTCAACCCGGAGGGGCGTACCGCCGAAGAGATTCTCGACGAGGCCGAACGGCAGATATTCCAGATTGCCGAAGCGCGGCCCAAGACAGGCGGCCCGGTCAGCGTCAACGACCTGCTGACCCGGGCGATTGACCGTATCGATACGCTGTTCAACATCGGCGACGGCATCACCGGTCTTTCGACGGGCTACGCCGACCTGGATGAAAAGACCAGCGGTCTGCAGCAGTCTGACCTGATCATCGTCGCGGGTCGTCCGTCGATGGGTAAGACCACCTTCGCGATGAACCTGGTGGAAAACGCGGTGCTGCGCAGTGACAAGGTGGTGCTGGTCTACTCGCTGGAGATGCCAGGCGAATCGCTGATCATGCGTATGCTTTCGTCGCTCGGTCGTATCGATCAGACCAAGGTCCGTTCCGGTCAGCTCGATGACGATGACTGGCCGCGCCTGACATCGGCGGTCAACCTGCTCAACGATCGCAAGTTGTTCATCGATGACACGGCCGGCATCAGCCCCTCCGAGATGCGAGCGCGCACGCGGCGGCTGGTCCGCGAACATGGCGATATCGGCCTGATCATGATCGACTACCTGCAACTGATGCAGATCCCTGGCTCAAGCGGCGATAACCGGACGAACGAGATTTCCGAGATCTCCCGTTCGTTGAAAGCGCTCGCCAAGGAATTCAATTGCCCGGTGGTCGCGCTGTCCCAGCTCAACCGCTCCCTCGAACAGCGTCCCAACAAGCGCCCGGTGAACTCCGACTTGCGGGAATCCGGAGCGATCGAGCAGGACGCCGACGTCATCATGTTCGTCTACCGGGATGAGGTGTATCACCCCGAGACCGAACATAAAGGCATCGCTGAAATCATCATCGGCAAGCAGCGGAACGGCCCGATCGGGTTTATCCGGCTGGCGTTCATCGGCAAGTACACCCGCTTCGAGAACCTCGCGCCGGGCAGTTACAACTTTGATGATGATGAATAAGTAGGCCTCTGGATCGCGACTTTGATGCCGGAAGGGTGCCAGAGTCGCGAGTCAAGCCGATCACTTATCCGACTACTGTCGTCGGATTTGATCAAAATTTGTGCTATTCTCCGCGCCCGCGAATTTCCAAGCGAAAATCGCCCCCAGACACGAACACTGGTCATCGATATGCAAGCAGCCAAGCCGTTATTTGACTATCCGAAGTACTGGGCCGAATGTTTCGGACCAGCGCCTTTCCTGCCCATGAGCCGGGAAGAAATGGATCAGCTTGGCTGGGATTCCTGCGACATCATCATTGTCACGGGTGATGCCTACGTCGATCACCCCTCGTTTGGCATGGCAATCATTGGCCGGCTGCTGGAGTCCCAGGGCTTCCGCGTCGGGATCATTGCCCAGCCTGACTGGAAGTCAAAAGACGACTTCATGAAGCTCGGCGAGCCGAACCTGTTCTTCGGCGTCGCGGCCGGCAACATGGACTCGATGATCAACCGTTACACCGCCGACAAAAAGATTCGCTCCGACGATGCTTACACGCCGGGCGGCATGGCGGGCAAGCGTCCGGACCGTGCGAGTCTGGTCTACAGCCAGCGCTGCAAGGAAGCCTACAAGAACGTGCCGATCGTTCTGGGTGGCATCGAAGCATCGCTGCGCCGCATCGCTCACTACGACTACTGGCAGGACAAGGTTCGCAATTCGATCCTGATCGACGCCTGCGCCGATATCCTGCTGTATGGCAACGCCGAGCGGGCCATCGTCGAAGTGGCGACCCGCCTGTCTTATGGCGAGACGATCGAAAGCATCACCGACGTCCGCGGCACGGCATTCATTCGCCGTGATACGCCGGAAGGCTGGTATGAAGTCGATTCCACCCGTATCGACCGTCCAGGCAAGATCGACAAGATCATCAACCCGTACGTGAACACTCAGGACACCCAGGCCTGTGCCATCGAGCAGGAAAAGGGTGACGTTGAGGATCCGAACGAAGCGAAGGTCGTGCAGATTCTGGCGAGCCCGCGCATGACTCGCGACAAGACGGTCATCCGTCTGCCGTCGATGGAAAAAGTGCGCGGCGACGCGGTGCTCTATGCCCACGCCAACCGCGTCCTGCACCTGGAAACCAACCCGGGCAACGCCCGCGCACTGGTCCAGAAGCACGGCGAGGTGGACGTCTGGTTCAATCCTCCGCCCATTCCGATGACCACTGAAGAAATGGACTACGTGTTCGGCATGCCCTACGCGCGCATTCCGCATCCGGTGTACGGCAAGGAGAAGATCCCGGCCTACGACATGATCCGTTTTTCGGTGAACATCATGCGCGGCTGCTTCGGCGGCTGTACGTTCTGCTCGATTACCGAGCACGAAGGCCGGATCATCCAGAACCGTTCCCACGACTCGATCATTCGCGAAATCGAAGAGATCCGTGACAAGGTCCCTGGTTTCACCGGCGTGATTTCCGATCTCGGCGGGCCGACGGCGAACATGTATCGCATCGCCTGCAAGAGCCCGGAAATCGAATCGGCGTGCCGTAAGCCGTCCTGCGTGTTCCCGGGAATCTGCCCGAACCTGAACACCGATCACTCGGCATTGATTCAGCTGTACCGCAGCGCCCGTGAACTGCCCGGCGTGAAGAAGATTCTGATCGCGTCCGGTCTGCGGTACGACCTGGCCGTTGAATCGCCCGAGTACGTCAAGGAACTGGTGACGCACCACGTCGGCGGTTACCTGAAGATTGCGCCTGAGCATACCGAAGAAGGCCCGCTCAACCAGATGATGAAGCCGGGCATTGGCAGCTATGACAAGTTCAAGCGCATGTTCGAGAAGTACTCCAAGGAGGCGGGTAAAGAGCAGTACCTGATTCCTTACTTCATCGCGGCCCACCCGGGCACGACCGACGAAGACATGATGAACCTGGCGCTGTGGCTCAAGGGCAACGGCTTCCGTGCGGATCAGGTGCAGGCGTTCTATCCGTCGCCGATGGCCAGTGCGACGGCCATGTACCACTCCGGCAAGAACCCGTTGCGCAAGGTCACGTACAAGAGCGACTCGGTCACCATCGTCAAGAGCGAGGAGCAGCGCCGTCTGCACAAGGCGTTCCTGCGCTACCACGATCCGAAGGGCTGGCCGATGCTGCGTGAAGCGCTGGAGCGGATGGGCCGTGCCGATCTGATCGGGCCGGGCAAGCACCAGTTGATTCCACTGCATCAGGTTGAAACCGATAGCTATCAGAGCGCGCGCCGCAAGAACTCGACGCCGGCCGGTAGCCACAAGGTCGCCAAGACCACCAAGATCCTGACGCAGCACACCGGCTTGCCTCAGCGTGCAAGCGACGGGAGCAAGCCTTGGGACAAGCGCGAAGAGGCCAAGGCTGCTGCGGCAGCTCGTAACCGGGACGCCGCCAAGGAACGCGCTGATGCCGCCAAGGGTGGCAAAGGCGGCAAAAGCAAGAAGCCTTCGCGTCAGCCGGTCTTTCCACGCTAAGGTCCCGCGCCGCGCGATACCGAACAACAAAACGCCAGCTTTCGAGCTGGCGTTTTGCATTCCGGTGCAAATAACCCCACCCGCCTCATTTCCGTGCGACCCTTGCACCATTCGTTGAGGGTGGCGCGATTTTGGTGCTGTGCCTGGCTGAACAGGCAACCTCCGCGCCGGAGGCGCCTGATTTGCCGCGGTGGCATAAGTCTTGCGCGGCTCCGCTACCGTCCAGGCTCGCAGGAGGCACGCCGTGTCGATTCACATTGCCTTGCACCACGTCACGCATTACCGCTACGAACGCGCGGTAGAGCTGGGTCCGCAGATCGTCCGCTTGCGCCCGGCGGCCCACAGCCGCACGCGTGTGCTGTCGTATTCGCTGAACGTCCTCCCCGAAAACCACTTCATCAACTGGCAGCAGGACCCGCAGGGTAATTACCTGGCGCGGTTAGTGTTCCCGGAAAAGACCAGCGAGTTGCGCATCGAAGTGGACCTGGTCGCCGAAATGGCGGTGTTCAACCCCTTCGACTTCTTTCTTGAGCCCTACGCCGAGAAGATTCCCTTCACTTATGCCCGAGAAGAGCACCACGAGCTGCAGCCTTATCTGGAAAAGCTGCCGCTGACCCCGAGATTCCAGGCGTACCTGGACAGCATCGACCGCACGCCGATTCCGGCGATCGACTTTCTGGTGGGGCTCAACCAGCGTCTGGCCAACGACATCGGTTACCTGATCCGTATGGAACCGGGCATTCAGACGCCGGAATACACCCTCGAAAACGCGTCGGGGTCCTGCCGTGATTCGGCCTGGCTGCTGGTGCAGTTGCTGCGTCACCTGGGCCTCGCCGCGCGGTTCGTGTCCGGTTATCTGATTCAGCTCAAGGCCGATGTCAAAGCGCTGGACGGACCGTCTGGCACTGACGTTGATTTCACTGACCTGCACGCCTGGTGCGAGGTGTACCTGCCGGGCGCTGGCTGGGTGGGCCTTGACGCGACCTCCGGCTTGTTCGCAGGTGAGGGACACATTCCGCTGGCGTGCAGCCCCGAGCCGTCTTCGGCGGCGCCGATCAGTGGCATGGTCGAGCCTTGCAACACCGAGTTCACCCACGAGATGTCGGTGGAGCGTATCTGGGAGGCGCCGCGCGTCACCCAGCCCTACACCGAAGCGCAGTGGCAGGACATTCAAGCGCTGGGACGCCAGATCGACAGCGATCTGGTTGCCCACGACGTGCGCCTGACCATGGGCGGCGAGCCGACCTTTGTGTCCATCGACGACCGTGACGGCGAGGAATGGAACACCGCTGCGCTGGCGCCGAAGAAGCGCCTGCTCTCCGCCGAGCTGTACCAGCGCATGCGAGACCATTACGCGCCCCAGGGCATCGTTCATTTCGGTCAGGGCAAGTGGTACCCCGGTGAGCAACTGCCGCGCTGGTCGCTGAACTGCTTCTGGCGCAGGGACGGGCAACCGGTGTGGCGCAACAATGCGCTGATCGCTGATGAAACCCGGGACTATGGCGCCGACAGCGAGATGGCGGGCAGTTTCCTGCGCAGCGTTGCCGAGAGGCTGAAGCTGCCGACGCATTACGTTTTCCCGGCGTACGAAGACAATTTCTATTACCTGTGGCGCGAGGGCGCGCTGCCCAAAAACGTCAGCGCCGAAGCCTCACGTCTTGAGGACCCCCTTGAGCGCGCCCGTCTGCGCAAAGTGTTTTCCCAAGGCCTGGACACGATCATTGGCCACGTTCTGCCGTTGGCGCGAACCGCCGCCGACGATCAATGGCAGAGCGGTCGCTGGTACCTGCGCGACGAGCATTGCCGCCTGGTGCCGGGGGATTCCGCCCTTGGCTATCGCCTGCCGCTGGCCTCGCAGCCATGGGTCAAGGCGGCGGAATATCCCTACATCCACCCGACCGACCACAATCAGGCATTTGCCGAGCTGCCCGACCGCGACGAGGTTCAGTCGCGACTGGACGGCCTGGCAGAGCAGCGCGACCCGAGCATCGACCGCGAACCCGAGATCGACGAGTCGGCCGATTGGCTGACCCGCACCGCACTGAGCGCCGAAACGCGGGGCGGGCGGTTGTACCTGTTCATGCCGCCGCTGCAATCCCTTGAGGCCTATCTGGAATTGGTCGCCGCCATTGAAGCGACGGCCGAGGACATGCGCTGCCCGGTGTTGCTGGAAGGTTACGAGCCGCCGAGCGATCCGCGTCTGGCGAACTTCCGCATCACCCCGGATCCGGGCGTGATCGAGGTGAACGTGCAGCCGTCGTCCACCTGGGATGAGCTGGTCGAACGCACCGAGTTTCTCTACGAGCAGGCGCGTCTGACCCGGCTGACCACCGAGAAATTCATGATCGACGGGCGCCACACCGGCACCGGCGGCGGTAACCATTTTGTCCTCGGTGGCGCGACGCCCGGCGACTCGCCCTTCTTGCGTCGGCCGGATCTGCTGCGCAGCCTGTTGAGCTACTGGCATAACCACCCGTCGCTGTCCTACCTGTTCTCCGGATTGTTCATCGGCCCGACCTCCCAGGCACCGCGGGTCGACGAAGCGCGCAATGACTCGCTGTACGAGCTGGAAATCGCCTTTTCGCAAATGCCCGCGCCGGGCGAGGAATGCGCGCCGTGGCTGGTGGACCGGCTGCTGCGCAACCTGCTGATCGACGTGACCGGCAATACCCATCGCGCGGAATTCTGCATCGACAAGCTGTACTCGCCGGACGGTGCTACCGGGCGGCTGGGACTGCTGGAACTGCGGGCATTCGAGATGCCGCCGCACGCGCGCATGAGCCTGGCGCAACAGCTGTTGCTTCGGGCACTGGTCGCGCGTTTCTGGCGCGAGCCCTATGCACCGGCGAAACTGGCGCGCTGGGGGACCGAGCTGCATGACCGCTTCATGCTGCCGCACTTTATCGACCAGGATTTTGCCGACGTTATCGCCGAGCTCAACGACGCGGGTTATCCCGTGCGCGGCGAGTGGTTCGCGGCGCATCTAGAGTTTCGCTTTCCGAAGGTCGGCGACTACGCCGTCAGCGGCATCGAGCTGGAGCTGCGTCAGGCGCTGGAACCGTGGCACGTGCTGGGCGAGGAGGGGGCAGCCGGTGGAGCGGTTCGCTACGTGGACTCGTCTCTTGAGCGCTTGCAGCTGAAGGTCACGGGTCTGCCGCCGCAGCGTTACATGCTCACCTGCAACGGCGTGCCGGTGCCCCTGCAACCGACCGGGCGCGTCGGCGAGTTCGTCGCAGGCGTACGTTACCGCGCCTGGCAGCCGACCAATGCCTTGCAGCCGACAATCCCGGTGCATGCGCCGCTGGTCTTCGACATCCTCGACACCTGGATGCAGCGCTCGCTGGGGGGCTGCGAGTACCATGTCGCCCACCCTGGCGGGCGCAATTACGAGACCCTGCCGGTGAACGCCAATGAAGCGGAAAGCCGACGTCTGGCGCGGTTCTTCCGGATCGGCCACAGTCCCGGCAAACGTGAGGTTCCCGCGTTGACCCTCAACGATGAGCTGCCGATGACCCTGGACCTGCGCCTGCATCGGTAGCCGCGCCGGCGACCTGACGTGGGATCAGGTCGCCGTGCCGCACGTTTGAAACGTGGAAAGCGGCGCCTGCGTGTCATGTTGTCTGCGCTAGTCTAAGCGCTGTTGATTCGAGTCCTTTTGTTGTCTGCCGAGCCTTCCATGCCTGACCTGCTTGATCAATATCCGCTCACCCCGGGTACCTATCACGAGATGCTGGATGCCAGCGGCGCCGTTCGGCCGCACTGGCAGCGTCTGTACGAGCATCTCCAGCGCAGTACACCTGCGCAGCTCATCCAGCGTCAGGCGTTGCTCGCCCGGCAGATTCAGGAAAACGGCGTGACCTATAACGTCTATGCCGACCCCAAGGGTGCCGATCGGCCCTGGGAACTGGACATGCTGCCCCACGTGATTCCAATGGAAGAGTGGCAGCCGCTGGCGGCCGGCATCGCCCAGCGCGCGCGTCTGCTCAATGCCGTGCTGGCTGATCTCTACGGTCCGCAGGAACTGATCGCCGAAGGACTGCTGCCGTCGGAACTGGTGTTCGGCCACAATAATTTTCTCTGGCCATGCCAGGGCGTAACGCCCCCCGAAGGCACCTTCCTGCATGTGTACGCAGTAGACTTGGCGCGCACGCCCGACGGTCGCTGGTGGGTGACCGCCGACCGGACTCAGGCGCCGTCGGGTGCCGGTTATGCGCTGGAAAACCGCCTGATCGTGTCGCGAGCATTTCCCGAGTTGTACCGGGATCTGCAGGTCCAGCACCTCTCCAATTTCTTTCGGTCGCTGCAGGAAACACTCGCGCGCCAGGCACCGACCAGCCACGAAGCACCGCTGGTGGTGTTGCTGACGCCCGGGCGTTTCAACGAGAGCTATTTCGAGCACCTTTATCTGGCCGGTCAGCTGGGATATCCGCTGGTGGAAGGCAGCGACCTGACCGTACGCGACGCCACGGTGTACCTGAAAACCCTCAGCGGCCTGCGTCGTGTTCACGCGATCATGCGCCGTCTGGACGACGACTTCTGCGATCCGCTGGAACTGCGCACAGATTCAGCGCTAGGCGTGCCCGGCCTGCTGCAGGCGGTGCGTCAGGGGCGTGTGCTGGTTGCCAACGCCTTGGGCAGCGGCGTGCTGGAATCGCCGGGACTGTTGGGGTTTCTGCCAAAGATCAACGAACACCTGTTTGGCGAAGAGCTGTTGCTGCCGTCGATCGCCACGTGGTGGTGTGGCGAGCCGCCGGTGCTGGCCCAGGCGCTGGAGAAGATGCCGGAGCTGCTCATCAAGCCTGCATTCCCGTCCCAGAGTTTCGCCCCGGTGTTCGGCCGCGATCTCAGCGAGGAAGCGCGTCAGGCGCTGTCCGCGCGCATGCAGGCCAGGCCCTATGCCTACGTGGCTCAAGAACTGGCGCAGTTGTCCCACGCGCCGGTTTGGCAGGGCGAGGACAGCCAGCTGCAGCCCCGCGCCATCGGCATGCGCGTATACGCAGTGGCCACCGCCGATGGCTATCGCGTCCTGCCGGGCGGATTGACCCGCGTGGCCGCCGATGCCGACGCCGACGTGGTGTCGATGCAGCGCGGCGGCGCAAGCAAGGACACCTGGATTCTTGGCGAGCGTCCGCTCGGCAGCGAACCGTGGAAAAACCGTCACTCGCTGGGCGTGCACGACTTGGTACGTCGCGACCCGTATTTGCCGTCGCGGGTGGTGGAAAATCTGTTCTGGTTCGGCCGCTACTGTGAGCGCTGCGACAACAGCGCGCGCCTGCTGCGAATCATGCTCACGCGCTATGTCGACGGTGATGATCCGGTCGCCCTGCAAGCAGCGGTCGAGCTGGCCGAACGGTTGAACCTCCTGCCGCTTCAGGACGAAGAAGCACCGAGCGAGCTGCATGAGCGTCTGCTCGAAGCGCTGTTGGGTGATGACTGGCCGTTCAGCCTGCGCTCCAACTTGCAGCGCTTGCAGTGGGCGGCGTCCCAAGTACGCGGCAAGTTGTCCCGCGAGAACTGGCAGGCGCTGGTGGAGTTGCAGCGGGAAGCGATGAGCCTGGAGACCGAAACCCCTGATTTCGGCGAGCTGCTGGATTTCCTCAACCGGCTGGTGATGTCACTGGCGGCGTTGTCCGGTTTTGCCTTGGACGACATGACCCGCGACGAGGGCTGGCGCTTCCTGATGATCGGGCGGCGCATCGAGCGCTTGCAGTTTCTGTGCACGACGCTGGCGGCATTCCTGCGCAGCGACGCGGTATTTCATCAGGATGCGCTGGACGGGCTGCTTGAACTGGGTAACAGCGGGATCACTTACCGCTCGCGCTATCTGGCCCTGCCGCAGTTGATCCCGGTGCTCGATTTGCTGGTACTGGACGATCAGAACCCCCACGCGGTGTTGTTTCAGCTCAAGCTGGTGGCCCGTTCGGTGAAACGCATGAACGAGGATTTCGGCGTGCCCCAGGACAACAGTCTCGCGGTGCTGATTCAGCGGCTGTCGATGTTCGATCTGGGTTGCCTGGAAGAAGGGCTCTTCGGCGAGAGCAGTGTCAAAGCGGCGCTGGATGGGCTGGCGGATTTGCTGCAGACCATAGGCGACACCAGCGGCCATGTTTCTGACCGGCTTGCGCTGCGTCATTTCGCCCACGTCGACGATGTCAGTCAGCGCACGGTGTCGGTCTGATGAACAGTGTTCAGTATCAGATCCTCCACGACACGCACTACAAATACGACAGCCCGGTTTCCCTGGCCCAGCAACTTGCGCATCTGTGGCCGCGGCGCAGTCCCTGGCAGCGTTGTCTGGAGCAGCACCTGCTCATCAGCCCGATGCCAACCACGCGCCGCGATGAACTGGACGTCTTCGGCAATCCGCTGACGCGTCTGGCGTTCGAACGCCCCCACGATGAGCTGCAGGTCAACGCGCGCCTGCGCATTGAAGTGCTGGAACGTCCGCTGCTGGATTTCAATGCTTCCGCTTCGTGGGATGAGGCCCAGCACCGGCTGACCTACAGCGCGTCGAGAATGGCGCCGGATATCCTTGATGCCTGCCGCTATCGCTTCGAATCGCCCTACGTGCACCTGAAGCAGACGTTTGTCGAGTTCTCCGCCAGTTGCTTTCCCGCGGGGCGGCCGGTACTGCTGTGCGCGCAGGCGCTGATGGAGAAGATATTCGAAGAATTCACGTTTGACGGCGAGGCGACTCAGGTTGCGACGCCGCTGGTGGAGGTCCTGGAAACCCGCCGTGGCGTCTGTCAGGACTTCGCTCATTTGATGCTGGCGTGCGTCCGGTCGCGCGGGCTGGCGGCGCGTTATGTCAGCGGCTATCTGCTGACCCAGCCGCCGCCCGGTCAGCCACGGCTGATCGGTGCCGATGCGTCCCACGCGTGGGTGTCAGTGTTCTGTCCGGTGCTGGGGTGGGTGGATTTCGATCCGACCAACAACGTTCAGCCTGCGCTTGAGCACATCAGTCTGGCGTGGGGGAGGGATTTTTCGGACGTGTCGCCGTTGCGAGGGGTGATTCTGGGGGGCGGGAGCCATGACCCGGACGTGCGCGTCACGGTGATGCCGATTGCGGGGTAGGTGGGCGTTGCTGTCGACGGGGCTGTGAGCGTACTGGCGATCAGGGGGTGTCAGCCAATGGATGGATCATGGCGAAAATCCCATCGCGAGCAAGCTCACTCCTAGAGGTTTCGCGTTCATCCATCCCATTGCGCTGAATCAGACGATCACTCAGCGGGCTTTTCTTCGGCGGAGCCTTTTACGTCAGCGGAGCCTTCAGCATCGGTAGAGTGTTCGGCTTCGGAAGAGCCTTCGGCGTTTTCGCCGTCTACAACCGCAGCTTCTCCGGCCTCTGCTTCAGCCTTCTCAGCCTGCTTGCGCTGTGCTTTTTCCTCTTTCTTTTGCTCTTTTGCCAGATCACGTTGGCGTTTGGCGAAGGAATAGTTGGGTTTGGCCATGGGCAGTCCTCGAGGCAGACGATAAGTCAGCACATTCTGCCTGAGAATGGTGCAAAGCCGGCGTGGTATTTTTCTTCACCCAGTCATATATCCCGGTCGGTCGCCCGCCGTTACAGGTCGTAGCCTGCGGAAAACGCGCGTTGGTAGACGCCGTAATCCTGGCTGGCGCGGTCGTAACTACCCGATGCGCCACAGGCGTAAGCGGCGAGCAAGCTGCGGAAAATGCTGGAGAGTTGCATGGGATCGTCCTGAAGATAGGTGACAGCGCGATCTTATGCAGCCATCGTAGCGCTGACTGTTTGATTGTCTTGATGGCACTGATAGAGGCCGCCCAGAGGTGACCGGTCATAACGGTTGATAAATTGTTCTAATTCAGGTCAGTCTTTGTATGCAAAATCCAAGGCTGCCCACCAGGAGACGCACCATGATTCGCAAGCTTGTCGCTGCATCCATTCTGACTTTGGCCAGTGGGCACCTTCTGGCGGCGGAATGCTCGGTCGAAGTCGATTCCACCGACCAGATGACGTTCACCACCAAGGCCATCGAAATCGACAAGAGCTGCAAGCAGTTCACCGTCAACCTGAAACACTCCGGCAGCCTGCCGAAGGCCGTCATGGGTCACAATCTGGTCATCAGCAAATACGATGACATGTCGCAGATCGCCACAGACGGCATGAGCGTCGGCATCGACAAGGATTATCTGAAGGACGGTGACGCGCGCGTTATTGCCCACACCAAAGTGATCGGCGGAGGCGAGAAGGATTCGGTCACGTTCGACGTCTCCAAGCTGGACCCGGCCGAGAAATACGGCTTTTTCTGCTCGTTCCCCGGCCACATCGGCATGATGAAAGGCACCGTCAGCCTGAAGTGACCGCTAGGGCTGCTTCGAGTCGGTCATTTTGAAGATGCCCTGCGCGTTGCTGCTGTCGAAGTTGAGATCGATCTTGCCGTTGTCAGGGTCGATCTTGCGCTGAATGAACTCCACGAATGAGCCCGGCACCTTGTGCGCCACGACGACGCCCTCGGCATTCATCAGCCCTCGGCTCACCGTGCAGGCCTTGTACGCGGTCTGCATGACCCTTCCCGAACCTGACACCTCGATGCTGTCCTTCATCGGCCGTTCGCGCCGATTCTGTTCGGCCACCGTCGCTTCCAGATCCACCACCCGATCGGTCAGATGATTGAAGCTGTTGCCCTCGGTGGCGATCCACGCCATTTCCGCGCTTTCGCTCAGCAGTTGCCGATAGTCATCCTCCCGAACGACGCCGTGCTGGCGGCCAAACGCGCGATACAGGGCCGGCAGCAGGCGCGTGGCTTCGGCCAGGCTGCAATGCCGGGTGGTGCGCAGGCGATTCAGCATGCTCAAGTCTTCAGAACTCAACGGGTCGCGGCTCGAACCGACGACGCGGCTGACCGCCTCTTGAAACGACTGACTGAGTCGGCCGGGGTGCAGTTCGGAGACGAAGAACTGCGCGATGTCTTCTGGCAGGTCCATCTGGCGATAGCCCCAACCGGTCATGTTCAGTTTGGTCAGCGGATAGGTGCGCACATCGGTGAAACCCAGCGGCTCGAGCAGGCGCGAGAAGCCCTGACGACCGCGCGGCAATTCGCCGTTGTCCGCCCAATCGACGGTGCGGATGGCGCCATGATCAAACACCACCTTGCGGCCGCTCTCGGATTGCTCGTCCACATAACGAAGCCCGTCGGGCACGGCCTCTACCAACTTGTGGAACAGGCAGAGGTTCAACGCTTCGGCGAGCCAGACCCGATGGACCGCCTCCTCGGACCAGGAAAACCCGCCCAGCGCCTGCGGCACCTCGACGCGGTGTTCCAGCCATGCCGCAGCAGGCTGGCCGACGGTGGACGCAACGAGGGTGAAGAGGCCTTGGAAAGCAGTCATGGGTAGCGGCTCTGGGCGGGGAAGTCAGAGCGCTATGTAAGCCGTGATGGCGAGCGCCATCAAGCGAAAAGAAATAACGGGTTCATTCCGTTTTTGAATGCAGCGGTACTGCTGCCCGATGAATTTTCAATCAAACCCATCGGGCGTCTTTGTGGCCGAGCCTTATGGCGCGTAAGGCAGATCCCGCTTGTGCTGGGTCTTGCGGTAGGTGCTGACAATGATCTCGGCGGTTTCCTGCTTCACTGGCTCGCCGTGCAGGAAGGCGTCGATCTCTGCGTAGCTGATGCCGTGGGCCGCTTCGTCCGGTTTGCCGGGGACCAGTTCTTCGAGGTCCGCGGTGGGGACTTTCTCGACGAGGTTCTGTGGCGCGCCGAAGCTGCGGGCGATCGCACGGACCTGGTTCTTCACCAGACCGCTCAACGGCGCCAGGTCGCAGGCCCCGTCGCCGAACTTGGTGTAGAAGCCCATGACCGCTTCAGCCGCATGGTCGGTGCCGATGACCAGACCGCCTTTCACGCCAGCAATGGCGTACTGCGCGACCATCCGTGCCCGGGCCTTGATGTTGCCTTTGACGAAATCCACGGTATTGGCCGGCTGGCCCCCGAAGGCTTTGATCTGATCAACCAGCGCTTTCACCGAGGGCGCGATGTCCACTGTGTGGCGCTCATCGGGATTGATGAAATCCACCGATGCCGTGGCTTCGTGTTCGTCGTGCTGGATGTGATACGGCAGGCGCACGGCGACGAAGGTGTAGGCATTGTCGCCGGTGCTTTCACGCAGCTCGCGGATGGCGCGTTGGGCCATCAAACCTGCTGTCAGCGAATCCACGCCGCCGCTGATGCCCAGCACCAGCACCTTCAGGCGGGCGTTATGCAGGCAGTCCTTGATGAATTGCACGCGGCGGCTGACTTCCGCCTGCAGTGCCTCATCATTGGCAAAAGGCGGCTGGACGTTGAGCTGCCGGGCGATCTCGCGCTGTACGTCTTGCATGATTGACTCCTCGAGCAAAAAAGGAATGGCATAAAAAGGGGCTGCGGTCGGTGCTCGACTCAGGCTGGCACCTTGAATACGTGGCGCAGATAGGACACGAACTCCGGGTCCTTGCACTGGGTTTTGCCGGGCTCGTCGGAAATCTTGGCGACGGGCTGGCCGGCGCAGGCGGTCATTTTCAGCACGATGCTCATTGGCTGGATCCCCGGGATGTCGGCGGTCAGGTTGGTGCCGATCCCGAAGCTGACGTTGATGCGACCCCGCAGCGCGCGGAATATTTCCAGCGCCTTGGGCAGATTCAACCCGTCGGAGAACACCAGGGTCTTGCTCATCGGCTCGATGCCCAGCTTTTGATAATGCCGGATGCATTTTTCGGCCCACTGCACGGGGTCGCCCGAATCGTGGCGCAGGCCGTCGAAGAGCTTGGCGAAGAACAAGTCGAAATCACCGAGGAAGGCATCGGTGGTGATGCAGTCTGTCAGCGCAATACCCAGCAGGCCGCGGTATTCGCGGACCCAGCAATCGAGGGCGGCAATCTGGCTGTCGATCAGCCGCGGGCCGAGTTGCTGATGGGCCATGATCCACTCGTGAGCCATGGTGCCGAGGGGTTTGAGGTCGAATTTGCGCGCCAGGTGCACGTTGCTGGTGCCGACGAACTGGCCGGGGAAATCCTTTTTCAGCACCGAAACGACGTCTTCCTGCACCGCGTAGGAGAAGCGCCGGCGGGTGCCGAAGTCAGCCACCTTCAATTCCGCCAGTTCATCAGCGGTGGCGGTTGCGTTGAGCCAGTCGATTTTTCGGTACAGCTGATCGCGGGCCTGGCTGAGCAGGGTTTCCGGGTTGCGATGGCGATTGCGGACTTCGCTGACGATGGCCAGGACGGGCACTTCGAAAAGGATCACGTGCAGCCAGGGGCCTGAGAGGCGGATGCACAGTTCGTCGTTTTCGATGGTGGTCTGGACGTAGCGCAGGTTGAAGCGGAATAGCCCGAGGAAACGCAGGAAGTCGGGCTTCATGAAGTTGATGCGTTCGAGGAAACCGGTCTCCTCGACACTCAGCGACAGGTCGCAGAGCTGCTCGATCTGATGGCGGATCTCGGCCAGATACGGCCGGAGGTCTTCACCGTTGCGGCAGCGAAACTCCCACTCCACTTCGACGTTGGGGTAGTTGTGCAGCACGGCCTGCATCATGCTCAGCTTATAGAGGTCGGTATCGAGCAGGTTCTGCACGATGCGGTCCGCGAAAGCGCTCTCACTCATTGTGTCGCTCCAGCCAGCAGCGGCCGCCAAGGTGCGGCCCGGGATTCAATTGGATGTCGCATACAACCTTGCGGTAGCGCTGTGGCGGTACGTCCGGTTTGTTATTGACGATGGCCGACATAATGCCAGTCGTCGTGGAAGAGGGGCAGAAATGTTTCAGCGACTGACTGCCTGCTCCTAGCAGGACTGGCTGGAACTCCGATTCCATGGACTGGCCTGAACTCCAATTGTAGGACCGGCTTTGGCCTGGAAGGCGTCGGTGGTCACGGCGCAGATTTGATGGTGCGCAAACTGGCCTCTTCCCGGCTGAAGCCGGTCCTACTGTGAGATTGCGCGACGTCAGTAGGACCGGCTTTAGCCGGGAATGTTTTTACTGCGGCGTTGGCTCGTTGAGCTGTTCGAGCATCCATTCCACAAACACGCGGATTTTCGGCACTTCGGCCGCGTGCTCCGGGTATGCGAGGTAGTAGGCGTCCTGACTGGGCAGGGCGTGGGGCCAGGGGATGATCAGCTTGCCGTCCGTCAGCTCTTCCTCCACCAGAAACCGGGGCAGCAGCGCGACGCCGCAGCCCACTTGCGCCGCACGAATGCACATATAGATCGTTTCGAAGCGCGGGCCGTGGTAGCTGTGCTCGGTCTGGTGACCCTGACTGTCGAACCAGTCATGCCAGGCCTGGGGACGGTGCGCGTTTTGCAGCAGGACCAGATCGGTCAGTTGCGTAGGATCGGTGAAGGGTTCATCGGGCAGGCTGCCGGGAGCGCATACTGGCACTAGCTCTTCACTGAACAGCTTCACGCTCTCCGCACCGGGTCGGGCGCCACCGCCGAAATAGAACGACAGGTCGCAGCGGCTCTGGGCTACATCATCGCTCTCCTGTTCGTTGACCAGATCCAGATGAATGTGCGGATGACGCAAGCGCCAGCCCTTGAGCCGTGGCACCAGCCAGCGGGCGCCGAAGGTCGAGGGTGTCGACACCCGCAGGACTTCGGTTTCGCCGCCGTAGGAACGCAGGAAGTGCGTCGACATTTCCATCTGCGTGAGCACTTTGCGCACCTCTCCCAAGTACAGCGCACCGGCTGGCGTCAGTTGCAGGCGTCGACGCACCCGTCGGAACAACAGGTGTTGCACCAATTCTTCCAACTGGGCGACCTGCTTGCTGACCGCGCTCTGGGTGAGGTTCAGCTCTTCGGCCGCGCGGGTGAAACTCAGGTGACGGGTCACCGCTTCAAAACATTGCAGCGCGGTGACCGACGGGAGATGGCGTTTGCTCAGCATATTCGGCTCGTTCAGCGTCAGCATGAAAAAACGGAATGATATCTCGCTTAATCGTCGTTTGTTGCAGTGTCGCCGGCCAGCTATTACTAGAGGCTGACGAAATAACCCACATTTGGCATTCCGCTTTTGCGCTTACGAACAGTTCCAGGAGAAACCATGCTCAACGACCTGCTTACCCGACTCGGTGTCGACGCCACGCTTTATCAACAGGGCGACAAGCCTGTTCACACGCCAATCGATGGCAGCAAGGTCGCGTCGGTGAGCTGGGAAAGCGCCGCCGAAGTCGAGCAGCGCATCACCCGCGCCGATCACGCCTTCGAAGCCTGGCGCAAAGTGCCTGCACCCCGTCGCGGCGAGCTGATTCGTCTGTTTGGCGAAGCGCTGCGCAAGCACAAAGCCGACCTCGGTGAACTGGTGTCGTGGGAAGCCGGCAAGATCACTCAGGAAGGGCTGGGTGAAGTGCAGGAAATGATCGACATCTGCGACTTCGCCGTCGGCCTGTCGCGCCAGATGTACGGCCTGACCATCGCTTCCGAGCGCCCGGGCCACCACATGCGTGAGACTTGGCATCCGCTGGGAGTTGTCGGCGTTATCAGCGCGTTCAACTTCCCTGTCGCGGTCTGGTCGTGGAACACCGCGCTGGCGCTGGTCTGCGGTAACGCGGTGATCTGGAAACCGTCGGAAAAAACGCCCCTCACTGCGCTGGCCTGTCAGGCCCTGTTTGATAAAGTCGCCGCTGAATTTTCGGATGCCCCTCAGTACCTCACCCAATGCATTGTCGGCGGCCGCGAAGCCGGTGAGGCATTGGTCGATGACATCCGCGTCGCATTGATCAGCGCCACTGGCAGCACGCGCATGGGCCGCGAAGTGGCGCCGAAACTCGCTGCACGTTTCGCCCGCAGCATTCTGGAGCTGGGCGGCAACAACGCGATGATTCTGACCCCGAGTGCCGATCTGGATCTGGCCGTGCGCGCGGTGCTGTTCAGTGCCGTCGGCACGGCCGGTCAACGCTGCACCACCCTGCGCCGTTTGATTGCGCACTCGTCGGTGAAGGCGGAGTTCGTCGAGCGCCTGAAAGCGGCTTACGCCAAAGTGCGCATCGGGCATCCGCTGGAAGGCAATCTGGTCGGTCCGCTGATCGACAAGCAAAGCTACGAAAACATGCAGGAAGCGCTGGAGCAGGCGTTGAGCGAAGGCGGCAAGGTGTTCGGCGGCAAGCGCCAGTTGGAGGAGAAATTCCCGAACGCTTATTACGTCTCGCCGGCCATCGTCGAGATGCCGGAACAGAGCGAGGTCGTGCGCAGCGAAACCTTCGCGCCGATTTTGTACGTGGTGGGCTATGAGGAATTCAGCGAGGCGGTTCGTCTGAACAATGACGTCCCCCAAGGTCTGTCGTCCTGCATTTTCACCACTGACGTGCGCGAAGCCGAGCAGTTCATTTCGGCACTGGGCAGCGATTGCGGCATCGCCAACATCAACATTGGCCCGAGTGGTGCAGAGATTGGCGGCGCGTTCGGTGGCGAGAAAGAAACCGGCGGTGGCCGCGAATCCGGCTCGGACTCCTGGAAAGGCTACATGCGTCGCCAGACCGCGACGGTGAACTACTCCCGCGAACTGCCGCTGGCGCAGGGCATTACGTTTGATTGATGGTTTGTGTAGGAGCGTGGCTTGTCCCGCGATCTGGCGCGCAGCGGCAGTAAGTTCTTGAACCCGGTTTGTCTGAATCAACCGGGGAAACGCATTACGACTGCTGCGCAGCCGATCGCGGGACAAGCCACGCTCCTACAGGTTTAAGCCATCCGCGCGCATGCATTACCACGCGGAGCGTGGGAACGATCAATGGTCTGGCTGTCTCTTTCCGAGGTTTTGCGATGCCGTTACGCGAAGAATGTCTGTGGGAAACGCTGACGCCGCAGAGGCCGGAAGCGCCCGCGTTGCGCGGGGAAGTGACTGTCGATGTGTGCGTCATCGGCGCAGGCATCACGGGTTTATCGGCGGCCATTCATTTGCTTGAGCAGGGCAAGACCGTTGCTGTCGTCGAAGCCCATCGCACCGGGCAGGGCGGGTCCGGCCGGAACGTAGGATTGGTCAACGCCGGCCTGTGGATTCCGCCTGACGAAATCGAAGCCGGATTCGGCGAGAAAGTCGGCAGCCAGCTCAACACCATGCTCGGCAACGCGCCGTCGCTGGTCTTCAGCCTCATCGAAAAATACGGCATCGACTGCCAGGCCACGCGCAAAGGCACGCTGCACATGGCCCACAACGCCAAAGGCGAGCTGGACCTGCGCAGCCGTGAGGAACAGTGGAAACGTCGCGGCGCGCCTGTGGAATTGCTCACCGGCAAGGCTTGTCAGGAAGCGACCGGCACCACCGAGATCACCTCCGCTTTACTTGATCACCGCGCGGGCACCATTAATCCGATGGCCTATACCAGCGGGCTGGCGGCGGCCGTCACGCAATTGGGCGGTCAGCGTTTCGACCACTCGCCGGTCAGACGCCTTGAGCGACAAGGCTCGCGCTGGTGCGTGATCACTGAAAGCGGCGCGGTGCTTGCCGAGCAAGTCGTCATCGCCTCCAACGCCTACACCGAGGGCGAGTGGACGGAGCTTCGGCGCAACTTCTTCCCCGGCTATTACTATCAAGTGGCCTCGGCGCCGCTGACGGAAGACGCGGCGCAGCGGATTTTACCGGGCGGGCAGGGCTCCTGGGACACGCGGCAGGTGCTCAGCAGCATCCGTCGCGATGCCGATGGCCGGTTGTTGTTGGGCAGTCTGGGCAATGGCAATCAAAAGCCTGGCTGGTTTCTCAAAGCGTGGGCCGATCGTGTGCAACAGCATTATTTTCCGTACCTCAAAACGGTCGAGTGGGAATGCACCTGGACCGGCTGCATCGCGTTTACGCCCGATCACTTGCTGCGAATGTTTGAGCCTGCACCAGGACTGGTCGCGGTCACCGGTTACAACGGACGCGGCAACACCACTGGGACAGTCGTCGGCAAAGCATTCGCCGATTACCTGTGCAGCGGCAACGCCAGTGTTTTACCCATCCCCTTTGCGCAGATGCAGCCGCTGGCGGCCGTCGGACTGCGCAGTTCTTTGTACGAGGCTGGCTTTTCGCTATACCATGCGGGACAGTGCCTCAGAATCGTAATCTAAGAAGAATTCTCTCTCCAAAACAACGCTTTCTCCTACATCCACTACCCTCAAATGGTGCGGCCCGTAGCGGATCCGCACCGACGGTGTGCAGTTCGGTGACGCACGCTGTAACAACAGGGTTGTACAGGTGAGAACGGCGCGGTTGCGCGTCTGTCTCGCCAGGGTTGCTCTTTTAAAGTCGCGAGGTTGCACCTTGCGCGGTTTAGACGGTTGCACGCCCCGTGAAAAAGGGCAGAAATCAGTCGGATAGCGACAAAACGACGAGTTTCTCAAGAATAAAAAACCGATGGCACGCCACTTGCTCGCAGCAGCTCTGTGGTCGCAGTGCTAATTAAAAAACCCAGGAGCACCAACTCATGTCGCAGACGTTCTACAGAAAAGGCTTTCTCGCACTCGCCGTGGCTACTGCCATGGGTGCGGCTTCATTTGCGCAGGCAGCCGACATCAAGATCGGCGTTGCAGGCCCGATGACCGGCGCCAACGCCTCATTCGGCGAACAGTACATGAAGGGCGCTCAAGCGGCTGCCGATGCCATTAACGCTGCGGGCGGCGTCAACGGCGACAAAATCGTCCTGACCGCCTACGACGATGCGTGCGAACCGAAACAGGCCGTTGCCGTCGCCAACAAGGCCGCGTCCGACAAAGTTGCCGGCGTTGTCGGTCACTTCTGCTCCTCCTCGACCATCCCGGCGTCGGAAGTCTATGACGAAGCCGGCATCATCGCGATCACTCCTGGCTCCACCAATCCGACCGTGACCGAGCGCGGCCTGAGCGCCATGTTCCGCATGTGCGGTCGTGACGATCAGCAAGGCGTCGTTGCCGGCGACTACATCGTCGACGTGCTCAAGGGCAAGAAGATCGCCGTCATCAACGACAAAGACACCTACGGCAAAGGCCTGGCAGATGCCACCGCCAAGCAGCTGACCGCTCGCGGCGTGAAGCCTGTGCTGGAAGAAGGTCTGACCCGTGGCGAAAAAGACTTCAGCGCCCTGGTCACCAAGATCCGCTCCGTTGGCGCTGACGTCGTTTACTTCGGCGGCCTGCACCCGGAAGCCGGTCCACTGGTTCGCCAACTGCGTGAGCAAGGCCTGAAAGACGTGAAGTTCATGTCCGACGACGGCGTTGTGACCGACGAGCTGGTGACCACCGCTGGCGGCGCGCAATACGTCGATGGCGTGTACATGACCTTCGGCGCCGACCCGCGCATGCTGCCAGACAGCAAGGCTGTGGTTGAGCAGTTCCGCAAATCCGGCTACGAGCCAGAAGGCTACACCCTCTACGCTTACGCTTCGGTTCAGGCCCTGGCTGCTGGCTTTAACGGCGCCAAGTCGAACAAAGGCGAGGACGCTGCCAAGTTCCTGAAAGCCCATCCTGTCAAAACCGTCATGGGCGAGAAAGCCTGGGACACCAAGGGCGACCTGAAAGTCTCTGACTACGTGGTTTACCAGTGGGACAAGGACGGCAAATATCACCAGCTCGAAAAGCAGAAGTGAGTTAAGCGCTTAGTCGGATCGGCCGTTTCCCGGGGGTGAGTCGGGAAACGTTCTGATCCGGTAATCGGCGCTGTCTGACAGCGGCGCCGGATTTCTTCTGTTGCCACTGTGTGCGCCGCTCTGTTCCTCACGAGGGAATGGTCGCCGCGCGTCAGGCTGGCCTTTCAAGTTCGTGAGCGTGCGTGATGGACGGTATTTTCCTGCAGCAAATGGTCAACGGCCTGACACTGGGCTCGGTCTATGGCCTGATCGCCATCGGTTACACGATGGTCTACGGCATCATCGGCATGATCAACTTCGCCCACGGCGACGTGTACATGATCTCCGCCTACCTCGCAGCCATTGGCCTCGCCGTACTGTCGTTCTTCGGCGTTGAGTCATTCCCCTTTCTGATTCTCGGCACACTGATCTTCACCATTGTGGTGACCGGTGTGTACGGCTTCGTCATCGAGCGCGTGGCGTATAAACCGCTGCGTAACTCGACCCGTCTGGCGCCGCTGATCAGTGCGATCGGCATCTCCCTGATTCTGCAGAACTACGCGCAGATCGCTCAGGGCCCACGCCAGCAAGGCGTACCGACCCTGCTCGAAGGCGCCATGCGCTTCGATGTCGGCAGCGGCTTCGTACAGATCACCTACACCAAAATCTTCATCCTGATCGCCGCCTTCGTCGGCATGGGCGTACTGACCTACATCATCAAGTACACCAAGCTGGGCCGCATGTGCCGCGCCACGCAGCAGGATCGCAAGATGGCCTCGATTCTGGGCATCAATACCGACCGGGTCATTTCCTACGTGTTCATCATCGGCGCGGCTATGGCGGCACTGGCCGGCGTGCTGATCACCATGAACTACGGCACCTTCGACTTCTTCGCCGGCTTCGTCATCGGCATCAAGGCGTTTACCGCAGCGGTCCTGGGCGGCATTGGTTCGTTGCCGGGCGCCATGCTCGGCGGGCTGATCCTGGGGGTGGCCGAGTCGCAGTTCTCCGGCCTGATCAACTCTGACTACAAAGACGTGTTCAGTTTCGGCCTGCTGGTAGTGATTCTGATCTTCCGTCCCCAAGGCCTGCTGGGTCGCCCACTCGTGGCGAAGGTATAACCATGTCTGCACCTACTAAACCCATTGATATCAAACAAAGCCTGATCGACGCGGTGATCGCCGGACTGCTGGCGTTGATCGTGTTCGGCCCGATCGTCGGCATCGTGCTCGACGGTTACGGCTTCAACCTGCAACCAGGGCGCGTCGCCGTGCTGGTGGGCGTGGTCGTTGTCGGTCGTTTCTTCATGAGCCTGTTCCTGCAGACGCCGAAGGGCGTGGCCATCGCCCAGAGCTTCGAAAACTCGGGCTCAGGCGTGCACGTGCTGCCACCGGGTTACAAGACGCGCCTGCGTTTCATCATTCCGCTGATGATTCTGATTGCGGTGATTTTCCCGGTCTTCGCCGACAAGTATGTGCTGACCGTGGTGATCCTCGGCCTGATCTATGTGCTGCTGGGCCTGGGCCTTAATATCGTGGTAGGGCTCGCTGGTCTGCTCGATCTGGGTTACGTGGCTTTCTATGCGATTGGCGCGTACGGCCTGGCACTGGGTTATCAGTATCTGGGCCTGGGGTTCTGGTCGGCGTTGCCGCTGGCAGCCATTGCGGCGGCGCTTGCCGGTTGCATCCTCGGCTTTCCGGTGCTGCGCATGCACGGGGATTACCTGGCGATCGTGACGTTGGGCTTCGGCGAGATCATTCGTCTGGTGCTCAATAACTGGCTGTCGTTCACCGGCGGACCCAACGGCGTGGCGGTGCCTGCGCCGACCTTCTTCGGCCTGGAGTTCGGACGTCGCGCGAAAGACGGCGGCATCCCCATCCACGAGTATTTCGGCTTCGAATACAACCCGGACCTGAAATTCATTTTCATCTACACCGTGCTGTTCCTGGTCGTGTTGGCGGTGCTGTACGTCAAGCACCGCCTGACGCGCATGCCGGTCGGCCGCGCGTGGGAGGCACTGCGTGAAGACGAAATCGCCTGCCGCTCCATGGGCCTGAACCACGTGCTGGTCAAGCTTTCGGCCTTCACTATCGGCGCCTCGACCGCAGGGCTGGCCGGCGTGTTCTTCGCCAGCTATCAAGGCTTCGTCAACCCGACCTCGTTCACCTTCTTCGAGTCCGCGCTCATTCTCGCCATCGTCGTGCTCGGCGGCATGGGCTCGACCGTCGGCGTGGTCATTGCGGCGTTCGTGCTGACCGTCGCACCGGAACTGCTGCGCAGCTTCGCGGAATACCGCGTCTTGCTGTTCGGCATCCTCATGGTGCTGATGATGATCTGGCGTCCCCGTGGCTTGATCCGCATCAGCCGTACCGGCGTGCAGCCACGCAAAGGCGTGCTGGCTAAAGTGGAGGGCGCGTGATGAGCGACGAAATCGTTCTGTCCGTCGAAAACCTGATGATGCACTTCGGCGGCATCAAGGCCCTCAGCGACGTCAGCCTGCAAGTGCGGCGCAACTCGATCTTCGCCCTCATCGGCCCGAACGGCGCCGGCAAGACCACGGTGTTCAACTGCCTGACCGGTTTCTACAAAGCCACCGGCGGGCGCATCGAGCTCAACGCGCGGGGCAAGAAAACCAACGTCATTCAGTTACTCGGCGAACAATTTCGCGCCGCCGACTTCGCGTCGCCCAAGCGCTTCGGCAGCCGCCTGTACTACAAAATGTTTGGCGGCACGCACCTGGTAAACCGTGCGGGGCTTGCGCGTACCTTCCAGAACATTCGCCTGTTCAAGGAAATGTCCGTCGTCGAGAACCTGCTGGTCGCACAGCACATGTGGGTCAATCGCAACATGCTGGCCGGCATCCTCAACACCAAGGCCTATCGCAAGGCCGAAGAAGACGCCATGAACACCGCGTTCTACTGGCTCGAAGTGGTGGATCTGGTGGACTGCGCGAACCGTCTGGCCGGTGAGCTTTCCTACGGCCAGCAACGCCGTCTGGAGATCGCGCGGGCGATGTGCACGCGGCCGCAGGTCATCTGCCTGGACGAACCGGCAGCCGGCTTGAACCCGCAGGAAACCGAGGCGTTGAGCGGCATGATTCGCCACCTGCGCGACGATCACGACATGACCATCGTGCTGATCGAGCACGACATGGGAATGGTCATGGGCATTTCCGACGACATCGTCGTGCTCGACCACGGCAACGTGATCGCCAAGGGCAAGCCGGAGCAGATCCGCAACGATCCGAAAGTGATCGCGGCGTATCTGGGCGCTGATGAAGAGGAGTTGGTATGAGTAAGCCGATCCTCGAACTGAAAGAGATCGACGTGTATTACGGGCCGATTCAGGCCTTGAAGAAAGTCTCGATGCACATTGACGAGGGCGAGACGGTCAGCCTGATCGGCTCCAACGGCGCGGGCAAATCCACGCTGCTGATGTCGATCTTCGGCCAGCCGCGCGCGGCCAGTGGACAGATCATCTATCAGGGCACCGACATCACCCACAAGTCGTCGCACTACATCGCGTCCAATGGCATCGCGCAGTCGCCGGAAGGCCGCCGTGTATTTCCGGACATGTCGGTGGAAGAGAACCTGATGATGGGCACCATCCCCATCGGCGACAAACACGCCAGCGAAGACATGCAGCGCATGTTCGAGATGTTCCCGCGGCTCAAGGAGCGTCGCAATCAGCGGGCGATGACGATGTCCGGGGGCGAACAGCAAATGCTCGCCATTGCGCGGGCGTTGATGAGCCGTCCCAAGTTGCTGTTGCTGGACGAACCGAGCCTGGGGCTGGCACCCATCATCGTGAAGCAGATTTTCGCAACGCTGCGCGAGCTGGCGCAGACCGGCATGACCATCTTCCTGGTGGAGCAGAACGCCAACCATGCGCTGAAGCTGTCGGACCGCGCCTACGTGATGGTCAACGGCGAGATTCGCCTGACGGGCACGGGTAAGGAATTGCTCACCAACGAGGAGGTCAGGAACGCCTATCTCGGTGGTCACTGATTGCTGATCAATGCGGCTCAAACAAGCCCCGGGTGGATAACTTCCGGGGCTTTTTTATGCGGTAGCCGAATTGTGGAAAACAATTTTGGGCAGATGCGAAAACGCGACATATAGCCGCTGCAAATCGCTGTTTTGTCACGCTTTTGACTTGTTCAGTTTTACTGTGGAGGTGACTGTGAATAAGTTGGGAGCAGCTGGCTGGAGGCCTTTATTTACGTGGCTTGCAGCATGCTGATCAATATTTGACCAGTGCTTTCGGCCGGTATTTTTAGGGGGTTTGTCAACGTTCTTGTGGCTGGTTTTTTATACAGTCTTTATAAGGTGTCTGCCTGTGGATAAGTCTGTGTGCAACCGTTGGAAAGACCGCCGCAGATAGCGCAATCTCTGGCGTTCACGCAGCAATCCTGTCCGCGCGCCCAAGTCTTGAGAAAGTCGACGGCAGATGGCCCATGGCCGGTCAAGTAAAAACATCCGCTGAGTTACCCACACGCCCCGTATGCCGGGACTTTCGGCGTTTTAGAGTTGCCCCCAGAAAATGTACGTCTGACTGTGGATAAGGTGGGCAAAAGTGTCTGCAGGCCACATGGTGTAAGGGTTGGGAGCAATTGGTTGTTTTTTGTACAGCAGAGCGGTTGTATGAGGATGTTGCGGATGGTGCTTGATCCCGGCCTGTGCGGGCGGGCATTCTCCAGAACCTTCCTACACGCAACGCTGCTTGCGTGACATTCCCGCTTGGCTTGATAAGCCCGCATCTTTAGTCAGGAGAAAGAAATGACCTCTACCGTATTCATTACCGGGGCCACTTCCGGGTTTGGCGAAGCCTGCGCCCGTCGTTTTGCCGAGGCGGGGTGGTCGCTGGTGCTGACCGGTCGCCGTGAAGACCGCTTACAGGCGCTGAGCGCCGAATTGTCGAAACAGACCAAGGTGCACACGCTGACGCTGGACGTGCGCGATCGCGCAGGCGTGGAGCGCGCCGTGGAAAGCCTGCCGGCTGAATTCGCGAAGATCCGCGGCCTGATCAACAACGCAGGCCTGGCGCTGGGGATTGATCCTGCACCCAAGTGCGATCTGGATGACTGGGACACCATGATCGACACCAACATCAAAGGGCTGGTTTACACGACGCGCACGCTGCTTTCGCGTCTGATCGCCTACGGCCGCGGCGCCAGCATCGTCAACCTTGGCTCGGTCGCTGGGAATTATCCGTACCCGGGCGGTAACGTATATGGCGGCACCAAAGCGTTCGTCGGACAGTTCTCGCTGAACCTGCGCAACGACCTGGTCGGCACTGGCGTACGGGTGACCAACCTTGAGCCTGGCCTGTGTGAGAGCGAGTTCTCGCTGGTGCGTTTCGGTGGCGATCAGGCCAAGTACGACGCCACCTACGCAGGCGCCGAGCCGATCCAGCCCCAGGACATCGCCGACACCATCTTCTGGATCATGAACACGCCAGCCCACGTCAACGTCAACAGCCTGGAACTGATGCCCGTGAGCCAGACCTGGGCCGGGTTTGCGATTGATCGCAGTCGCGGGGAGAAATAAGTAGGGTTTTAGGAGATTAGCGTCGCCCGACACGCGGCGCGTTCCAGAGGGCAGCGCCGTCCATGTGGGAGTGAGCTTGCTCACGAAGACGGCATTCCAACCGCTGAATATTTAGCGGATGTACCTGCCCATTCGCGAGCAAGCTCGCTCCCACAGGGGTCGCCGCCAATCTCTGATGGGATGACCATCAGGGAATCAGCTCAGCCGATAAAAAACTCGGCCAGCCCGATGTAGCAGGTCGCCAGGTGATACGGCGTTGTCGACGGCATGTCGCTGCGGCTGATCTGTCCCTGGCTGTCGAGGCACTCGTTCCAGCCGGTAGGATGCAGGAACTGCGTTTGCAGCGCAGTCAATTGGCGCGCCAGCAGATGTTCGCTCTCAGGCCGTAACGTCAGCGCGCGCAGGTATTCAGCCTGAGCCCAGATGCGCTGCGTGCCGTCTTTTACCGAACCGTCCACTTCCAGCATCGCCGCGACCGCGCCAGTCGTCTGGTCGACACCCTGTGCTTCGGCGTGGGCGAATGCAGCCTCCAGCGAGCGATACAGCGGCGTGCCCCGCAGACGCGCGGACGATGCCAGCAGATAAAACCATTCAAACTGATGACCCGGCTCGGACCAGTTATCCACAGCGTCCAGCGGTTTCTCCAGCATGACGCCGTGATCGACGTCCACGAAGCGTCGCTGCATGGCTTCTACCAGGGCATCCAGCGCCGCCAGCGTGTCAGCGTCATCACGCACGGCCAAGGTGCCGAGAAATGCTTCGGCCAGATGCATCAGCGGGTTTTGCAGCGGGCCGGCGTTGAGCGAAGACCAATCCTCGGCCAGCACGGATTCGTACAAGCCATCGCCATCGGCGAAGCGTTCGGCGACCACGTTCAGCGCGGCATTAAGCACCGACTCCACCAACGGCTCACGGACCTTGCCCCAGTAATGCGCGCAGGCGAAGACGATGAAGGCGTGAGTGTAGAGATCCTTGCGGCGATCCAGCGGTGCGCCCTGTGGATCAATGCTGTAAAACCAGCCGCCGTGCTCGGCGTCGTGAAAGTGCTGCTCCAACGAACGAAACAGCGCGGCCGCGCGGGTGGCGGCGTCGGGCACGTCGGGGTGATCGATCAGGCTTGAAAACAGAAACAGCTGACGCGCGCAGGCCATGGCCCGGTAGCGCTGTGGCGGCAAAGGCCGATGCTGGGCGTCGAGCGCCTCGAACGGCAACGCCATCTCGGCATTCCACCCCGGGCCCTGCCACAACGGCACGACCACGCGCATGAAGTGCTGCTGCAGCTCAGTGAACAGGGCGGACAGTTCAGACTTGGCGGTGGGGAGGGAAGCGTCAGGCATTGGATGGCGTCACGGCAGTGGCAAATTGCGCGACATGGTAGCAGGAGGTGAGGCGGGCGGGGCAGCGGGGATCGATTGATCCCCGCCGAACCCTATAGGGCATGGTTTAGCTCGCGAACAACCAGATGCCGGCTGCGGCCGACAGCGCGCCTGCGATCCGCACCACTGGTGCCGCCGCGGTTGGCAGAAACCGCACCACGGCATAACCCGCCGCATGCAGCGCAGCCGTCGCGCCGACGAATCCGAGGGCATAGCCCCACGGGCTCGACATTTCAGGGAGCTCCAGACCGTGGGCGACGCCGTGGAACAGCGCAAACAGCGCCGTCGCTGCTACAGCCATAAACAGTGGCGGGCGTACGGCCAGCGCGACCGCGAGGCCCAATGCAAACACCGATGCCGCAATGCCGCTCTCCAGTGCCGGCAATGCCAGGCCTTCAAACCCGAGCAAGCCGCCCATCAGCATGGTGCCGACAAACGTGCACGGCAGCGCCCAGCGCGCGGCGCCTTTTTGCTGTGCAGCCCAAAGCCCGACAGCGATCATCGCCAGCAGGTGATCGATGCCGCCCAGTGGATGGCTGATGCCGGCCACAAGACCGCTTTCATCATGGCCGGGGTGGGCGAAGGCCAGCGCCGGAACGAGGAGCAGCGCCAACGCGCCGAATACTTTTTTGCCGTTCATGAATGAATTCCTTGCTTCACTTGGGTGTTAGCCATTTGGGTGGACGAAATCAGGCCGCAGTCAGCAGACCCTGGCGCTCGATGAACGCGATGATCTGCTCCAGGCCGTGACCGGTTTTCTGGTTGCTGAACACGAACGGCTTGTCGCCGCGCATCTTCTTCGTGTCGCGGTCCATCATGTCCAGCGATGCACCCACCAGCGGCGCGAGGTCGATCTTGTTGATCACCAGCAGATCGGATTTGCAGATGCCCGGGCCGCCCTTGCGCGGCAGCTTGTCGCCGGCTGACACGTCGATCACATAAATGGTGAGGTCCGACAGCTCCGGGCTGAACGTCGCGGACAGGTTGTCGCCGCCGGATTCGACGATGATCAGGTCCAGCCCCTCGAAGCGCCGATTGAGCTGGTCGACCGCTTCCAGATTGATCGAAGCGTCTTCGCGGATCGCCGTGTGCGGGCAGCCACCGGTTTCCACGCCGATGATGCGCTCGGGCGCCAGTGCTTCATTGCGCACCAGAAAATCAGCGTCTTCACGGGTGTAGATATCGTTGGTGACCACCGCGAGGTTGTAACGATCGCGCAGGGCCAGGCACAGCGCGAGTGTCAGCGCGGTCTTGCCGGACCCGACCGGACCGCCGATGCCGACGCGCAAAGGTTGGCTGTTCATTCGTTCTCTCCGTTAAGCATGGTGTGCGGTTCGAGGTGCTGCGGCGATGGCAGCCACCTCATGATCGGAACAGGCGGCTGTACTGCCGCTCATGGTTCATGCTCGCCAGCGCCAGACCGAATGGCGCGCTGCCGATGTGTTCAGGATTCAGTACGGTCGCGTCGTGCTGGGCCTTCTGCAGCAGCGGCAGCAACTCACTGGTCAGGCGCTGTGCAGCTTGCTGCCCCAATGGCAGGGTTTTCATCAGCACCGCCAACTGGTTTTCGAGCCAGCTCCAGAGCCAGGCAGCGAGCGCGTCCTGAGGGCTGATCTGCCAGGCGCGCGCGGCCAGTGCCCAACCCAGCGCCAGATGTGGCTCGCCCATACGCTGTAGAAAGTCCCGCGCGGGCTGATCCATTTCCGGCAGACCGTTGAGCAATTGCTGCAGCGAGTAGCCCATCTGCCGGCTTTCCAGATGCAGTTCGCGGGTTTCGCGGCTGGCGCGATGCTCTTCGCTCAATTGCAACAAGGCCGCCCAGTCGTCTTCGGCAGCCGCCGTGCAGTGCGCCAGTAAAAGCGGCGCCTCGAATCGTGCAAGGTTGAGCAGCAACTGGTCGCCAATCCAGCGGGCGGCGCTGGCCGAGTCGTGGACGGTCGATTGCTCGACCGCCATTTCCAGGCCCTGGGAATAGCTGTAGCCGCCGATCGGCAGCTGGGGGCTGGCCAGACGCAGCAGCGCCCAGGCTGCGTTCACGTGCGTACGCCGAATTGATGAATGCGCGGCGCGTAATTGAAATCTTCCTCACCGGCGCGCGAGTGGTGATGGCCGCCGCCATAGGCGCCGTGCTCGGGCTGGAAGGGGGCTTCGATGGATTCGGTCGTGGCGCCCAGTTGATCGAGCATGGCCTTGAGCACGTAGTCGTCGAGCAGACGCAGCCAGCCGTCGCCTACTTGCAGTGCCACATGGCGGTTGCCCAAGTGATACGCCGCCCGGGTCAGCTCGAACGTGTTGCTGCACGTCACGTGCATCAGTTGCTCGGGGCGCGCGCAAACACGCACGATCCGCCCGTCTTCAGCCTTGAGAAAGTCGCCATCACGCAGCGGCGGCTGGCCCCGCTCAAGGAACAGCCCGACGTCTTCGCCCTCGGCACTGAAACAGCGCAGCCGGCTTTTGCTCCGCGCCTCGAATATCAAATGCAGCTCTGCGGCCCATTCAGCCTGAGGTTCGACCCGTTGATGAATCACCAGCATCAGAAAGCTTCCAGCAATGTGCGATGCAAGGGCTAGAGCAAGTGGCTTGCCAACAGATGGACAGGGCAGAAATTGCCAGAATACGGTGCAGTAAGGGCGGGGCTGATCACCTGAGTGCGACTTATCGGTGCGTCAGTTGCGAAGGCGCACCTCCGTGGTGCGAAGGGAGGGTCATGAAGCCGTGTTGCAGAGGAGTGAAGCGTCGCGACTCACTCGGTGCTGCCCAATCCCTGCCAGCGCTTGGCGCCGATGAAGATAAAGCGCAGTTGCTGAGTGATTTTCGCGCGGGGGGTCAAATGTTCGGCCAATGCCGGGGGCGGCGGATCGATCAGCTCCGGAAGCATGGCAAACACGCTTTTTACCACGAGGTCGGCCATGACCGAGAGGTCGTCGGTGTTCAGGTGATGGAATTTGGGCATCGACGCCAGGTCGGTCGCGAGGTCGGCGATGATGCCTTCGCGCAGCGCACCGAGCGCCTGTCGGACCTTCAGCGAGCCGCCGTATTGTTCGCGCGCCAGGAACAGAAACTGCGAGCGGTTGGCGGCCACGACGTCCAGAAAGATGCGGATGGAGGCGTCGATGATGCCGCTGTCGATGTTGTCGTTGTGCCGCACGCGGCGGATGGTTTCGCGGAAGGTCTGACCGACTTCGCTGACCAGCGCCAGGCCGAGGTGGTCCATGTCATCGAAGTGCCGATAGAAACCGGTGGGTACGATGCCGGCTGTTTTCGCCACCTCGCGCAGGCTCAGACTGCCGAAACCGCGTCCGCTCTCCATCAGGCCCCGGGCTGCATCGAGCAGGGCATGGCGAGTCTGCTGTTTCTGTTCGGCGCGGGGCAGCATGGGGCGTGTATCTGATAGAGGCATGGGCCGCAACTCTAGCAAATGCGTTTGCGTGGCGTCGAACCCGGTTTGACGTCGGGCAATAAAAAGCCCGGCGATCAGGGCCGGGCTGTTCACATGTTTTTTGTCGTGCCGATTTTTGGTTGATCTGAACGGCCTCTTCCCGGCTTAAGCCGGTTCCACTAACAAGCGCCGCGTTATTTCCGTAGGACTGGCTTTAGCCGGGAAGCTTTTGACGCAGCGGGTAAAAATCAGGAAACGCGCTGATACTGCTGAATCAGCCGATCAGGGCCGTTTTCGGCGACGCGCTGATATTGATTGATCAATCGGTCGGGGCCGTCCTGCGCAAGGGTCGGCAAACCGGAATGCTGTGTCGCCTTTGCTTCGCCGAGGATCGCTTGTTCGCTGGCAGGCATCGCGAACGCGCTCGAGGCAAGCAGGGAAAGGGTCAGGGCAATCAACTGGCGTTTCATGGAAGGATGCTCGGGTGTAAAGGGTGATGTGAACGTGCTGGCGATTTTACCGCTGCCCGCTTGATAAAGAAGTTCAGCGAGCTGATGGTGACCATCGACAGAAATGATGCGCCTCTGGACTCGTTGCCCGGCGGGCCTTTCAGCGAGTTTCAGAGGGATCGCCAAGCCCGTCTGGACGTACGGTATCGGTGGGGTGCGGAACTTTTCTGGCCTTGAATACAGATTTGATCAAACCGACGCGGCTTTTCTCAGTCGAAGCGTTACGACGTACGAGACGCGCCCTGGATGGCGCATCGGTTTTTGGGGAGACAACGCAATGACGCGAGGCCGTAAAATCTTCGCCTGGACAGCCGCAATCCTGCTGCTGTTGCTGGTGATTCTGATCATTGTGATCGCCACGTTCGACTGGAACCGACTCAAGCCGACCATCAACGAGAAGGTGTCTGCAGAACTCCATCGTCCCTTTGCCATCAACGGCAATCTGGCCGTGAGCTGGCACCGCGAGCCCGATGAAGGCGGCTGGCGCGCCTGGGTGCCGTGGCCGCACCTGTCGGCGGAAGACATCGCACTGGGCAACCCGGAATGGTCAAAGACGCCGCAGATGGTCACGCTCAAGCGCGTCGACCTGCGTTTGTCTCCCTTGCCGTTGATGGCCCAGCGCGTGGTCATCCCGCGTATCAACCTGACCGAGCCCAACGCGAAGATCGAGCGTCTGGCCGATGGCCGCGCCAACTGGGTCTTTGATCTGCCCAAGAGCGACCCGAACGCCAAACCGTCGAGCTGGGTGGTCGACATCGGCTCGATCGGCTTCGACAAGGGCTTCGTGAGCTACAACGACCAGAAGATCAACACGGCCGTCGATGTCGTCATCGACATGCTGGGCAAGCCGATCCCCTACAGCGACATCGTCGGCAGCAGCGAGGCGAAGAAGGTTCAGGACAAGGGCGCTTCGGCTCAGGACTATGCCTTCGGCTTTACTGCCAAAGGCCAGTACCACGGCCAGAAACTCAACGGCAGCGGCAAGGTAGGTGGGCTGCTGGCGCTGAAAGACGCGGCGTTGCCATTCCCGGTGCAGGCCGACGTCAGCGCGGGTGCCTTGCGTGTTGCGATTGCAGGCACGGTTACCGATCCGCAGAATCTGGGTGAACTGGACCTGCGCCTGAAACTCTCCGGCGACAGCCTCAGCAATCTCTATCCGCTGACCGGCGTGACGCTGCCGGATTCCCCTCCGTACTCCACAGACGGCCGCCTGATCGCGAAACTGCACGACCCGGCGGGTGCGTCGTTCCAGTACAAGGGCTTCAACGGCAAGATCGGCGACAGCGACATCCACGGTGATCTCGGCTTTGCCGCCAGCGAACCTCGGCCCAAGCTGACCGGCGCGCTGGTGTCCAACCAACTGCTGATGGCGGACCTCAAGCCGCTGATTGGCGCCGATTCCAATGCCGAGCAGAAAACCCGGGGCGGCGAGAGCAAGCAGCCGACAGGCAAGGTGCTGCCGGTCGAGGAGTTCAAGACCGACCGCTGGGCTGCCATGGACGCCGACGTCGAGTTCACCGGCAAGCGCATCGTGCAGAGCGCCGACCTGCCGTTCACCGACCTGTACACCCACGTGGTGCTCAACGATGGTGTGCTGAGTCTGGAACCGCTGCGGTTTGGTGTGGCAGGCGGCAAGCTCGACGCCGACATCAAGCTCAACGGGCACACCCAGCCGCTGGAGGGCCGCGCGAAACTGTCGGCTCGCGGCTTCAAGCTCAAGCAGCTGTTCCCCACCTTCGAACCGATGAAAACCAGCTTTGGTGAGCTCAACGGTGATGCCGACCTCAGTGGCCGTGGGAATTCGGTGGCAGCGTTGCTGGGCACGTCCAACGGCGAGCTGAAGATGCTGATCAACGACGGCGCCGTCAGCCGTGGCCTGATGGAAATTGCGGGCCTGAACGTTGGCAACTACGTGGTGGGCAAGCTGTTCGGCGACAAGGACGTGAAGATCAACTGTGCGGCCACCGATGTCGGCTTCAAGGACGGCTTGGCGAGCACGAAGGTGTTTGTGTTCGATACCGAGAACGCGATTATTTACGTCGATGGCACGGCGAACCTGAAGACCGAGCAACTGGACATGAAGGTGACGCCCGAGTCGAAAGGCTTCCGGGTCTTCTCCCTGCGTTCGCCGCTGTATGTGCGTGGGCCGTTCAGCAAACCCAACGCGGGTGTTGAGTCAGGTCCGCTGTTGCTGCGCGGCGCGGGCATGGTGCTGTTGGGCGCTGCAGTCGGGCCGGCGGCAGGATTGCTGGCACTGGTGGCACCGAGCAGTGGCGACGCGCCTAACCAGTGCACCGGGTTGCTGGAGCAGATGCGTTCAGGCAAAGCGCCTAAGACTGTGAAATAAGTTCGGCGCAGGATTCTGTGCCGTCTTCACTCACACAATATGCCCGGGTTCGGCGCAGGCTTGCGTGGTACCCGGTCCCACAGAACCGCGTTCGGCGCCTGATTCAGCGTCAGGTTGATCTGGCCCTTGTGGGAGCGAGCTTGCTCGCGAAGAGCTCGGTATCCGCTAAACATCCCGCCTGAAAGTTACCCACAAAAAAGCCAGGGCATGTGCCCTGGCTTTTTGCATTGCGTGTCGCGTATCAGAGGCCGTCGAGCAGGTCTGCCATGTCGTCGGCGTGCTCTTCTTCCTGCGCCAGGATCTCTTCAAAGATACGGCGGGTGGTCGGGTCTTGGTCGCCGATGTACTGAATGATTTCGCGGTAGCTGTCGATCGCGATGCGCTCGGCCACCAGGTCTTCAGTGATCATCTCTTTAAGCGTGTTGCCGGCCACGTACTGGGCGTGGGAATTCTGGCTCAGCAGGTCCGGGTTGAATTCCGGCTCGCCGCCCAACTGCACGATGCGCTCGGCCAGCTTGTCAGCGTGTTCGAGCTCTTGATTGGCGTGTTCCAGAAACTCATCAGCGGCGGCGTGGGACTTGATGCCCTTGGCCATGAAGTAGTGACGCTTGTAACGCAGGGTGCAGACCAGTTCAGTCGCGAGCGACGAGTTCAGCAAACGCAGGACCTCATCACGATCACCGTTGTAGCCTTCAGTGACGGCGCCGTCTTCAACGTTTTTGCGCGCGCGCTCTCGCAGGGTGGCGACGTCGGTCATTGGGTGCAGATTGATCATCAGATTTCTCCAGGGCTTTTACGGTTTTTTCCGTCGCGCTCTGTTGCGCCATACGTCAAGCAGGCGCCCGGCGAGATCGGGTCTTAAGGTGTGAGTGGTGGGCGCTGGCAAAAGTTTGATTTTTGTTCGGGGACTTTTTGACGCAGTGTCAGATGGTCGGGTTGTGGCGGGAACAGGGCGATGCGGAGTCAAGATGGTGTGCGCGTGTTTCCAGGGAATCACTCGCGACAGCGGCAGCGCCGGGCATCTTTGCGATGCCTCGGCGCTCGTGATCGCGAGCGGACTCACCCATTCATACGGACGGCGTCAGATCACATGGCGCGTTCGTTGGCGTCACGCTGTTCGCAGGTCATGAAACCCTTGCTGTTGACGCGGCCATTGTTGTCGAAGGTGACGTAGTACGCCTGCTGATGGCCTTCGCGGTTCAGCACGTAGTTGTTGCAAGTACCTGGGTGGGCGCGACGCTGAATGGAGGTCGATGGCGTGCCGCCGATGGTCAGGACCTGTTCTTTGGTCATGCCTTCTTCGACTTGCTTGACCAGCGGCTCATTGCGATAGGTCGCGTAATCAACCGGGTTCGGCAGGGTGGTCGATGCGCAACCGGCCAATGCGGCCATGGAAATCACTACTGCCAGGGATTGCTTGAACATTCGAATCGCTCCGCGAAAAAGGCCATTGTTGGCCCGTTGCTGTTAGGAGCATTCAAGATGCAAAAGAGTTCGATCAAATTGATGGCGATGGGGCATTACCCGTACTGTCATGTTTTATGAATGTTTCCCGGCTACTTTGACGTGGCTGACTTGACCCCGCAGCGCTGAACAAAAACGCTCACTGAGGAACGCTCCTTAATGTCGCAAGAGCAGGCCACCCGTTATCCCATCGTCTTGGTACCGGGATTGATGGGCTTCGTGAAACTGGTGGTCTATCCGTATTGGTTCGGCATCGTGCCAGCGCTGCGTCGGGGCGGCGCACAGGTGGTTCCGGTCATGGTGTCGGCGGTCAATTCCACCGAGATTCGCGGCGAGCAATTGCTGGCCCGAGTCCAGGAAGTTCTCAAGGAAACCGGCGCGGCGAAGGTCAACCTGATCGGTCACAGTCAGGGGGCGCTGACCATTCGGTATGTTGCTGGCGTACGCCCGGACCTGGTCGCCTCGGTCACCTCCGTCGCGGGACCCAACCATGGCTCCGAACTGGCCGACTACTTTGAAGCGCATTACCCGCCCCATACCCTGAAAGGGCGTGTGGTCAACGCTGCCATCCGCCTCACCACGCTCATCACCAGCCTGCTCGACACCGGTTATCGCGGTACGCGCCTGCCCGTGGATGTCGACGCTGCGCACCATTCGCTGACCGCACGCGGCGTGGCGCACTTCAACCGGCGGTTCCCCCAGGGATTGCCCGAACACTGGGGCGGGCAGGGCGAGGAGGAGGTCGACGGCGTGCGCTATTACTCGTGGTCCGGGACCCTGCAACCGGGGCGTACCGACCGCGGCAAGAACCTCTTTGATACGTCAAATCTCACTTGCCGAATATTTGCTCGCACGTTCACGAAAGAGCGGGGTCAATCTGATGGCATGGTCGGGAGATGCAGTTCTCACCTGGGTAAAGTCATCGGTGATGACTACCCGCTCGACCATTTCGACATCGTCAACCAGCACTTCGGGCTGGTGGGCAACGGAGCCGATCCCGTGGGGTTGTTCCTTGAACATGCCGCGCGTCTCAAAGCCGCCGGTCTTTGACTTATTTGGCCGTAGTTCGTGATCAGTCGACCCGTGAGGTCGCGTAGGAAGAGATGCGATGAGCGATAAAGAGCTTTATGAAATCGAGTACACGCTGGCCGGTGAGCACCATGTCGATCTGATTGAAAACCTCGACGTGCCGATCATCGAGGTCGTGCACGAGCTGGCGCTCAAGCACAACGTGGCCGTTGAAGATGACCCCTTCGATACCGGTGAGGACACCATCGGTCTGCCCCATGTGCTGGGCATTACCGACGTGTCGATTCACGCTGCGCAGGAGCACGACAAAGCCTGATAGCCGGTTTCATCCGACGGACAGCGTTAATGGATTGCGGCCTTGCGCAGCGGTGTGGTCCAGCGTTCTGCCAGGATCACCCCGCCCAGCGTCAGGGCACCGCCGATGAAGTGATACGACGCCAGCTGCTCGCCCAGTGCGAGCGCAGCGACCAGCGCCGTCAGGATCGGCACCAGGTTGAAAAACAACGTGGTACGGCTTGGCCCGAGGATGGAAATCGCTTTCATCCACAGCAACGGCGCGAGCATTGAGGTCGGGATGCACGCGTAGAGCACCAATGGAATGTTGCTCGCATTCAGGCCGGTTTTCGGTGAAATCGCGAACAGCGGAAACAGCGCGATGATCGCCACCAGGATCTGCAAATAAAGCAGCTGCAACGGCGGCATGCGCAACTGCCATTTCTTCAGCAGCGTGCTGTAGGTTGCATAGGCCAGCGTTGCGACCAGCATCATCACGTCGCCGATGTTGATGCCATGGGCAATCAGCAAGCTCCAGCTCCCTTGGGACACCACCCACAACACGCCCGCAAACGACACGATCGCGCCGACCAGCGCGCCTGCGGTCAACCGGGTGCCGAGGCTGGCGATCGACATGCCCAGGGTCATCACCGGCACCAACGACAGAATGATGCCCATGTTGGTGGCCGTCGTGATGTTCGCCGCGTAGTACGCCAGGCTCTGATAAATCGCCATGCCCAGCACGCCCAGCACCACCACCTTGCCGATGATGGGTTTGATCTGCGCCCGATTGCGCAGCACGGGACCCAGCAGAAACGGCGTGAACAGCAAGCCGGCCAGTAACCAGCGATAGAAGCCGATCTCGGCCGGGAAAATACGGCCCGCGGCGGCTTTGGTGATGACGTTGTTGCCCGCCCAGATCATGACGGTGAGCAGTGGATAAAGGTATTGCATGACCGGCCCGGCGGCTGAATGAGGCGCCATTATCGGCCTGTCAGTGCGCACGTCCAGCGCACGCTGCGCATTTGCAGAAATATGCAGCAACATTCTTTGGCTACACTGCTCCGAAAGCCATGCAGGTGCGTGGCGCTTCCGGAGAAAAGCGATGACGATGCTGCGTATTCCTCTGCTGGTGATGGGCCTGCTGCTGAGCGCCCAGGGTTTTGCCGCCACCGCCCAACAAAACAAGATGACCACCTGCAACGCCGATGCCTCGGCCAAATCCCTCAAAGGCGACGAGCGCAAGGCGTTCATGAGCTCCTGCCTGAAGGCCGCGCCTGCGCCTGCCGCCACTCAGCAGGAAAAGATGAAAACCTGCAACGCCACCGCGAGCACCCAGGCGCTCAAGGGCGATGCGCGCAAGGCGTTCATGAGCGATTGTCTTAAAAAGAAATAATTTTCCGAGCCAATGGCGGGCGTCGAAAGGCGGCGCCGGCCCCTGTACTTTCTGCGATTGCGGCCGATGATCTGGCCTGCAATCGCAGCCTCCCAACGCTTGAGCCCTGAAGGGCTTTCGCGTCGCTGGTTCTCCACCCAGAACGCTGGCAGACTGCCCATCCTTCACGCCGCTCGTTTTGAGGCTGTATGCCAACGTTTACGCCCCGTCAAGTCTATCTGGCCAGTTGCATTCTCGTGTTCGGCGGGTTGCTGCTGGTCTTGCCGCTCAACCTTCTGCCCAGTCTGCTGGCGGGTTTGCTGGTGTACGAACTGGTCGACATGCTCACCCCACAGCTGCAACGGCTGATTGCCGGCGAGCGTGCGCGGTGGCTGGCGGTGGCGTTGCTGGGGACTCTGGTGGTGACGGTGCTGGCGTTGCTGTTTGCCGGCGCGATCAGCTTTTTGCTGCACGAGGCGGAAAACCCCGGCGCCTCGCTGGATAAATTCATGATTCTGGTGGACCGCGCCCGCGGTCAGCTGCCGCCTTTCATCGACAACTACCTGCCGGCCAGTGCCACCGAGTTTCAGGTGTCCCTCAGCGCGTGGCTGACCAAGCACCTGGGCGAGCTTCAACTGCTCGGCAAGGGTGCGGCGCACATGTTCGTGACGTTACTGATTGGCATGGTGCTGGGCGCGATCATCGCCTTGCAGCGCATCCCCGATGTCACCAAGCGCAAGCCATTGGCGGCGGCGCTGTTCGAGCGTCTGCACCTGCTGACCCAGGCCTTCCGCAATATCGTTTTCGCGCAAATCAAGATCTCGCTGCTGAACACGGCGTTCACTTCTATATTCCTGGCAGTGATCCTGCCGCTGTGCGGCGTGCACCTGCCGCTGACCAAAACCCTGATCGTGCTGACCTTCCTGCTGGGCCTGCTTCCGGTGGTCGGCAATCTGATGTCCAATACGCTGATCTTTATCGTCGGCATGTCGTTGTCGATCTGGGTGGCGGTGGCGGCGTTGGGTTATCTGATTGTGATCCACAAAGTCGAGTATTTCCTCAACGCACGGATCGTCGGCGGGCAGATCAGCGCCAAGTCGTGGGAGTTGCTGCTGGCGATGCTGATCTTCGAAGCCGCCTTCGGCCTGCCGGGGGTGGTGGCAGGGCCGATTTATTACGCGTACCTGAAGAGCGAACTGCGCCGGGCAGAGCTGGTGTAGCGGCAGGTTTTAACCATTTCGCGGCTACCCGCGGTGTGTAGGACCGACTTCAGCCGAGAGGCCTGCACAGACAACCTCACTTTCGCGGTGTGACACCCGACGCCTTCCCGGCTAAAGCCAGTCCTACGATGCGCCCGCGATGTAGTAGGACCGGCTTCAGCCGGGAAGAGGCCTGCGCGGACGGCCTCAACTTCGCGGTGTGACAGCTGACGCCTTCCCGGCTAAAGCCAGTCCTACGATGCGCCCGCGATGTGTAGGACCGGCTTCAGCCGGGAAGAGGCCTGCGCGGACACCCTTAATTTTGCGGTGTAACACCTGACGCCTTCCCGGCTAAAGCCGGTCCCACAAAGTGCACACGGTCGGTCAGTGGGACCGCGATGTTCAGTAGGACCGGCTTCAGCCGGGAAGAGGCCTGCGCGGACACCCTCAATTTTGCGGCATGACACCTGACGCCTTCCCGGCTAAAGCCGGTCCCACAAAGTGCACACGGTCAGTCAGTGGGACCGCGATGTTCAGTGGGACCGGCTTCAGCCGGGAAGAGGCCTGCGCGGACACCCTCAATTTCGCGGCATGACACCCGACGCCTTCCCGGCTAAAGCCAGTCCTACAAGCGCCCCGCGGGGGATCAGCCGTAACGCTTCTTGGCTTCGATCGCCAGCCCGCTGCCGATGCTGCCGAAGATGTTGCCCTCGACGTGCCGGGCCTTGGGCAGCATTGCGGCGACGCTGTTGCGCAGGGCCGGGATGCCGCTGGAGCCGCCGGTGAAGAACACGGTGTCGACATCGGTCACACCCACGCCGGCGTCATTCAACAGATTCGTCACACTGCCGCGCACGCGTTCGAGCAAGGCGTCAATTGACGATTCGAACAACTGCCGCGTGAGGTCCACGCTCAGGCCGGGCTCGACGCGGTCCATCGGCACCAGGCGATTTTCCGAGTGGGTCAGCTGGATCTTGGTTTCTTCGACTTCCATCGCCAGCCAGTGACCGGCGCGTTGATCGATCAGCCTGAACAGCCGATCAATGCCTTGGGTGTCTTCGATGTCATAGCGCATGCTGCCCAGCGCCAGTTGCGACTTTTGCGAATACACCGAGTTGATCGTGTGCCAAGTCGCCAGGTTCATGTGTGTGCTGGTCGGCATGTAGGCGCCGCTTTTCATCCGGCTGCCATAGCCAAACAGCGGCATCACGCCCTGAAGGCTCAGCTGCTTGTCGAAGTCGGTACCGCCGATGTGCACGCCGCCCGTGGCGAGGATGTCGGTGTGACGGTCATCAATCAGGCGACGCTCCGGCGACAGGCGCACCAGCGAGAAGTCCGACGTACCGCCGCCGATGTCGACGATCAGCACCAGCTCTTCACGGTCCAGCGTTGACTCGTAGTCGAAGGCCGCTGCGATGGGCTCGAACTGGAAGGAAACCTCCCTGAAGCCGATCTTGCGCGCCACATCGGCCAGCGTGTCTTCTGCCTCCTGGTCGGCGGCAGCGTCGTCATCGACGAAGTGCACGGGACGGCCCAGCACGACGTGCTCAAAGGAATGACCGGCAGCAGCTTCAGCACGTTTTTTAAGTTCGCCGATGAATAGCCCGAGCAGGTCCTTGAACGGCATCGCTGTCCCGAGCACGCTGGTGTCGTGCTTGATCAGCTTGGAACCCAGCAGGCTCTTGAGCGAGCGCATCAGGCGGCCTTCGTAGCCCTCGAGGTACTCGTGAAGCGCAAGACGACCGTAGACCGGGCGGCGCTCTTCGATGTTGAAAAATACCACCGAGGGCAGCGTGATCTTGCCGTCCTCCAGTGCGATCAGCGTTTCCACTCCAGGGCGTAGCCAGCCGACCGTGGAGTTGGACGTGCCAAAATCGATGCCAAGGGCACGGGCCGGGGATGGAGTGCTCATCTGCTTTGCATACCAGTCAAAAAACGGCCGCGCAGTGTATGCGAGTGCGCGCCGGATGCGTAGCGCGAAACGTCGGTTTATCGCCCGTCCGGCATCTATTTCCGGCCCTTGGCTTGAACTGTGGCCCCGAGCCCCAATCTAGCAGGCAACTCTTAATGCATTTGGCCGGTCTGGACAGCGTTTCAATTCGCGGGACGGCGTGCCGATAACATTGCAACGTTCAACGCAGCCAGCGTTCACATGTGGAACACGCTGCGGACTGGGCTGGATATTCCAGAATTGGGTGACCGTCAGATGGACTTCAAAGACTATTACAAGATCCTTGGCGTAGAGCCGACGGCGGACGAGAAGACGATCAAGACCGCCTATCGCAAGCTCGCGCGCAAGTATCACCCCGACGTCAGCAAAGAGCCTGGCGCGGAAGACAAATTCAAAGAAGCCTCCGAAGCGTATGAAGCGCTCAGCGACCCTGAAAAGCGCGCCGAATACGACGAGATTCGCAAATACGGCAGTCAGGGCCGGTTCCAGCCACCGCCTGGCTGGCAGGGCCGCGGCGGCGCGGGCGCGGGTCAGGGCTTTGGTAGTGGCGGCTTCGAAAACGGCGATTTCTCCGACTTTTTCAGTTCCATTTTCGGTAATCGCGGTGGTCAGCAAGGCGGTCGGGCGCAGAGCCCGGGGCGTCGAGGGCAGGACGTGGAGATGGAACTGGCGGTGTTTCTGGAGGAGACCCTCTCCACCGAGTCCAAGCAGATCAGCTTCAAGGTGCCGCAACACAGCGCCAACGGTCAGCGCATGGCCGACATCACCAAGACGTTGAATGTGAAGATCCCCGCGGGCGTCACCGATGGCGAGCGCATCCGCCTTAAGGGGCAGGGCGCGCCGGGCGTTGCCGGTGGGGAGAAGGGCGATCTGTACCTGATCATCCGCCTGGCGCCGCACCCGATGTTCGACGTCGAGGGGCATGACCTGATTATCACGGTGCCGATCGCGCCGTGGGAAGCAACGCTCGGCACCAAGGTGGCGGTGCCGACGTTGACCGGCAAGATCAACCTGACCATCCGCCCGGACAGTCAGAACGGTCAGCGGCTGCGGGTCAAAGGCAATGGTCTGCTGAACAAGCAGGGCCAGCGCGGCGATCTGTACGCGCAACTGAAAATCGTCATGCCCAAATCCACCAATGAGGCGACCAAAGCGCTGTGGGAGAAGCTGGCCCAGCAGGCCGCGTTCGATCCGAGGGCTCAATGGAGTAACTGATCATGAGCAATACCCTGGTCATAGACATGCAGGAGTTCTGTGAGGTGGTCGACCTGCCGGCCGCCTTCGTAATCGAGATTGTCGAGCACGGCATTCTCGAACCCCAGGGGAGGCAGCCGGATGAGTGGCTGTTCGACAGTGCCGCGTTGTCGATCGGCAGGCGTGCGGTCAAATTGCATCGCGAATTGCAGCTGGAATGGGACGGCGTCGCTTTGGCGCTGGACCTTCTGCAAGAGCTCGAACACGTCAGGGCGGAAAACCGCATGCTCAGGCAGCGGCTGGGGCGGTTTGTGGATTGAAGCGCTGGACTGAAGCTCACTCCCCACACGGGTTGTGCTCGCTGCTCAACGCTTATTAACCTTTCTTCGGCAATTCCACGTTAAACGTCGTGCCGTCTCCGACGTTGGACACAACCGTGATGCTGCCGTTGTGGGCATTCACCACCTCTTTCACGATGAACAACCCCAGGCCCAGGCTGGTGGAAGGGTTGTGGATGCCGGTTTTTTCGTTGGCCGAGCGGACCAGCGGGTCGAAGATGCTGCCGATGGCTTCCTCCGCGATAGGCTCGCCGCCGTTATGCACCGAGAGGCTCACATGGTTTTCGCTGCCGGTGAGCTTCACGGTGACCTGCCGCGTCGCCGCGCCATGCTGCAAGGCATTGCCAATCAGGTTTTGCAGCAACTGCGCGATGCGTGCCCGATCCCACTCGCCCCGGGTGTCACCGGTGCTGGTGAACACTGCGTTGCAATCGGGCTGTCCTGCCGTGGCCGCGTCGATGGCCTCGCGGCAGGCCAGGGTCATCTCCATGGGTTTGCGCTCGACCGGCAGCGTGACGCCGAGACGGCTGCGAACAAACTCCAGCAAGTCGCTGATCATTGTCCCCATCAACAAACTGCTGCTTTTGATGCGTTTGATGTACCCAAGCTCGGCGTCTGCCAGCGTGGTCTTGCGCATCAGCACTTCGGACGACATACCGATGGCCTGCAAGGGCGCGCGCAGGTCGTGACCGAGAATGGCGAGAAAGATGTCACGGGAACGTGTCACGCGATCGGCGTAGGCCGCCGTCGACTCGGCCAGGGCTTCATCGATGGCTTCGTTGAAGCGGATCATGTCGGTGATGTGACTGACCTGTGGATCTATCTGGTTTTCTGCCCAGAAGCGCACGACCGTCGCCCGAAGGTGGCGGAATTCTGAAGTCATCTGCACCAGGTCAAACCCGACGATATGGCGCAACTCGCCGTGACTGGAGGCGGCCTGATCGAGTGTCGGGGTTTTGCCGATGTCTTCGCCCTGAGCCTTGGCGATGCGTTCGGCTTTGGTCTGAGCGGTGTTCATGTCACGCGCCGCCGCGAGCAGGATCGCCTCGGCATGGTCGCGCAGCTCGGCTGAACTCATCTGGGCGGCGGCGGGCGTCAGCGTGGCCGCAAACCGTTCCCACTCATCGACGATGCGATCCACATTCTGAACGATGAAGTCCGAAAGACGCATGGGGAACTACCTTGCTGCCGGGGCGCTGAATGAGAGCGCGCATAGTACCGCCATGTTGTTGCAGGAAGCATCACGCATTTGCACGCTTTCATTGTAGGAGCGTGGCTTGTCCCGCGATCGGCGACAAAGTCGTCGTGAAAAGCGGCGATCGCGGAATAGCTGGATCTTCGCATTCATGGATTTCACTGGCGCTGCGCACCAGATCGCGGGACAAGCCACGCTCCTACAAAAAAGGACTAATACCCTTAGAACAGAAAATACCGCTGCGCCATTGGCAGCACGTCCGCCGGCTCGCACCACAACAGCACGCCGTCGGCCTTGACCTGGTAGGTCTGCGGGTCGACGTCGATGTTTGGCAGGTAGTCGTTGTGGATGAGGTCCGCCTTCGTGACGCTGCGGCAGCCCTTGACCACGCCGATCTGTTTCTTCAGACCCAGCTGCTCCGGGACCCCGGCGTCAAAGGCCGCCTGGCTGATGAACGTCAGGCTGCTGGCGTGCAACGAGCTGCCGTAGCTGGCAAACATCGGGCGGTAGTGAACCGGTTGCGGGGTCGGGATCGAGGCGTTGGCGTCGCCCATCAGGCTGGCGGCAATCGAGCCGCCCTTGAGGATCAGCGTCGGTTTCACCCCGAAGAAGGCCGGCCGCCAGAGCACCAGGTCCGCCCATTTACCCACCTCAATGGAGCCCACTTCATGGCTGATGCCGTGGGTGATGGCCGGATTGATGGTGTATTTGGCGATGTAGCGTTTGGCGCGGAAGTTATCGTTGCCTTCGCCGTCCCCCGGCAGCGGGCCGCGCTGGCGTTTCATTTTGTCGGCGGTCTGCCAGGTGCGCATGATCACTTCGCCCACGCGGCCCATGGCCTGGCTGTCGGAGCTGAGCATCGAGAACGCGCCCAGATCGTGAAGGATGTCCTCGGCGGCAATGGTTTCGCGGCGGATGCGGCTCTCGGCGAACGCGACGTCTTCGGCGATGCTCGGGTCCAGGTGATGGCAGACCATTAGCATGTCCAGGTGCTCGTCGATGGTGTTGCGGGTGAACGGCCGGGTCGGGTTGGTCGAGCTCGGCAGCACGTTAGGGAAGCCGCAGGCCTTGATGATGTCCGGTGCATGACCGCCGCCGGCGCCTTCGGTGTGGTAGGTGTGAATGGTGCGGTTCTTGAACGCCCCCAGGGTGGTTTCGACGAAGCCGGACTCGTTCAGTGTGTCGGTGTGGATCGCGACCTGCACGTCGTACTGATCGGCGACGCTCAGGCAGTTATCGATGGCCGCAGGCGTGGTGCCCCAGTCTTCGTGCAGCTTGAGGCCGATGGCACCGGCCTTGACCTGTTCGATCAGCGGCTCGGGCAGGCTGACGTTGCCCTTGCCGGTAAAGCCGATGTTCATGGGGAACGCTTCGGCAGCCTGCAACATGCGCATCATGTGCCACTTGCCGGGCGTGACCGTGGTTGCGTTGGTGCCCGTCGCCGGGCCGGTGCCGCCGCCGATCATGGTGGTGACGCCGCTCATCAGCGCTTCTTCGATCTGCTGCGGGCAGATGAAATGGATGTGCGTGTCGACGCCGCCGGCGGTGAGGATCATGCCTTCGCCAGCGATAACTTCGGTGGCGGCGCCGATGGCGATGGTCACGCCGGGCTGAATGTCCGGGTTGCCGGCCTTGCCGATGGCTGCGATGCGCCCGCCCTTGAGGCCGACATCGGCTTTGACGATGCCCCAGTGATCGACGATCAGCGCGTTGGTGATCAGCGTGTCGACGACTTCGGCAGCCACGCCCTGGCCCTGGCCCATGCCGTCACGAATGACCTTGCCGCCGCCGAACTTCACTTCCTCGCCATAGACGGTGAAATCCTGCTCGACCTCGATCCACAGCTCGGTGTCGGCCAGACGCACACGGTCGCCGACAGTGGGGCCGAACATGTCGGCGTAGGCTTGTCGGCTGATCTTCATACTTCGTTCCTCGAATCAAAGCGGCAAGCCTCAAGCGGCAAGCGGCAAGCGGCAAGTAAAAGCGAATGTTGTGTACGCCGCGGACTGCTGTGCTTGGCGCTTGTGGCTTGGCGCTTGCAGCTTGACCTGGCTGGAAAGTGAACGCGTTTTACAGTTCACCCATAACTCTTCCCGCAAACCCGAAAACCCGCCTCAACCCGGCCAGGTCCACCAGTTCCACTTCCCGCGCCTGTCCCGGCTCGAAGCGCACGGCGGTGCCGGCGGGGATGTTCAGGCGCATGCCCCGGCTGGCGGCGCGGTCGAAGGTCAGGGCGTCGTTGGTTTCGAAAAAATGAAAGTGCGAGCCGACCTGAATAGGCCGGTCTCCACTGTTGGCGACGCTAAGGATGATGGTCCGGCGACCGGCGTTGAGCTCGATGTCGCCGGGCTGGATCTGGTATTCACCAGGAATCATGCGCTCTTCCTCGACAGTAACTTGTAGTAAATGGCCGTGGCCTTGTATTCGCCGTCGGGGTTGCAGGCGTAGTCCGGCAGCAGGCCAGACAGCTCATACCCCGACGCGCGATAGAAATCTTCGGCATCGGAACCGGCCAGTGTGTCCAGAAACAAAAGCCCGCGCTGGTGCTGCTGCGCTGCCTGTTCCACGGCGCTCATCAACTGCGTCGCCAGCCCGCGCCGGCGTGCCTGACTGAGCACCAGCAATTTCTGTACCTCGGCGCGGTTCAGGCCATTGGCCTTCTGGCACAGCGCCAGTTGCACCGTCGCCAGCACCTGGTCTTCCTCTGCCACCACCCAGAGCAGCAGGTCGCCCTGCTCAACCTCGGCCTTGACCCCGTCCCACCACGTGGCCGCCTCTTCAGCGCCGAGATCGGCCATGAAGCCGACCGAGGCCCCGTGGCGGACGGCGTCCAGCAACAGCGCCACCAGGCCTGAGCGGTAATGCGCGAAGCTTTCTGACGTGACACGGCGTAAATGGGCGGCATTCATGGGCGAAATCCTTTCAGGATGAACATTCAGGCGACAGGCGTGATGCCGGGCGCTTGCGAAGGTGGGGCAGAGGCGCCGGGCGACAGGTCCAGCTGCATGAAGGTCAGGTCCAGCCAGCGACCGAACTTGGTGCCCACCTGGGGCATTTGCCCGGTGGTGATAAAACCCTCGCGCCCATGCAGGTGAATCGACGCCGCATTACCGCTTTCGATGGCCGCGACCATCATGTGCTTGTCGCAGGCGCGGGCGCGCTCGATCAGCGCTTTCATCAGCAGCGGACCCAGGCCGTTGCCCCGTTGATCGGCACGCACGTAAACCGAGTGCTCGACGGTGTGACGAAACCCCTCGAACGGTCGCCAGTCGCCGAACGACGAATAGCCCAGCACCTGATCCTCGTCGTCGACGGCGACCAGAATCGGGTACGCCTGTGCCTGGCGCGCGGCGAACCAGGTTTTGCGGTTGGCAAGGTCCACCGGCTGCTCGTTCCAGATCGCCGTGGTGTTGAGCACGGCGTCGTTGTAGATCGCCAGCACGGCCGGCATGTCAGTCAGCAAAGCGTCACGGATCGAATAGGTCATGTTCGTTTCCACGGGTTCCTGTGTGGCTGTTTCAACGGGCTTCTCAGGTTCAATGGGCCGTTCAGGCAATCGGCTGATGCACGGTGACCAGCTTGGTGCCATCCGGGAAGGTCGCCTCGACCTGGATCTCCGGGATCATTTCCGGGATGCCTTCCATCACCTGGTCACGGGTCAGCAGGGTGGTGCCGTAGTGCATCAGGTCGGCGACGGTCTGGCCGTCACGCGCACCTTCCAGCAGGGCGGCGGAGATGAAGGCCATCGCTTCCGGGTAATTAAGCTTCACACCGCGTGCCAGCCGTCGCTCGGCGACCAGGCCTGCGGTGAAGATCAGCATCTTGTCTTTTTCGCGTGGGGTCAGATCCATGGGTTTTGTCCGTTATTAAGTTCCGAATAGAGAAATCGCCGCAAACTCTGTAGGAGCGTGGCTTGTCCCGCGATCTGACGCGAAGCGGCAGTCATGGCCTTCCTTCGATCTGTCATGAGGACCGTATGGGCCGGTTTACGACGACTTCGTCGCCGATCGCGGGACAAGCCACGCTCCTACAGATGGCCAGTTTCGTTTAGGTGCTCCAGATCCTCGGCGCCACCGCCTCCCGGCCCAACAGGGCAGGGCGCAGCAGCCTCCATAATTCAATCAGCCAGGCCCGCGCGTGCAGGGCTTCGTCTGCCAGGCAGCGGGCGATGATCAACCCTGGCAACTGGCTGAGGTCGCCGCGCACGGCTGAATGCGCGGCCAACTCGCGGCAGCGCTCCATCAAATCAGCATCGATTTCCCCGGTTACGATCAGCGTCGCAAACACCGGTTTACCGCACAGGCCAATAGGCGAATCCAGCAAGCCGTCATTGCCGACGATGCGCTGGCGCTCGTGCCACAACAGCTTGCCGTCACGCCGGATATCCAGATGCGCCTGAAAGTGGCCCTGATCGAAACGCTCGCCACTGGCCGGCCGGCCCAGCGCAACCACGTCCCAATAGAACAGCCGGGCGTCGCCTTCCAGATCAATCCGCGTGGTCAGTTCAGCCTTGGCTTCGCTGAAGACGATGGATTCCTGCGGCAGCCATTCCAGCGTGCCGCCTGCAGCGACGTTTATGTCCAGTTGCTGATAGGCCGGGCCCGCCGCGCGGTACCACTTCGCTGCGCCGGGGCTGGTCAATTGCGCCCAGGCGTTGGCGCCGACGCTGGCGCTGATGTCCAGCCGATCGCCGCCGGCAATGCCGCCCGGCGGGTGAACGATGATGTGTTGGCAGACCTGCGGCCCTTCGGCGTACAGATGCTTTTGCACCCGCAACGGACCTTTGTGGCGTCGTTGCGTCGGGCGCGTGCTGTCGCCGAAACGCCCATACGCCAACTCCAGCTCGGCATGCCAGCTGGGGGTGAACAGGGCGGTGTGGGCAGGAAGATTCATAAGTCGATTATCGTGTTATCCAAGGACCGTACCTTAGCTGATCGGCGCATTAATTAAATGGTGACCAGACCCCGAACGCCTTCGGCCTCCATGTTATCGCCGCGCCCTTGCTGGACGATCTCGCCGCGGGACATGACGATGTACTGATCCGCCAGCTCGGCGGCAAAGTCGTAGAACTGCTCGACCAGCAGGATCGCCATGTCACCGCGGGCGGCGAGCTTTTTGATCACCGCGCCGATCTCTTTGATCACAGAGGGCTGAATGCCTTCGGTGGGCTCGTCGAGAATCAGCAGGCGAGGGCGACTGGCGAGGGCGCGACCGATCGCCAGTTGCTGTTGTTGACCGCCGGACAGGTCTCCCCCGCGCCGGTGCTTCATCTGCAGCAACACCGGGAACAGCTCGTAAATGAACGCCGGGACTTCCTTCGCCTCCGATCCCGGAAAGCGTGACAGGCCCATGAGCAGGTTTTCCTCAACGGTCAGCCGCCCGAAAATCTCCCGGCCCTGGGGCACGTAGGCGATGCCGGAATGCACGCGCTGGTGGGGCTTGAAACCGGTAATCGGCTTGCCTTCCCACTGCACAACGCCTTCTTTGGCGGGCAGCAGCCCCATCAGCACTTTCAACAGCGTGGTCTTGCCCACACCGTTACGACCGAGCAGGCACGTGACCTCGCCGATTTTTACGTCAAACGACAGGCCGCGGAGGATGTGGCTGCCGCCGTAGAATTGATGCAGCTGAGTGACGGTTAACAATTTGATTTCCTCGGATTCATCAGCTGCAAGCTGCAAGAAAAAGCGGGTCATGCGTTTGGCTTCAGCTCGCCGCTTGCAGCTAAAAGCTTGCCGCTGGGCGGTTTACCGCCCCAAATACACTTCGATAACTCTTTCATCCGCCTGCACGTCTTCTAGCGATCCTTCCGCCAGCACGCTGCCCTGGTGCAGGACGGTGACGTGGTCGGCGATGCTGCCGACGAAGCCCATGTCGTGCTCGACCACCATCAGCGAGTGCTTGCCGGCCAGGCTTTTGAACAGCTCGGCGGTGAATTCGGTTTCGGCGTCGGTCATGCCGGCGACAGGCTCGTCGAGCAGCAGCAGTTGCGGGTCCTGGACCAGCAACATGCCGATCTCCAGAAACTGCTTCTGACCGTGGGACAGCAGCCCGGCGGGGCGCGACATCGACGCGCTCAGGCGAATGGTCTCCAGCACCTCGTCGATGCGGTCGCGCTGTTCGCCATTGAGCTTTGCCCGCAGGCTGGCCCACACCGATTTGTCGGTTTTCTGCGCCAGCTCCAGGTTTTCGAACACGCTCAGCGCTTCAAACACCGTCGGTTTCTGAAACTTGCGGCCGATGCCGGCCTGGGCGATCTGCACTTCGCTCATCTTGGTCAGGTCCAGGGTTTCGCCGAACCAGGCCTTGCCGTGACTGGGGCGGGTCTTGCCGGTGATCACGTCCATCAGCGTGGTCTTGCCCGCGCCGTTGGGGCCGATGATGCAGCGCAGCTCGCCCACGCGGATGTACAGATTCAGATCGTTGAGGGCCTTGAAGCCGTCGAAGCTGACGCTGATGTCTTCCAGCGTCAGGATGGTGCCGTGCAGCGTGTTCAGGCCCTTGCCGGCCACTTGGCCGAGACCGATGGCATCGCGGCTGGTGCCGGCATCGCTGTTCGGGTCGAGCACCGGATCGAATGCGGGCGTCGGAGTGCTTTTCATGGCTCGCCCCTTTTTTTGATCAGGCCGATCACGCCTTTGGGCAGGTACAGCGTCACCACGATGAACAGCGCGCCGAGGAAGAACAGCCAGTATTCAGGGAAGGCCACGGTGAACCAGCTCTTCATGCCATTGACCAGGCCGGCGCCGAGCAGCGGGCCGATCAGCGTGCCGCGACCGCCCAGGGCGACCCAGACGGCCGCTTCAATGGAGTTGGTCGGCGACATTTCGCTCGGGTTGATGATGCCCACCTGCGGCACGTACAACGCCCCGGCCAGGCCGCACAGCACGGCGCTCAACACCCAGACAAACAGCTTGAAACCGCGCGGATCGTAGCCGCAGAACATCAAACGGTTCTCCGCATCGCGCACGGCGGTCAAGACACGACCGAACTTGCTGCGGGCCAGGCGCCAGCCGACGAACAGGCTGCCCGCCAGCAGCGCCACCGTCAGCAGAAACAACACCGCGCGAGTGCCCTGGGAGGTGATGCTGAACCCCAGAATGCTGCGGAAGTTGGTGAAACCGTTGTTGCCGCCAAAGCCGGTTTCGTTGCGGAAGAACAGCAGCATCCCGGCGAAGGTCAGGGCCTGGGTCATGATCGAGAAGTACACGCCCTTGATCCGCGAGCGGAAGGCGAAGAAGCCGAACACCAGCGCCAGCAACCCCGGTGCCAGGACCACCAGGCACATGGCCCAGAGGAAATGCTGGGTGCCGACCCAGTACCACGGCAGTTCGGTCCACGACAGAAAGGTCATGAACGCCGGCAGACCGTCGCCCGACGCTTCGCGCATCAGGTACATGCCCATCGCGTAACCGCCCAGGGCGAAGAACAGCCCGTGGCCGAGGGACAGCAGGCCGGCGTAGCCCCAGACCAGGTCCAGTGCCAGCGCAACGATCGCGTAGCAGAGGATTTTGCCCACCAGCGTCAGGGTGTAGGCCGAGACTTGCAGGCTGTTGCTCTCGGGTAGCAGGGACAGCAACGGCAGGGCGATCAGCAAGGCAAGAATCACCACGCCGACCGCGACCGTAACTTGGGTGCCGGCGCGTTGCGCGGCAGTGACCATCAATGGCTGATTCATCAGTCGATCACCCGTCCTTTGAGTGCGAAGAGGCCTTGCGGACGTTTCTGAATGAACAGAATGATCAGCGCCAGGATCAGGATCTTGCCCAGTACCGCGCCGATCTGCGGTTCGAGAATCTTGTTGGCGATGCCCAGCCCGAAGGCCGCCGTGACGCTGCCGGCCAGTTGCCCGACGCCGCCGAGCACGACCACGAGGAAGGAGTCGATGATGTAGCTCTGGCCCAGGTCAGGACCGACGTTGCCAATTTGGCTGAGTGCCACGCCGCCCAGGCCGGCAATGCCGGAGCCGAGCCCGAAGGCCATCATGTCGATGCGCCCGGTGGGCACGCCGCAGCAGGCGGCCATGTTGCGGTTCTGGGTGACGGCACGCACGTTCAGGCCCAAGCGGGTTTTGTTCAGCAGCAGCCAGGTCAGCACGACGACAAACAGCGCGAAGGCGATGATGACGATGCGGTTCCAGGGCAGCACGAGATTGGGCAGCACCTGAATGCCGCCCGACAGCCATTCCGGGTTCGCCACTTCGACGTTCTGCGCGCCGAACACCACGCGAATCAGTTGGATCAGCATCAGGCTGATGCCCCAGGTCGCCAGCAGTGTTTCCAGCGGGCGACCGTACAAGTGGCGGATGACCGTACGTTCCAGGGCCATGCCGATGCACGCGGTGACGAAAAACGCGATCGGCAGCGCCACCAGCGGATAAAACTCAAGGGCGCCTGGGGCGTAGCGCTGAAACATCATCTGCACGACGTAGGTGGCGTAGGCGCCGAGCATCAGCATCTCGCCGTGGGCCATGTTGATCACGCCCAGCAGGCCGAAGGTGATCGCCAGTCCCAGCGCCGCCAGCAGCAGAATCGACCCGAGCGACAGGCCGGCGAAGGCTTGGCCGAGGATCTCGCCGATCATCAATTTGCGTTTGACCTGAGCCAGGCTTGTCTCCGCCGCCAGACGCACGGTGGGGTCGGTTTCAACGTTGGGTTCGAGCAGGGTTTCCAGCCGGGTGCGGGCCAGAGGATCACCGGTTTCACCGAGCAGGCGCACCGCGGCGAGCCGCACGGTAGGGCTCACGTCCACCAGCTGCAGGTTGGCCAGCGCCAGATTAAGGGCCGAATGGACGCTGTCGTCCTGTTCGCTCGCCACTTGTTGCACCAGCAACGGCAATTGCGCCGGGCGCGCGCTTTTCTGCAGGATTTGCGCGGCGGCCAGGCGAACCTTGGGGTCGGCAGCGAGCAATTGATGGCTGGCCAGCGCGGTGTTGATCAGGCCGCGAAGGCGGTTATTCAGGCTAATGGCCTGTGGCGTGTCGGGGTTTGGCGCATCGGCCAGCGCGGGAGCGGCAGGGTCGACGGCGATGAAGCTGTCGCCGTTCTGGATGAACGCCCGGTTGCTGCTGTCGGCGGCGACGCGGCCGTCCTGCAGGGCAACCAGCAACTCGACGCGCGCCGGGTCAGGCCTGGCGGCCCAGGTTTCCAGCAGTTGGGCGCGCTCGGAGGATTGGGCCGCGACAAAGTCGCCGGCATCGCTGGCGTGGGCGGCGAAGGGCAGCCACAGGCACAGCGCGAGAATGAGGTGGTGGAAGTATCTGGGCATATCGAGTCCTGGGAGCACCCGCATGACGCAATGTCATGCAGGGAACCTGTAGGCGTGAGCTTGCTCGCGATCACGTGATGTCAGACGGCATCTGCGATCTCGGTGAGATCGCATTCGCGAGCAAGCTCGCTCCCACAGGGAAAGGTTCAGCCGGAACATTTCAACCGGCCGTTTACCCTGTTTTCCTTAGTTGCTCTTCACTGCGTAGTCAGGCTTTTTGTCGTTGCCCGGAATGAACGGACTCCAAGGCTGGGCGCGAATCGGCTCTTTGGTCTGCCACACCACGTTGAACTGACCGTCAGCCTTGATCTCGCCGATCATCACCGGTTTGTGCAAGTGGTGGTTGGTCTTGTCCATCGTCAGGGTGAAGCCCGACGGCGCGGCGAAGGTCTGGCCAGCCATGGCTTCGCGGACTTTATCCACGTCGGTGGATTTGGCTTTCTCGACCGCTTGCGCCCACATGTGGATACCCACGTACGTGGCTTCCATCGGGTCGTTGGTCACGGCCTTGTCGGCGTTCGGCAGGTTGTGCGCCTTGGCGTAGGCCTTCCAGTCGGCGACGAACTTGGTGTTGACGGGGTTCTTGACCGATTCGAAGTAGTTCCACGCCGCCAGGTTGCCCACCAGCGGCTTGGTGTCGACGCCGCGCAGTTCTTCTTCGCCGACCGAGAACGCCACTACCGGTACGTCGGTGGCTTTCAGGCCCTGATTGCCCAGCTCTTTGTAGAACGGCACGTTGGAGTCGCCGTTCACGGTTGAGATCACCGCCGTCTTGCCGCCCGCCGCGAACTTTTTGATGTTCGACACGATGGTCTGGTAGTCGCTGTGACCGAACGGGGTGTAGACCTCTTCGATGTCCTTGTCCGCGACACCTTTGGAGTGCAGGAACGAGCGCAGAATCTTGTTGGTAGTTCGCGGGTAAACGTAGTCGGTGCCCAGCAGGAAGAAGCGCTTGGCCGCGCCACCGTCTTCGCTCATCAGGTATTCAACCGCAGGAATCGCTTGCTGGTTGGGCGCGGCCCCGGTGTAGAACACGTTCGGCGACATCTCTTCGCCTTCGTACTGCACCGGGTAAAACAGCAAGCCGTTCAACTCTTCGAAGACCGGCAACACCGACTTGCGCGACACCGAGGTCCAGCAGCCAAACACCACGGCGACCTTGTCCTGAGTCAACAGCTGGCGGCCCTTCTCCGCGAACAACGGCCAGTTCGACGCGGGGTCGACCACCACAGGTTCAAGCATCTTGCCGTTGACGCCGCCCTTGGCGTTGATTTCATCGATGGTCATCAGCGCCATGTCCTTGAGCGAGGTCTCGGAGATGGCCATGGTGCCGGACAAAGAATGCAGAATGCCGACCTTGATGGTCTCGGCCGCCTGAGCGGTCCAGGTCAAACCCATCGCTGCGATCGATGCAGACAAAGTGAACGCTTTCAGCAAACTACGACGCTTCATTGGCTAGCTCCATTCTCTGATTTTTTTAGATGACGGCTGTTGGCGGTGCACAGTTGAGTCTGCTTAGGCTTTAGCAAACGCTGGGCCAAGGCTGCGCGCGTCGCAAAATGGAATCAAAACGTCGCGTGAACCCGGCGCCGCGCACCAATGTGGATCGATGCGGGGCGGGTGGTGCGTCAAGCGCGCTCAACTGGTGCGATACCGTCCGGCGCCCCTCGTTTGACTGGCCTGGCGCACTCGGCAAGGGCTGCTACCTCACGAAAAGCTCACGCTCCCCCGTAAACAGATCAAAGGTTTCGTAGACGATGTTGTCCGGCGCGGTGAAATAGGCGAACGCCTGTCCGTTCACCTCTTGAAACGCTTTGAGCTGAACGCGGGTGCCGGGCGGGATAGCGACGTGGTCGGCAAGAAAATCCGAGAACATGTTCTTCTTCGGTACCGACGGCGCAAAGATCAGAAACACCGGACGCGTATTACTGAGTGCCTGGTCCGTCACGAACCTGTCCAGGCTCCAGCGCACGGCATTCCCGCGGCTAATGGACGCTGATTGCACCCCTGCGTCAACAAACACCGCGCCGAGCTGGCGTCGTAATTGTTGCAGACCCTCGTCCGTGACGCGCGCGGCACGGAACGCATCGCCTTTCCATGAACGCAGGCGGTAGAACTGGTTGAGAAACGCCTGGGTCCGGGGCGTCCGCGCTCCGCTTCTCAGGAGTTGATTGATCTCTGCGGATCCGCCTTCGATGTAGTCGAGGAGCTCGGGGTACAGCTCCGCCCTTGCGCGTTCGGCCAGGGCCAGGAACCGGGGTTCATCGAGGGACGGTTCAGCAATGCTAATGCCTTCAGACGGGAACGGCCATCCGGTGAGCAGCAGGCTTAGGTCATGCCGGGCCTGTCGACTCGCGCTCGGTGCCAGGCGCACCACCGGCTGCGAGAGCTTGCGCCAGCCCCCGGTCCTTGTCCGCACAACGTATTCGTCCTCATGGATCAGCAGCGCGGGGTCTCGGTAATAGGGGCGGTACAGGCGGCACCGCCCGAACAGGTTGAACCGTCGAGCCACGTAGGCCTTTTCAGAATCGAGGGTGATCTCGGTAAATTTTTTCGGGTCAAGCCTCGTGATCATGCCCGACTCGGCAAAGTAGGGCGCCCCAGCGGGTGACAGCAGATAGCCGATCTGCACCTGTCCATGGCGTCCGGTGCGGCGGACCAGGTGCGGGCGTTTTATCGCCGCCAGTTGACGGCCCTTGAAGGCTGCGCCACCTGCGCGGGAGATACCGGCAGTCAGCAGATAACCGGCCGCGTCCATAAACTCCTGTGCGGCACCGTCCCAGTCGTTTTCATCGACTTTTTGAAAGCCGCTCCAGGCGTTGGCCAGGCCCATTCCGAGCGCGAGGGGGATCATGACCGGCGGGGGCAACAGCAGCAGGGCCACGCTCACCACCATGTCGAAGGTTTGCCACCGGGACTCGCCACTGCCGGGCTGGATCAGCAGCGATTTCGCTTCCTCTTTCAACTGGCGGATCCTGCCCCCGAAATACTCGTCTAACAGATCGCCCGTCTGCGTCACAAACACCACTGGATGCGTAAAGTGGGACGGGATGGGAAGCGGACTCGGCAGCGACGCCAGTACGTCCGGGAGGCGCCAGTGCTTGAGCGACTCTTCGTAATCGAGCATCAGCCTGGCCTGGCGTCTGTCGGCCAGCGGCAGCAGCCTCGCCATGTAGGATTTGTACGTGTCGTTTTCCAGAAAAGCGTTCGTGAGGTGGAACATGCTGTCGAATGCGCGGAACACCACGTTATCCGGGGCGTTGAGCGTGCAAAGCACAAGAGGCCCCTTGCTGAATTTGCCAGCGGGGGCAATCAACATGACGTCCGGGATCTTGACCCCGCTAATGTGCAGCAATCGCACCTCGATATTGACCTCGTCCACCCCCGGACGCCGCTGCGAATCGGGGCCCTCCAGTACCGCTTTGATCCAGCGCAGCCGGTTCTCGGGAAATCCGTTGAGCTGACTCTCCCTATACGCCATGCCCAGTCGCGCCAGCAGCAACTCGCGGTGCTGGCGCTTCAACTGGCCAGCGTACTCGGAGTGATCAAGGTGTTCGGTTAGGTAGTCGTCCAGCCGCTTTGGAATCTGGATTCGCGCTAGCAGCTCTCTCACGAAAGCGCCAGAAAGCCCCGGTATCTCTGCACCGTGTTCGTCTGCAGCCCGTAACTCGATGGCGTTCTGGATGTTCGTCCGTAGGGCGTCTTCGTGGGCCAATGCGTGCAGCGAGTGGGTCTGGAACCGGGTTGTCGTTTCTGTCGGGGTAAGGGGGTAAAACAGGGACGCGTCGAGATGCTGGAACGTCGCAATGACCTGAATATTTCGAGGCGCCAGCTGGATATTTTTCTCTGCCAGTGCGGCGGTGACCGTTGCATCGACGTAGGCCGTAATGACGTGGGCGCCGTTAGCTTGCGGCGTGTTGAAGTAGTCCAGACTGATGCGGCGGATGGCCCGGATAGACTGCGCGTAAGCCGTGGCATCGCGGGTCCATTCGGCCCGCTGTTCTTCACTCATTTTGTCCCACCAGTCCGGCATCTGCTCGCGGACCACATCGCAATCCAGCTGCCGCTCGATGCGGTGGTTGTCGAACAGCTGATCCGAGGCCATCAACTCGAGAATGAGGCGCTGCAACGACGGCTGATTGAGGTTCAGGGATTGAGCGATGTTCACCGCGTGGTCGAAGTCTGCCTTCTGCTTGATGATCTGCGATGTCAGCAGCAGGCTCATGAAATTATTGCCCAGCTTCTGCAGGCCCCAACGTACAGGGGGCTGCTCAACGTCAGTGTTGGGCAGCGCCATTGTGATGACATCGTTGAGCCTGAGATGGCCCAGCAACTGGCGGCGTTGCGTCTCGTCGGCAAGGCGACGGGTGAGGGTGCCGGTGAGCTGATTCACTGAATCGAATCGTTCCAGACTGCCGGCAGGGGTGTAGAGAACGACCTCTCCTACTGACTCGTCGTCAGGTGCCGGAACCTGATCGCTGCGTTGCTCGGTGATGACAAACGCCCCTGTCAGGGGAAACAGTGCGGTGGAGCTTGTCCCCAACCACAGGTTAAAGACGTCGTGCTTCTGCAGTGGGTCCGCCGAGGTGTCCATGCCGTAATCCAGTGTGGCGTCGAGCATGCTGTACAGATACGGACGAAACTCACCTTTTTCGACTCGCATCTGGCCCTCCAGCCTGAGCAATTTGACCCGATCCGCGAGGAAGTCGTCTCCCCGCGTTTTACCGGAGGGTTGAAGCTCTGCCCAATGATCCGACAGTGTTTGTTTGTAGCGGGCGGGCAGGGCCTGCGCGACGGCTGCATACAGAGCGATCAGTGCGTCGCGGTCCAGCCCGCCGATGGAGGGCGTGTCCGGCGAAGGAAACTCAGTGGTGTAGAGCCCGGCAGACTCGACGTTCTGCCACTGAAAAAGCCCGGTGAAGTGGGCTGTCAGGCTGGCAAGCAGCGGGTAACTGCTGGTGACTTCGGTTGCGCCGGGTTCGATGCTTCGCTCTTGGCAGACCAGCCGGGCACGGGCGTAATCGAACGCCAGCCCGCGATGGCTCAGGCGAAGGCAGTCAGTGAGCGTCTGTTCAAGGGCCTGGGTGAAATCGGGGAGTGTGTAAATCGTCAAGGCAGAGCTGTCGACGTCGAGCATGGATGGAGCGGTAACGTTCGTGGAATTCATGGCGCCTGTTCGTATGCATGAGGGATGACTCGCAGAACCGACGGGTTCGGCGACTCGTTTCATGGAGTCAGGGCGTGAGGCGCGCGTCTGTAGGCGGAGCCAAGTCTGGAGGGAAAGGAAAAGCGACCAGACGGGTAGGAGTTTTCGCGGAGGAGGTGGGACATTCGACGATCAGAAAAACAGGTGCGAAGCCTGAAACCCGAAATGAGGAGGAATTCATCACTAAACCACCCAAAAGAGGTTCCAGGCTCCGCGAGACGCAATCTAAGCTGTTGTCGCCGTTTTGGCAAAGCGCGAACGCACTATTCGATCGAGCATCCATACCGCCAGCATCGAAACCCCTACCAGCGGAAACGCCACGCCCAGCGCGACCATCACCACCGTTGCGGCTTTCCAGCGCGGCAGGTCATGACGCAACGGCGGAACGCCGAAACCGTTCTGCGGGCGACGCTTCCACCAGATCACGATTCCGCTCACCGAACTCAGCAGCACCATCAGGCAGATGAACAGAATCAGCAGCTGGTTTACCCAGCCGTACATCTTGCCTTCGTGCAGCATCACGCCCAGTTCAGTGGCCTTGGACACGGTGCTGTAATCGCTGTAACGCACGTCCGCCAGCACCTTGCCGCTGTACTGATCGACATGCAGCGTGGCGTCATTGCGCGGGTCGTCGGCGAACACGGAGACGGTGAACACGCCATCGGCGGTTTTCGGTTGGGTGATGCTGTAGCCCGGTTCGATAGTGCGCGCCTTGGCGATGTCCACTACCTGCTGCAGGGAGATGCCCGGCGCTGCGGGAGCGCTGGACATGTGCGCGTGATTCATGTGCTCGGCGTGATCCCCGGACGACACCGGCATCGGCGTGTTTTCCATGGCCCACGGCACGGTCTGCACACTGGCGCTGTTCAAGGCGCCCGCCTGCTTGTCCGACTTGGGCACGTCATTCCACATCGCCGCCGGAAACGTGTTCCAGACATCGGCATACACCTTCCCCCACATGCCGGTCCAGGTCATGCCGCTCAGCAACATGAACAGCAGCGCCACCGACCCCCAGAATCCGGTCACCGCGTGCAGGTCGCGCCAGAGAATGCGGCCTCGGGCGGAGAGACGAGGCCAGAGCACGCCGGCGGGTGATCGACCGCGTGGCCACCACAGATACACGCCCGAAACCACCAGCGCGATGCCCCAGCCGGCGGCCAGTTCCACCAGCCGATCGCCGACGGTGCCGATCATCAGTTCGCCGTGCAGTTCGCGCGCGATGGCTTGCAGGTTTTGCTTTGCGTCCTGGGTGCCAAGCACCGTGCCGCTGTAGGGATCGATGAACACGTTCATGTCGCGGCCGGCGTTTTTGACCACGAACTGCGCGCTGCCCTCGGCATTCAGCGGCGGCAGGTATTTGCTCACCTGAGCCTGTGGAAAGGCCGTCAGCACACGCTTTTGCAGGTCATCGGCACTGAGTGAGTGGTGCGCGGGTTTAACCGTCAGCAGGTCGCTGTACATCAGCGCGTCGAGCTGCGGTTTGAACAGGTAAATGATCCCGGTGACCGCCAGCAGAATCATGAACGGCGCGACGAACAGGCCGGCATAGAAATGCCATCGCCACGCCAGGTTGTAGAAAGACACATTCGGTTTGGACATGGTGCAACGCTCCCGTCAGGGAAAACACGGCGCAACCCGCTGGCAGCCAGAGAAGCCGTCAGCGGGTGCGAGTCAATTTGTGGCGTTCAGGCGACTGACGAGAGGGGCGGCGCGCGACTGCGGGCGTTGGGGAAGACGTTGCGCTGGGCGTGGCCGAGTTGCGTGGCCTCGTTGTAGAAGTCAGCGGGTCTGGGCGGGACGGGGGCCAGGACGGCGACGGTTTTGGTGAGCGCCGGGCAACTGAACAGCAGTGTGCAATAGCCGCATTTGGCCCAGATGACGTGATCGACGCCGGCGTCCAGTTCGGCCTTGGCGTGGCCGCTGTGTTCGCCCGCGCCCATCTCCATGGCCATGTCCATCGAGGCCGACATGTCCATTTCGCCATGCATCGACATCGACATCGAAGTCGGCGCGGGCATTGCCATACTGCTGTGATGCTCCATGGGCATCGACTGCGAGATCAGCGGGCCGATGAAGATCATCAGCATGGCGAACAGGCTCAGCCACGCACCCTGCGAGTGACGAGGGGCGTGGGCTGATCGGGCGCGGTTCGCGGGCGGACGGTTCAAGGGGGCGGCGTCGGGATTCGGCGGGTCAGTGGGCGTGGGCCGGGGCGGCAGCATCGGGTGGCTGTTTCAATACCATGACGTCAACGGTCAGGTCGCCCGCTTTCTCAAAGTGCAGTGTGAGGGGGAAGCTCTGCCCGTCGATCAGTCGGGCGCGGTCTTTCAGATCCAGCAGCATGACGTGATAGGCCATGGGGGCGAATGTCGCGGTGCCGCCGCCGGGGATATCCACCGTCTCGACGTGCTGCATTTTCATCAGGCCGTCCTGGCTGACGTGCTCATGCAGCTGAGCGGCACCGGCGATGGGGCTGTCGACCGCTTTCAGCTTATCGTTCTCCGCGCCTCCGTTGGTGATCACAAAATAGGCAGCGACGGTGGGCGCGTTGGGCGGCAACGCCATGGACCATGGCTGCGCAACGACCAGTTGGCCCTTGGTGTAATCCTGGGCTTCAACGAAAGGCGCTGGCAGCGCAAGGGCGATCAGCAGGAGGATTTTGTTCAGCATCAACGCAGGTCTCCGGTTCATTCAGGTGCGCCAGGGCAAGGTCGACTCATCAGACCCGGGGCGATGCATGCGGATTGCGTGCAGGCCAGCGCTGAAGGGGCGGCGCACGCAGCACCAGTACCGCAACAGGGAAACGCACCGGTTCGACCAGGGCGAACAATCCAAAACCGATGAGGGTCGGCACTGCAACCAGTGGCGTGGCGTTTGTGCAGCAGGCGCAGTGCTGCACGAACGCGATGTCGGGGTGATAGGACGATTGTTTATCGCTGACTTCAACGGGCGTCATGGCCAGGCGTGATGCGGCGTCTGTGCAGCCGCTTCCCCAGACCAGCCGCTCACCCTCGGGGCGCGGCATGGTCGGCGTCATCGGCATCGCCAGCACGCCGAACAACAGTGCGAAACAGGCCACCCAGGCGAACGCCCGGCGCCGCTTCTGCGTGATGATTTGATCTTGTTGTTTTCTCATGCCGGCCATTTAGCCTGATCAGCCGCCAGATGTAAAAAGCCCGCCCGCGACGTTATGTCGCGGGGCGGATTTGGTTCAGGAAGGGTTCAGCAGGGGGCCAGACGGATGCCACACAGCTAGCTGGCATCTTCAGCATTCTGCAACGCAGCCAACACCTCGCCCACACTCCAAAAGGCCCGATCCACCTCCGGCAGCATCGGCCGTTTCAACACAAGCACCGGCACCCCGCGCTCCCGCGCCACCTCCAGCTTCGGCTCGGTGGCCGTGCTGCCGCTGTTCTTGCTGATAAGGACGTCGATGTTGCGAGTCTCGAACAACTCGCGCTCATCCTCCAGCCGGAAAGGGCCGCGCGCGCCGATCACTTCACAGCGTTCATTGCCGGGGTAGATGTCCAGGGCCCGCAGCGTCCAGAACTGATGGGCGGGAATCTCGTGCAGGTGCTGCAAAGGTTCGCGGCCCAAGGTGAACAGGGGGCGTTGAAAGGGGGTGAGGGCGGCGATCAATTCTGCCCAGTCCGCAACTTCGCGCCAGTCATCGTCCGGCCCCGCCTGCCACGCGGGTCGACGCAATGCCCAGCAGGGAACACCGGTCAGCTTTGCCGCCGTGACAGCGTTCTGGCTCATCTGCGCAGCGTAAGGGTGCGTCGCGTCCAGGATCAGATCGATGCCTGTTTGCTGTACGAAGTTTGCCAGCCCTTCAGCGCCGCCGAACCCGCCCACACGGACTTCGCAGCGCAGGTCGGTGGGCACGCGACCCACGCCCGCCAGGCTGTAAACGTGCTGAGGCCCCAGCGTACGGGCGATCGCCAGTGCGTCGGTGACGCCGCCGAGCAATAGTACGCGTTTCAGGGTGTGTGAGTTCAATCAAAACCTCCCGCGTGGCCGACGATCCCGCCCTGCCGGTCGATGGCGAAGACCTCGACCTCAACCTGCGCCGGCACCACGCTGCGGGCGAAATCCAGCGCGTGCTGACAGACCGCATCACCCAGCGCGATGCCGACGGCGGAGGCCATGGCCAGCGCTTGCTGACTGGTGTTGGCCTGGCGAATGTTCTGTTGCAGCTCGGCGTCCGCGCCCACATCGGCAGCCCAGCGCGCGAGCTGAACCAGATCTATACTGGAGTGGCGACTGTGCAGGTCCATATGGCCCGCCGCCAGCTTGCTGATCTTGCCGAAACCGCCGCAGACACTGAGCCGCTCTACCGGGGTTTTGCGCAGGTGCTTGAGCACAGCGCCGACAAAATCCCCCATCTCGATCAGTGCGATGTCCGGGATCTGATACACGCGACGCATCGTGTCTTCGCTGGCGTTGCCGGTGCAGGCAGCGATGTGCTGATAACCGTTGGTGCGCGCGACGTCGATGCCCTGGTGGATCGACGCGATGTACGCCGCGCAGGAGAAGGGACGGACGATCCCGCTGGTGCCCAGAATCGACAGGCCGCCGAGAATCCCCAACCGCGGGTTCATGGTTTTCAAAGCCAGCGTGCTGCCGTTTTCGACGCAGACCGTCACTTCAAACCCGCCGCCATAGCTCACCTCTTGGGCCAGATGCGTGAGGTGTTTGGCCATCATCCTGCGCGGCACCGGATTGATCGCCGGCTCGCCGACACCCAGCACCAGACCCGGGCGGGTGACGGTACCCACGCCTTCGCCCGCGACAAATCGCACGCCGGGCTCAGGGATCAGCCTGACTTGGGCAGACACCAGCGCGCCGTGGGTAACGTCCGGATCGTCACCGGCATCCTTGAGCGTGCCGGCCTCGGCGCCGCCCGCAATCAGACGGCAGAATTCCAGGCGCATCTGCACGCACTTGCCTTTGGGCAGCGTGATTTCGATGGCATCGTTGGTCTCAGCGGCCAGCAACAGGCGCGCGGCGGCGAGGGACGTCGCCGTGGCGCAGCTGCCAGTGGTCAAGCCGCTGCGTAATGGCGCGGGCTGTTCGGCGGTTTCGTCGCGCATCAGGGTTTGATCGCTTCGAGCAAGGTGATCGGCAGCGCCTGACGCCAGGTGTCGAACTCGCCCAGTGGTTTGGCGTGGGCCAGGTGAATGCGGGTCAGTTCGCCGCCGTATTGCTCGCGCCAGTTAACCAGCATCGCTTCGCTTTGCAGCGTGACGGCATTGGCGACCAGTCGACCGCCCGAACGCAGGCTCTGCCAGCATGCAGGCAGCACACCCTCGCGCGTTACGCCGCCGCCGATGAAGATCGCGTCCGGTTGTTCAAGGCCTTCCAGCGCATCGGGCGCACGTCCGCGAATCAGTTGCAGGCCTGGCACACCCAGCGCATCGCGGTTGAATTCGATCAGTTGTTGCCGTCCCTCATCCGCCTCGATGGCGATGGCGTGGCAGGTCGGGTGCGCGCGCATCCACTCGATGCCGATGGAGCCGCAGCCTGCGCCCACGTCCCACAGCAGTTCACCGGGAACGGGGGCGAGCCTTGCCAGGGTGATGGCCCGCACGTCGCGCTTGGTGAGCTGACCGTCATGCCGAAATGCCTCGTCCGGCAGACCGCCCAGCGGCGAAAGACGCAATGCATCAGGCTGGGCGCGGCATTCGATGGCGACCAGGTTCAGCGCCGCGATGTCCGTGGCGTTCCACTCACCGGCGGTGCCTTCGATCTGTCGCTCGGCGCTGCCGCCTAAGTGTTCGAGCACGATCATGGGGCTCGGGCCAAACCCGCGTTCGCGAAGCTGCGCCGCGATGGCCGCCGGGCTGGAGCCGTCGTTGCTCAGCACCAGCAGGCGCAGGCCGTGTTGCAGGTGAGCATTCAAGGCCGCGACCGGGCGGGCGACGACCGACAGCGTCACCACGTCCTGCAACGCCCAACCCAGACGGGCCGCCGCCAGCGAATAAGAAGATGGCGCTGGAATCACCCGCATCTCAGCGAAGGGGACGTGTTTCGACAGGCTCGCGCCGACGCCGAACAACATGGGGTCGCCGCTGGCCAGCACGCAGATCGGGACGCCGCGTTGCTCCAGCACCGGGCTCAGGGAAAACGGGCTCGGCCACTGGCGCTGCTCGGCCTGAATGCACGGCGGCAGCAAGGCCAACTGCCGCGGGCCGCCGAACACCTGCCGCGCCTGCAGCAGCGCGTGCCGAGCGTTTCGGCCCAGACCTTTATAGCCGTCCTCACCGATTCCCACGACTGTCAGCCACGGTGACATGAATTGCCCTCAACCCGATTGCGTGCAACAGGCCCGCCTGCTCGGCCTGTGAAAGTGGCCGGCATGATACCGCGCCGACGGGGCCGGTTCGTATGGCTTTGTGAATCCGACAGAGCGTCTTTTCATGGCAGCGGCCAAAGCAGGCATAATACGGCCCCTGTAACTTTTCGTTTCTCTATGCGTCCGCCCATTCGCACCAGGTGATCCATTGACCGAGCCGTTGTCCGCTCGCCCCTCCGCTACGCCCATTCGCCCCTCGGCTTGCCCGGGGTTGCTGCGTATCGTCCCGGCGCTGGATGGCGGCATCTGCCGGATCAAGCTGCCGGGCGGGGTGCTTTCAGCGGATCAGGCGCTGGCCGTGGCGGATGCTGCCGAGGGGTTCGCCGGCGGTGTGATCGAGGCGACCAATCGCGGCAATCTGCAGATTCGCGGTATAGGCGCCAACCATGACGGGCTGATCGCCTGCCTGCTCGATGCCGGTCTGGGGCCAAGCAATCCGGCAAGCGACGACGTGCGCAACCTGATGCTCAGCCCGACCGCAGGCATCGATCCGCAGCAACTGCTGGACGTGCGTCCGCTGGCCCGGCAGATCCTGCATTCCCTTGAGCACCACCCGCGTTTCCATGAGCTGTCGCCCAAATTTGCCTTGTTGCTGGACGGCGGCGAGGGGTTGGCGATGCTCGAGCATCCCCATGACGTCTGGCTGTCAGCGTTGCAGGTCGATGGCCGGACGCTACTGGGTTTCGGGCTGGCGGGCTGTCCGGCGACCGACTCACCGGTGGCTGCAGTGGCGCCGGAAGCAGCGCACGCATGGGTGGTCGCGGTGCTGGAAACCTTTCTGGATCTCGCTCGGCCCGATCAGGCACGCATGCGCGATCTGCTGAAAGAAACGCCCGTGCACCGATTCCTCGAACACGTCGCCGCGCGTTTGCCGCAGCCATTCGTGGTTGATCAAAAAGTAACCAGCTGGCGGCGCGAACCGATCCGCTCTTTTGCGCACATCGGCACGTACGCCCAGGCAACAGCCGGCGTGGTGGCCGTTGGCGCAGGCGTGCCGTTGGGGCGTCTGCGGCCGTCCATGTTGCGTGAAGCCGCCCGATTGGCGACTGCGTTTGGCGACGGCCAGTTGTGCATGACGCCGTGGCAAAGCCTGACGCTGCGCAATGTCCCGGCGGAAAAGTCAGCGCTCGCAGTGGATGGCTTGGGTCGGGCGGGCCTGCTCGTCGATGCCGCTCAAGCACTGTCGAAAATCGTCGCCTGCACCGGCTCCGCTGCCTGCGCTAAAGGGCTGGCTGACACCAAGGCCGACGGGCTGCGTCTGGCCGCATTGCTGCAAGAAAACGCCATCAGCCGCGCGGTGCACCTGTCCGGCTGCGCGCGTTCGTGTGCTGCTGCCCATGTGGCACCGGTGACCCTGCTGGCAGCGTCGCCCGGTCGTTACGACCTTTATTTTCGTCATGCAGAAAAGGCCGGGTTCGGCGATCTGCATGCACGTGACCTCACTATTGAAGCAGTCGGCGCGTTGTTGACCGCCGACTCACGGAGCAACACCGATGATTGATTACATCCGCGACGGCCAGGAGATCTACCGCAACTCCTTCGCGATCATTCGTGCCGAAGCCCGGCTCGATTCCATCCCGGCCGACCTGGAAAAACTCGCCGTACGGGTGATTCATGCCTGCGGCATGGTCGATGCGGTCGAAGGGCTGCGTTTTTCGCCCGGCGCGGGCACGGCAGGTCGCCGCGCGCTGGCCGCCGGTGCGCCGATCCTGTGTGACGCACACATGGTCGCCGAAGGCGTCACGCGCACTCGCCTGCCCGCCAACAACCCAGTGATCTGCACCCTGAAGAACGAACGCGTGCCCGAGATGGCGCGTGAGCTGGGCAACACCCGCTCGGCCGCTGCGCTGGAGCTGTGGCGCCCGCATCTGGAAGGCGCGGTTGTGGTGATCGGCAACGCACCGACTGCGCTGTTCTATCTGCTGGAAATGCTCGACGCCGGCGCGCCGAAACCCGCGTTGATCCTGGGTTTCCCGGTGGGCTTCGTCGGCGCCGCTGAATCCAAGGACATGCTGGCTGCCGACAGTCGCGGCGTGCCTTACGTGATCATGCAGGGCCGTCGCGGCGGCAGTGCCATGGCGGCGGCGGCGGTCAACTCACTCGCCACGGAGATCGAATGATGGCACCCCGCGGTCGTCTGATTGGCCTGGGCGTGGGGCCGGGTGATCCGGAACTCATTACCGTCAAGGCGCTGCGCCTGCTGCGCGAGTCGCCGGTGGTCGCGTACTTCGTCGCCAAGGGCAAGAAAGGCAACGCGTTCGGCATCATCGAAGGCCATCTGCAGCAGGCTCAGACGCTGATGCCGCTGGTGTACCCGGTGACCACCGAGGCTTTGCCCGTTCACCTGTCTTACGAGCAAGTGATCAGCGAGTTCTACGACCGCAGCAGCGCCGATGTGGCGGCGCATCTGGACGCCGGACGCGACGTGGCGGTGATCTGCGAAGGCGACCCGATGTTCTACGGGTCTTACATGTACCTCCACGATCGTCTGTCCGATCGCTACGAAGCCGAAGTGATTCCCGGTGTCTGCTCGATGCTCGGCGGCGCGTCGGTGCTGGGTGCGCCGCTGGTGTACCGCAATCAAAGCCTGTCTGTGCTGTCTGGCGTGTTGTCCGCCGAGGAACTCAAACGCAAGCTTCAGGATGCCGACGCTGCGGTGATCATGAAGCTGGGGCGCAACCTGCCGAAAGTGCGCCAGGTGCTGATGGAAACCGGCTTGGCGGAGCGCGCGCTGTACGTTGAGCGCGCGACCATGGCCAATCAGAAGATCGTGCCGCTGGCCGAGGTTGACCCAATGTCGTCGCCGTATTTCTCGCTGATCATTGTCCCCGGCGAACGGTGGCAAGGCTGATGGTCACGACCAACATCAAGGCCCCGGCGATTGTCATCCTGGGCAAAGGCGCGCTGGCGACGGCGCGACGTATCCAGCAGCTGTACCCCCAATCGCTGATTTACGGGCTGGCCGGGCGCGTCGAAGAGGCCGACTGCAGCTACTCGGAGTTTGGCGCGACACTGCGTCAGCTGTATCAGCAAGACACGCCGATAATCGCGCTGTGCGCAGCGGGCATCGTCATTCGCACGTTGGCGCCGGTATTGCTGGAGAAGGGCGTCGAGCCGCCGGTGCTCGCCGTTGCCGAGGATGGCAACGCAGTAGTGCCGCTGCTGGGCGGACTGGGTGGCGTCAACGTCATGGCCCGGGAAGTGGCCGCCGCGCTGAACACCGCAGCGGCTATCACCACCAGTGGCGAGTTGCGCTTCGGCACATGCCTGCTTAACCCTCCAGCCGGTTACGCGCTCGGCGACCTGGAGCTGGGCAAGCGCTTCGTCAGCGACTTGCTGTCGGGCGAAAGCGTGCGTGTCGAGGGCGCGGCGCCCTGGTTGGCCCAGGCGCAGTTGCCTGAGGATGATCAGGCGCAGCTGGCGATCCACGTGGGTTACGCCGAGCGCGAGCCCAGCGATCACGAGCTGCTGATCTACCCGCGCAATGTGCTGGTGGCGCTGAGCGGTGATCTGGTCGATCCCGCCGAGGCGGTAAAAAACGCGCTCCACGATTCGCGCATTGCCGTGCAGGCGCTGGGTTGTTTACTGGCCAGCAAGGCCGAGATGGCCAGTCCGGCGCTGCACGCGGCTGCCGAATCACTGGGCGTACCGTTGCGTTTCACCGCCGCCGGTACCCCTGCGGAAATGACCCAGCAGGTGTTGCCACAACTGTTGCCACCGCTCACCCCGGCGGCGGGCATTGCCATTGCTGTCGCGCCGCAGCCGCTGGAGGTTCAGCAGATTGGCTGTGCACAGGGGCGGCTGGCGGTGATCGGCCTCGGCCCGGGCGCTACCGACTTCATGATTCCCGCCGTTAAAGCCGAGCTGGCGCGCGCCAACGATGTGCTGGGCTACGAGACTTACGTGCGCATGGCCGGGCCGTTCCGCGCCGACCAAGTGCTGCACTGCACCGACAACCGCGAAGAAATGCTGCGCGCCCGGCACGCATTCGAGCTGGCCGCTGAAGGGCGCTCGGTGGTAGTGGTTTCTTCGGGTGATCCCGGCGTCTTCGCCATGGCGGCGGCGGTGCTGGAAGCGCTGCATGAGTCGGACAATCCCGACTGGCACCGAGTGGATCTGCACATCCTGCCGGGCGTGTCGGCTTCGCTGGCAACCGCCGCGCTGGCGGGTGCCCCGTTGGGCCACGATTTCTGCGTCATGTCCCTGTCGGACAACCTCAAGCCGTGGGAGATCATCGAGAAGCGGCTGGACCTTGCCTGCCAGGCCGATCTGGCGCTGGCGTTCTACAACCCGATCTCGCGCTCCCGGCCCTGGCAGTTGGGGCGCGCCCTGGAAATCGTCCGCCAGCATCGGGGCCCTGACACCCCGGTGACCCTGGGACGCGACATCGGTCGGCCCGCCCAGACGTTACGGGTCATCACCCTCGGTGAGCTGACGCCGGAGCAAGTCGACATGCGCACAATGGTGCTGGTGGGGTCGTCGCTGACCTGCGTATTCCCTCGCGCCAATGGCCAGCCGTGGGTCTACACGCCGCGCTGGTATGGTGCCAAGCCGGCGTGAGTGACCGTTCGGTTCGTGCTGTGGGATTTGTCTCATAGCTGACGCAGGCCTATCAGCCGGTCGATGGCGAAACCGATCCAGCCGCGTGTAGAAACGCCAGCCGGTGGACGACTGGGCGCGTCGTCCACTGCCGTTGCCCTGCGCTAAGCGCCCGCCAACCGCTTGCTTTGCTTGATGTTTAGCTCTCCCCATGGCCAGCAGCGGTGCCGTCGCTTTGTAGGAATAGGTGCCTGAATGTACCGAACCCGGCTACCAACCCTTGGGTGGCGCGGCGGGCAATGTTCGTTAATCTCGGAGGTGTCCACGACGGACTTACCTGCCAGTTAAAGGATTAACGAATGAAACATGAAACAAGTATGACCGACGCCGAACGCAGTGCTTTCATCGACCAGTGCCCGATGGCCAACTGCACCCACTCGTTGATCGAGCACTTCTCCGCAATGGATAACGCTGTTCCGGATCTTCCGGACGACCCAAGCCAAGGTGCCGTTGCGGCGGGCAACCTGCTGGCCTTCGCCGAAGGCGTTTCGCGGCAGAACAAAGACGACGTCATTGACTCCCTTCTGTTCGCCACGCTGGTCGCCAACAAAGCGTTCAACCCGGAGAAGCAGAGCGAGCAGTGGTACCAGCAATACAACAAGGTGTTGACGACGCTGGGCTGGTTTTCCACCAACTGGAGGTACAGCCGCTATTACTCGACGCACCGTCGATTCAGCATGGAGCAAGCAGGGCTGGAGATCATCTCTTCCGCTATCGCCGCCGCCGCACTGCCCGGGCCTGCGTCCGTCGCCATGCTGAAGGTCGCCGGTGATGCCGTCGCCGCGCTGAAAGCCCAGGAAAAACCGCTGCGAATTTTCGAGCGTCAGACCAAGACCCACCGTGGCGCGAATTTCCGTATCGGCGCTTGTACTGAATCCAGCGACGGCACTGTCAACCTGGCGATGGGTGCGGTGAATTTCTCCACCGATTCGGCTGTCACCAACGTCCTCTTTTGGGAATGGAACAGTGCTGAAGTGCAAGCTTTCCGGGGTGAGAACCATCTGGTGTTGAACACACGCGTCTATGCGGCACTGCGTACACAGATCCAGCAGCGTTTGAACAAGAGCGCCTCAGCCGCCATCGAGGAATTCCAGATCTAATCAGATAGGGGGAGGCGCCCGTCGCCTCCTTCTCAAGGAGATGTGCCCATGCATCAGGGAATGATCGAAACGCAGGTCAGCGCAGGGTGCCTGCTGTTCACGCACAGTGCCTGTGCTGACTTACAGAAAAGTGACGCCGCCGATTGCGTGCTGTACACGCAGCTTGCGGCGACCAAGAAACACGCTCGCTTTACCGCCACCTCTGCCTGGAACGACACATGGCTCGCTGCTTTCATCCGTTTCGGCTGGGCGCTGAACACCCATGAGACGTTGAGTTGCCCGGCGCTGGAACTCGGGCCCGGCTCGGTGTGGGGATGGTTGAAGAGCAAGTGGCCGATTTTCATGCCCAACGACATGCTGTCTGACAGTGAGTCGGCCCTCTGGCGTTCTGTTTCCAGCCGACCCAATCAGCCAGCAGTCGACCTGCTGGCCCGCCAGGCGCTCGGGCCTTTAGTGCCGAGGGATACAGGCGACGTGCAAAAAGGCCAGAAGGTGGTGCTACAGTTCGGCTTTCTGAACCTGAACGCAGGGCTGTCCGTTGCGCTCGTGAGCTTCACGCACCGAACTGCGCTGAAAGACGACTTTGTGTTCGAGACGCTGCAGCCCCACGATATCGTCGGCAATATCGATCTGCGCTTCTATTCCCTGCGACTCATGGACCTGGTCTACACGCCCCTGCGCAAAAACGTCAGCCAGGCGCTGGAGGGTCGTCGCCCCAGCCTGGTGTGCGCGTTGGCGGGAGCTGACGCATGAGCGCGACAGGCGCGGTAGTCGGCAATGGTCTGGTCTCACTGTCTGCCGGTATCAAGAGGCAGGACCGCGAGGACCTGTTCGACTGCCTGCTGCGAGCCGAGCGAGTGGCGGGTAAGGTCAGTCGGGATGAACATTTCACCTACTGGGCATACCGGTATGGCACGGCACTGGAGCAACGAAGTTTCAGGAAACTGAGCCCGATCATTCATGAACCAATGGTGATCGGGAGCGCGTCGGAACTGGAGGAAATCAGCTTCAGTGTTATCGAATCACGCGGCTCCGCTCGGTTGGCGCGGCAGGCGAAGGCGTCGCTTCAGTCCATGCGCATCCATCGTTATGCGACGCATTTTTTTGAGAGCATCAACGCCAACAGCGTCATCGCCGGCTTTCAGGTCATTCCGTGCGCGACGGACTCTGCGGGCAATGTGATGGTGCTGCTGTGCGGCATCCAGATGACCGGCAACGTCGAGACGAGGGATTTCGACTTCTGGTCTGAATCACGCAGTGAGCTGACATTGCGCATCACCGGAGGGGTCTACCGTTTTGACCGCACCGACTACGCCAGACACCGAGATGCCGTTGCCAGGGAGCTGGACGGCCATGGCGCACGGGCGATTCAGACCTTTGCGATCTGAGCGCCCATCAGGTCAGCAGGTAGCCCTTGATGCCCGTGAAAATGATTTGGGCGGCGAGCGCGCACACAAACAATCCCATTAACCGGCTGACAATCTGCAGGCCTTGATCGCCGAGAATCCGCTCGATGCTGTTGGACAGATAGAGGATGACGCCGACGGTCAGGCTGGCCAGCGCGATGCTGACGATGGCCGTGAGTTTGTCATCCCAGTGCGGCTGGCTGATGCCCATTACAAGCAGTGCGCCGATGGTGCCGGGGCCGACGGTGATAGGGATGGTCAGCGGTACGATGGCAACGTCCTGCTGGACGTTGTCGGTCTGCACGCCGGATTTGCCCTGCGCCATGGCCAGCGCGGAGATGAACAGCACGCTGCCGGCACCGATACGGAAAGCGTCAGCGGTAATGCCGAACACCCCGAAAATCACCCGCCCGAACAAGTACAGCAAGACGCTGGACACCAGCGTCGCGAAGGCGATCTTCCACGCCAGGCGTCGGCGTTCCTTGCGCGAATAACCGCGGCTCAGGGAAATGAAACAGGACAGGACGAAGAACGGGCTATAGAGCACCAGCATCTTCAGGTAAACGCTGAACAGCACGTGAAGCATGGTTTGAGCTCATGGCGGCAGACTGGGACGGCGCCAAGTCTATCAGCCCGTAACGGCCACCTGGCGGTCAGTTTTGCTCGTAACGGTCTTCGCCGCGGGTGGCGCGGGTCGCGTCATCCCGGGCACGTTGCTCCACCCAGTATTCGACCAGATCGCGTAACTGCGACATCTCTACCGGCTTGGACATGTGCCCGTCCATGCCGGACTGCCGCGCGCGATCCTTGTGCTCCGCCAGAATGTGCGCGGTCAATGCCACCACAGGGGTGCGAATGCGCTGGTTTCCGGTTTCCCAGGCGCGGAACTGCTGCGTCGCCGAGAACCCGTCGAGGATCGGCATTTCGCAGTCCATCAGCACCAGGTCATAGCGCCGGGTCTTCATCGCCAGCAGCGCCTCTTCGCCATTGCTGGCAGTGTCCGGCTGCAGGTTGAGCTTGCCGAGCATGCCACGAATGACCTTGGTGGAAATGCTGTTGTCTTCGGCAACCAGAATGCGGAAGTCGCTGGGCACGTCGATATCGCCGATCGCCCCGGGGACTGCAGAAAAGGGCGCATTGCCTATGTTGCGCTGATTGAGCTCGTCCGCCAGCGTGGTCTTCAGCGTGTACCCGGCGACCGGTTTGGCGAGGATGCGTTTAACCCCGGCATTGCGCGCGATGATCTTGCTCGGCGCGTTGCTGATGCCGGTGAGCATGATCAACAGAATGTCGTGGTTCAGGCTCGGGTCTTCCTTGATCTTGGCGGCCAGTTGCATGCCGGTCATGCCGGGCATGTTCTGGTCGAGCAGGACGATATCGAAATAGTCGCGCAGGTGAGCCTTGGTGCGCAGCAGCGCCAGCGCCTCTTTGCCCGATGGCACGGCGCTGACGTTGAGCCCCCACGCGCTGCACTGCTGGACCAGCACCTTGCGGCAGGTGTCGTTGTCGTCGACCACCAGAACCCGCGCGCCTTTGAGCGGGCTGTCCAGATCGGCGGGGGGCTGCTCCAGTCGTTGTGCATCAAGGGGCAGACTCAGCCACAGCGTGCTGCCCTGATTGGTGCCGCTCTGAATGCCGAACTCGCCGCTCATCAACAGAATGAGCTGCCGGGCGATGACCAGCCCCAGGTGACCGCCCACCTTGCTGGCCGCCAGGAAATTCTTGCTATGCAGTTCAGCGTGCAGCAGCGCGTCGCGCTCGTTGGGCGTCAGCGGCGTGCCGCTGTCCTGAACGGCGATGCGCAGTCGTGGCTTGCCGCCGCGGGAGTCGAGGGCGACGACCAACAGGATCTCGCCCTCGTCGGTCTTCTTTAAGGCGTTCTCCAGCAAGCTGAGCAGCGTCTGCCGCAGGCGTGTCGGGTCACCGCTGATGACGCGCGGCACCTGGGGCTGAATGAAGCTGATCAGCTCGACACTTTGCTGTTCGGCCTTGGCGCGGAAGATGCTCAGGCAGTCCTCGATCATCGCATTGAGATCGAACTGCACGTCGTCCAGCTCGATCTGACCGGACTCCAGCTTGGTGATATCGAGGATCTCGTTGATCAGGGTCAGCAGTTCGTTGCCGGCACTGTGGATGGTCTGCACGTAATCGCGCTGCTTGACCGACAGCGGCGTGCCCAGCAGCAGCTCGGTCATCCCCAGAACGCCGTTCATGGGGGTGCGGATCTCGTGGCTGATCTTCGCCAGAAACTCGGCCTTGGCGTTGATCTCCGCTGTGCTGGCGGCGAGTTCGCGGCTGATGCTGAAGTTGTCTTCAGTGATGCTGCGATGACGCTCGCTGAGGGCGATGCTCATCAGCAGGCCGCACAGGCAAAACACCGCCAACACCCCGATGATCAGCGTCTGCGCGGGAATACTCGTCAGCCAGAGCATGGCCGGCAGTACCACGAGGTTGCCGAGATTGAACGCGATCATGGCGATCACGAACGGCCGGGCAGGGGAGTAGCCCTTCTGCAGGTGGTAGATCGACACGAGGGTGATGCTGACCGTGGTCAATGCCACCAGCAGGAACGTCATGATGTTCAGCGGCAGGGTGTCAACGAACAGCACCAGGAGCGCACCAAAGCCCACCACCAGCAGCACGCCCATCAGCAGCCGATTGAGCATCTCGACGCCGCGCTGAACGAAGAAACAGTAGGTGTACATCAGCCCGGTCGCGGCGGCGAGGAGCAGGGCGAGGTGAGCGCTCGGCGTCTGCGCCAGATGCCAGCGCGGCAGCCACGGCGCCTGAAGGTTGAGCAGCAACAGCGCACTCAGCCCCAGAAACGCCTCGCACGCTGCCAGCCACAAGCTGCTGATCGAGCGAGACTGGGCGAAGCGCGTGAGGTTCTGCACGATCAGCATGGCCAGCGAGCCGAAGAACAGGCCGAGCAGCAGGGGGCGGCGCTCGTCGGCGGCGCTGGTGACGGCGGACTGCAGCGTGATGTTAGGGCGCAGCTCCTGCTCGGACTTGAGGCGCAAATACAGGTCGAGCGGCTTGTCGCTGTGGGGCACCGGCAGCAGGAAGTCCAGTGACGGCAGGGGTTGGGCTTCGCGCGGCACCCGGTTACCGGAGCGCGAATGATCGATCAGGCTGTCGCCGTCGAGCACGTACATGTCGACCGTCGCCAGGTCAGGCGCGAAGATCCGCACCAGTTGTTCATGGGTGGCCGGGGGCAGGCGGTAGTGCAGCCACAGCGCGGCGTCGCGATTGGTCGCGCGCACCTTGTCGAGTTCGACCGGGCTGAATTGGGATTCGTAATGGGGGGAGCGAATGTCGCTGAGGTTAAGGTTTGACTGATCGTCGACAAGGGTTGACCAGCCTGCACCGACCTCGGCGGCCGCCGAAGTTATACAGAGCAGGGTCAGCAATGTGACGGTCAAACGAGTGGCAATCCTGAGCCAGCGCACGGCGAAATCCCTTCGTGAATGAAGCCTGTTTAACTCTGGGGCACCGGATGCCCGATCAGCGACTCAACGAGGAATCGCCGATCGGGCCGAGGCTCACGCCAGATCTTCGCCGCGTTCCCGGGCAATGGCGCGATAGCCGATGTCCGTGCGGTAGAAACAACCTTTCCAGTCAATCTTTGCAGCCAGCTCGTACGCTTGTTTCTGCGCATCGCCAACGCTGTTGCCCAGCGCTGTCGCGCACAGCACGCGACCGCCGGAGGTCACGATACGGCCATCCTGCAGCGCAGTGCCAGCGTGGAACACTTTGCCCGGCAACGCGGCCGCAGCGTCCAGCCCGTGAATCTCGTCGCCCTTGGCGTAGTCGGCCGGATAGCCGCCGGCTGCCAGCACGATTCCCAGACTCGGACGCGGGTCCCACTGAGCATCCACCGTATCCAGCGTTTGCGCCAGAGCGGCTTCAACCAGGGTCACCAGGCTCGACTGCAGGCGCAGCATGACAGGCTGGGTTTCCGGATCGCCAAAACGGCAGTTGAATTCGATGACTTTCGGATTGCCAGCCTTGTCGATCATCAGACCAGCATAGAGGAAACCGGTGTAAATGTTCCCCTCGGCGGCCATGCCCCGGACGGTCGGCCATATGACTTGATCCATCACTCGCTGGTGAACCTCGGCGGTGACCACCGGGGCCGGGGAATACGCACCCATGCCGCCGGTGTTCGGGCCGCTGTCGCCATCGCCGACGCGTTTGTGGTCCTGACTGGTGGCCATGGGCAGTACGTTCTTGCCGTCGACCATGACGATGAAGCTGGCTTCTTCGCCGTCGAGGAATTCCTCGATCACCACGCGCGAACCGGCGTCGCCGAAAGCATTGCCGGCCAGCATGTCGCGCACGGCGTCTTCTGCTTCTGCGAGGGTCATCGCGACGATCACGCCTTTGCCCGCCGCCAGGCCGTCGGCCTTGATGACGATCGGTGCACCTTTCTCTTGCAGGTACGCCAGCGCCGGTTCGATTTCAGTGAAGTTCTGGTAGTCGGCAGAGGGAATGTTGTGGCGCGCGAGGAAGTCCTTGGTGAATGCCTTGGAGCCTTCCAGCTGTGCGGCGCCCTTGGTCGGGCCGAAGCACTTCAGGCCACGGGCGCGGAACAGGTCGACAACACCGGCGACCAACGGCACTTCCGGGCCGACGATGGTCAGCGCGACGTTCTTCTCGGCGAAGTCAGCCAGTTGCTCCAGCGCCAGCACGTCGATGGCGACGTTTTCACACTTGGCTTCAGTGGCAGTGCCGGCATTGCCGGGAGCGACGAAGACTTTCTCGACACGAGCGTCCTGCGCGACTTTCCAGGCCAGAGCGTGTTCACGGCCACCGCTGCCAATGATTAAAATATTCAAAGAAAGACTCCTTCGGAGAAGCTGCAAGCTACAAGCGGCAAGTAAAAGCGAATAGCACAACTCTTAATCACGGCTCATTGCTCTGAATTAATAAGACTGCAAGGGCGAGTAAAGCGACGCGACTCTGCTTTTACTTACCTCTTGCAGCTTGATGCTTGCCGCTGCACTCAGTGCCTGAAATGGCGCATGCCGGTGAATACCATCGCGATACCCGCTTCGTCCGCTGCTGCAATCACTTCGGCGTCACGCATCGAGCCGCCTGGCTGGATCACTGCCGTGATGCCAACCTTGGCCGCGTTGTCGATGCCGTCCCTGAACGGGAAGAACGCATCGGAGGCCATGACAGCGCCCTGCACCTGCAAACCGGCGTGTTCGGCCTTGATCGCCGCGATGCGGGCAGAGTTCACCCGGCTCATCTGGCCTGCGCCGACGCCGATGGTCTGCCGGTTCTTGGCGTAAACGATGGCGTTGGACTTCACGTACTTGGCGACCTTCCAGGCGAAGATCAGGTCGTGAACTTCCTGCTCGGTCGGCGCGCGTTGGGTGACCACTTTCAAGTCGTCTGCGCCGATCATGCCGATGTCGCGGCTCTGCACCAGCAAGCCGCCGTTGACTCGCTTGTAATCCCAGGCCGGCGCGCGCTCTGCGTCCCACTGGCCGCTGGTCAACAAGCGCACGTTGGCTTTGCTGGCAATGATGGCCTGGGCTTCAGCGCTGACGCTCGGGGCGATGATCACTTCGACGAACTGGCGCTCAACGATGGCCTTGGCTGTCTCGGCATCCAGCTCACGGTTGAAGGCGATGATGCCGCCGAACGCCGATTCGCTATCGGTGGCATAGGCCAGCTCGTAGGCCTGACGAATGCCGCCTTCTGTATCCAGGCTTACTGCAACGCCGCACGGGTTGGCGTGCTTGACGATCACGCAGGCAGGCTTGACGAAGCTCTTCACGCACTCAAGCGCCGCGTCGGTATCGGCGACGTTGTTGTAGGAAAGCTCTTTGCCTTGCAGTTGGGTGGCGGTCGCAATACCGACTTCGGCAGGCTTTGCTTCAACGTAGAACGCCGCGCTCTGGTGCGGGTTCTCGCCGTAGCGCATTTCCTGCGCTTTGATGAACTGGCTGTTGAAGGTGCGCGGGAATGCGCTGCGGCCTTCGGTGCTCAGGGTGTCAGCGGACTGGTCAACGCTGCCCAGGTAGTTGGCGATCATGCCGTCGTAGGCCGCGGTGTGCTCGAAGGCCTTGAGCATCAGGTCGAAGCGCTGCGCGTAGGTCAGGCCGCCGACCTTGAGGCTTTCCAGCACATGGGTGTAGTCGCTGGCGTTAACGACGATGGCGACGTCTTTATGGTTTTTAGCGGCGGAGCGAACCATGGTCGGGCCGCCGATATCGATGTTCTCGATGGCCGTCGGCAGGTCGCAGCCTGGCTTGGAAACCGTGGCCTCGAACGGATAGAGATTCACGGCAACCAGGTCGATCGGCTTGATGCCGTGTTCGCTCATGATGGCGTCGTCGATGCCGCGACGGCCCAGAATGCCGCCGTGGATTTTCGGGTGCAGGGTCTTGACCCGGCCGTCCATCATTTCCGCGAAGCCGGTGTAGTCGGCGACTTCTACCGCTGCAACGCCGTTGTCCTTGAGCAGCTTGAACGTACCACCGGTGGAGAGGATCTCGACACCGAGGGCTTGGAGTTCACGCGCAAATTCAAGGATACCGGTCTTGTCGGATACGCTGATCAAGGCGCGGCGGATCGGCAGGCGGGTCGTCTGGTCGGTCATCTCAACTTCCATCAAAAGCAAAAGAATTTTGCAAAAAAAACGACCGCATTGAGGTGAGGTCGCTTGTTTTTCGGATGCTTACAGCAGGTCGTACTGCTTGAGTTTCTTGCGCAGGGTGCCGCGATTCAGCCCCAGCATCTCGGAGGCCTTGGTCTGGTTGCCCTTGACGTAGTTCATCACGCACTCGAGCAACGGCGCCTCGACTTCCGAGAGCACCAGGTTGTAGACATCAGTGACGGCCGCACCTTCCAGATGAGCGAAGTAGTTGTGCAACGCCTTCTCGACGCTTCCGCGCAGGGTCTGACCCTCTTCGCTCGGCGTATTGAGGTGTTGTTTCAAATTGACGTTGTCGCTCACGGGTGTTGTTCCACTCACTAAAGTCTCAGTCATCATCGTCATGCGGCCACCTCTTCTTCGTTCCCTGCTGGGAGGGATTTATCGCGCTGGGAAAAGAACTCCCGAACGTTGGCGCACTGTGCTTCTGTATCTTCCAAACGGTTGAAAAGGGCGCGAAACTCCTTGGCGCCCGGCAACGTTGCGAGGTACCAGCCGACGTGTTTGCGGGCGATTCGCACGCCCATCACGTCGCCATAGAAGGTGTGAAGCGCAGCCAGATGCTCTAGCAGAATGCGTTCCACTTCACTGACGGGCAGGCCTGGAAGTTTTTCCCCGGTCTGCAGGTAGTGTTCTATCTCGCGAAAAATCCATGGGCGCCCTTGGGCGGCCCGGCCAATCAACAGCCCGTCGGCGCCGGTTGCGTCGAGGACGTAGCGGGCCTTTTCCGGTGAATCGATGTCCCCGTTGGCAAACACCGGGATGGACACCGCCTGCTTGATGGCGGCGATGGTGTCGTACTCGGCCTCACCGGTGTAGAGATCGGCACGGGTTCGCCCGTGCACCGCCAGCGCCTGAATGCCGGCTTGTTCGGCAATTCTGGCGACGGTCAGACCATTCTTGTTCGCCCGGTCCCAGCCGGTGCGAATCTTCAGCGTGACCGGTACCTCGACTGCCGCGACCACCGCGTGCAGGATTTCGGTCACTAACTGTTCATCTTTCAACAACGCTGAGCCAGCGGCCTTGTTGCAGACCTTTTTTGCCGGGCAACCCATGTTGATGTCGATGATCTGCGCGCCGAGTTCGACGTTGGCGCGTGCTGCGTCCGCAAGCATCTGCGGGTCCCCGCCAGCGATCTGTACCGAGCGTGGCTCGGGATCGCCTTCGTGAATCATGCGCAACCGCGACTTGCGGCTGTTCCAGAGGCTCATGTCGCTGGTGACCATTTCCGAGACCACCAGGCCTGCGCCGAGCTGGCGACAGAGTTGTCGGAAGGGCTGGTCGGTGACACCCGCCATCGGGGCGAGAATCAAGCCGTTTTGCAATGTGTAAGGGCCGATGCGTACCGCCGACATAGGGTGACCTGTTGTGGGGCCGAATCACGAGGTCTGGTCCGAAAAGTGCTTCAGCGCCAATTCAGACGGGACCCAGAGTATGAAAAAGGGTGGGCATGATACCCGCTCTCGATGACTGGATAAAGGCTGAATTGGATAAAATCTGAACAGTTCCGTTCTTAACGCGAACGGTTAGGTTTAGGCCGGTATTGTCATAAAAGTGTCGTCGGATTTCGGGCATCCCATACCTTGCAAGGTGCTGCATTTCGGTGCGGACAAACCCGCCGCGCCCGGGTTTTCACTCCGGCGAACGGAAGCTCAGGCTGTAGTTCGCCGCCTTGGGGCCCGGGTCGAGGACGTCCAGTGCGATGTGAATCGGCGTCTGGGGTGGCATTTCGTCCTTGCCCGCCAGCTCGCCGCTCAGGTACTCGCCCGGTTTGAATCGACGGCTGGCGATGAGTTGACCCGTCGCATCGGCAAAGCGTAGTTCGAGCAGCGGGAACGGCTGGGAGAATGACGCACGGTTATAGATGATCGCGTCGACGACCAGCGCGCCCTGAAACTCGGGGTGGCTGCGCACGACAAGGTTGCTGCTCTTGAGCAGTTTGATATCAACCTTGGACGGGACCTTGCAGCCGAGGGACGGGCACAGCTCCATAAAAATGGGGCGGTATTGATCCTGTCGCGCCAGCTCTTCGAAGTGGTACGCAATGTATTGGCCGGCCAGTGCGCCCAGCCCAACCAGGATCAATAGCATCCACAGCAGACGCCGTCCCCAGCGTGGCTTGGGTTTCTGCCAGGACAACTGCAGCGGGTCATCCGTCAGGTCGACCAGCGCCCTGTCCCGCAGGCCCGGTTCGTTGCGGCCGCCACGCTTGTCGGCAGCGGCGTGCGGAGGCTCATCGTCCCCATCATCATCGTCACGGGCGCTGAGGCGATCCTGATGCTCGTGGGTGTCCAGAGCGGAGAAGCGTTCCGAGGACGGCTCATCGTCGGGGTCGGCGTGAGGCTTGAGCGAGTGGGGGTGATCGGGTTCGTCGCCCAGATCGTCCGGGCTCAGCGAGAATGAAGGCTCGGTGCGATGGCGTTCCTGCTGATTGATGGGCTCGTCCAGCGGGCCTTCGTCTATCGAGTGGTCGGTATGCGCTTCGCGTTCCTCGACGACTTCGGCGCGCAGTTCGGGCAATCGGTCGACATCGTCGTGACTCATGCCGTGGGCCCACGACTCCTGCGCGACGTCAGGCTCATCGCGTCGGGCACTGAAGGACTCGACTTCGTCGTGATCGCGCGCCTTGCTGACACGCCCGAAGGACTCGGGCAGCTGAATCTCGCGCTGTTCGAGACGGGCCAGCTCGACATCGAGATCGTCCAGATCAAGGCTGTCCAGGTCCACCTCACGCTCTTCACGCTTGACCGGCAACAGCGCTGGCTGGGTCACGACGAGGGATTGTGGCGCGAGGATTTCCGGCGTCTTCTCCACGCTTTCGATGTTCGGCGCGGAAGGCGACGGCGTTTCCGGCGTTGCATCGGCGCGTTGTTCCAGCAGTTGCTTCGCGGCGTTGAACACCTGCAGGCATGAGCCACAGCGCACCATGCCTCGGGCCACGCTCAACTGGGCGTGACTGACGCGGAAACTGGTCTGGCAATGCGGGCACTGAGTGACGAAGCTGTCGGTCATGCGGGTATCCGGGGTTAAAGAGCGCCTGATGGTTGGATCTTAGGGCAACTGGCTGTCAGCGGCGACGACCAGTGATCCGTACCCAGCCCTCGCGGTTGGCGATCGGGTCCAGCTCGAAGGTGTCAGCGTACGCGGCAGCGACTTCATCGCCTTGCTCGGCAAGGATACCGGACAGCGCCAGATGGCCACCGGGTTTGACCAGGCTCGCCAGCTGCGGCGCCAGAGCAACCAGCGGGCCCGCGAGGATGTTGGCCACCAGCACATCGGCCGGCACCTGGGGCAGGTCTTCAGGCAAATACAGCGGGAATTTCTCGGCCGGGACATTGTTGCGGCCGGCATTGTCGCGCGACGCTTCCAGGGCCTGGACGTCGATGTCGGTGCCGACGGCTTGTTCAGCGCCCAGCAGCAGTGCGGCGATGGCGAGAATGCCGGAGCCGCAGCCGAAGTCCAGCACGTTGCAGCCGGCGAGGTCCTGGCCGTCGAGCCACTCGAGGCACAGCGCGGTGGTCGGATGAGTACCTGTGCCGAATGCGAGGCCCGGGTCGAGCAACAGATTGACGGCGTCCGGCTCCGGTGCGGCGTGCCAGCTCGGCACGATCCACAACCGCTGGCCGAAGCGCATCGGGTTGAAGTTGTCCATCCAGCTGCGTTCCCAGTCCTGATCTTCGATCACTTCATGGGTGTGTTCCGGCAGCTCGGCGTCGGTGAGCAATCTCAGGTGAGCGAGGACGTGATCGGCATCGGTGTCGGCTTCGAACAGCGCCAGCAGGTGCGTGTGCGACCACAGCGGCGTGGTGTTCAGCTCTGGCTCGAAGATCGGCTGGTCTTCAGCGTCCATGAACGTCACCGATACGGCGCCGACTTCGAGCAGGGCGTCTTCGTAGGTTTCGGCTTGTTCGGGGCTAATGGCGAGACGGACTTGCAGCCAAGGCATGGCGGGTGACCTTCGAGTTGAAAAATTGAAAGGCGGCCGACGGCCACGAAAGACCGGCAAGTTTACGGGGTTCGTGGGGAAACAACAAAGTGGGTGTCGCGATCTGTGGCGTGCGTGTGATTCTGGCGGGGCGGTTAATCGGTAGGACCGGCTTTAGCCGGGAAGGCGTCCGTGTTCACACCGCAACCCTGATGGCGATCGGACCGGCCTCTTCCCGGCTAAAGCCGGTCCCACTGAATGCCGCACCCCACAACCAGATCGCACGCCCCGAAAACAACAAAGCCGCTCGAGAGCGGCTTTGTTGGTCTGTAGCACTTACTGGCAGATCAATGCTTGTCAGCGGCCAGTTTGTGTTCCAGGTAGTGAATGTTGACGCCGCCTTCGCAGAAGCCTTCATCACGGGTCAAATCACGGTGCAGCGGGATGTTGGTCTTGATCCCGTCAACCACGATTTCATCCAGGGCGTTACGCATGCGCGCCATGGCTTCTTCGCGGGTCGCGCCCCAGGTGATCAGCTTGCCGATCAACGAGTCGTAGTTGGACGGAACCTTGTAGCCGCTGTACAGGTGCGAATCCACACGCACGCCATTACCGCCTGGCGCGTGGAAATGCTTGACCAGGCCCGGACTCGGGACAAAAGTCTTCGGATCCTCTGCGTTGATCCGGCACTCCAGCGAATGCCCGGTAATGACCACGTCATCCTGGGTGTACGACAGTTTGTTGCCGGCGGCGATGCTGAGCATCTCCTTGACGATGTCGATACCGGTGACCATTTCCGAAACCGGGTGCTCCACCTGAACACGGGTGTTCATTTCGATGAAGTAGAAACGGCCGTTCTCGTACAGGAACTCGAACGTGCCAGCACCACGGTAGCCGATGTCGATGCACGCTTTGACACAGGCCGCGAACACGTCCTTGCGGGCTTGCTCGTTGATGAACGGTGCAGGCGCTTCTTCCAGAACCTTCTGGTGACGACGCTGCAGCGAACAGTCGCGGTCGCCCAGATGGATCGCCTGGCCCTGACCGTCGGAAATGACCTGGACTTCCACGTGACGTGGGTTGGTCAGGTACTTCTCGAGATAGACCATCGGGTTGCTGAACCAGGCAGCCGCTTCAGCACGGGTCTGCTTGGCGGCTTCGATCAGGTCTTCTTCCTTGTGCACCACGCGCATGCCGCGACCACCACCGCCGCCAGCGGCCTTGATGATCACTGGGTAGCCGACTTCACGGCCAATGCGCAGCGCGATCTCTTCGTCTTCCGGCAGCGGGCCGTCTGAACCGGGAACGGTTGGCACGTTGGCAAGCTTCATGGCGTCTTTGGCGGAAACCTTGTCTCCCATCAGGCGAATGGTTTCGGCTTTAGGGCCGATGAACGCGAAGCCGGATTTCTCGACCTGTTCGGCAAAGTCTGCGTTTTCCGCGAGGAAACCGTAGCCCGGGTGAATCGCCGTGGCGCCGGTCAGCTCTGCAGCCGAAATAATGGCCGGAATGTTCAGGTACGACAGGTTGGCTGGCGCCGGGCCGATACAGACAGTTTCGTCTGCCAGGCCAAGGTGCATCAGCTCACGGTCTGCCGTGGAATGGACCGCGACGGTCTTGATGCCCAGTTCTTTACAGGCACGCAAGATGCGCAAGGCGATTTCGCCGCGGTTGGCGATCAGGACTTTTTCCAACATCGCAGGCTCTCCCCGGTTCAAACGATGGTGAACAGCGGCTGGTCATACTCAACCGGCTGACCGTTTTCTACCAGGATGGATTCGATCGTGCCGCTGACTTCAGCTTCGATGTGGTTCATCATTTTCATCGCTTCAACGATGCAGATGGTGTCGCCTTTCTTGACGGTCTTGCCGACTTCAACGAACGCTGGCGAGCCAGGCGCCGGAGTGCGGTAGAAGGTGCCGACCATTGGCGATTTGACGACAGTGCCGTTGAGCTTCGGAGCAGAGGGTGCTTCGGCGGCTGCGGCCACTGGGGCTGCAGCCGGGGCAGGTGCCGGAGCGGCAACCGGGGCAGGCGCGTAGTACTGCTGTGCTGGAGTCTTGCTGTGACGGCTGATCCGTACGGATTCTTCGCCTTCACGGATCTCCAGTTCGTCGATGCCGGACTCTTCCAGCAGTTCGATCAGTTTCTTGACTTTACGGATATCCATTAATCATCAACTCCCAAGGGACGGTCAGGGGGATTTGGTAGCCGGTTCCGGCGGTCTGGCTCAGTACGGGACTGTGCCGTTCACGCCTCCGAACGCTTGGCCAATTGTTCCAGGGCGGCCTCCAGGGCCAGTCGGTAACCGCTGGCGCCAAGGCCGCAGATCACGCCTACAGCAACATCTGAAAAGTAGGAGTGATGGCGGAAAGGTTCGCGCTTGTGCACGTTTGACAGGTGCACTTCGATGAATGGGATGCTCACTCCCAGCAGCGCGTCACGTATCGCGACGCTTGTGTGCGTAAAAGCAGCCGGATTGATCAGAATGAAGTCCACGCCTTCATCGCGTGCAGCGTGGATGCGATCGATCAACTCGTATTCAGCGTTGCTCTGCAGGTACATCAGGTGGTGACCGGCTTCGCGCGCACGCTGTTCCAGATCCTGGTTGATATCGGCCAACGTGATCGAGCCATAGATCCCCGGTTCACGGGTCCCCAGCAGGTTCAGGTTAGGTCCGTGAAGAACCAGAAAGGTCGCCATCGAGTGTTCCTTGTTGTTCGCGTTTTCGACGCTCACGTACAGAGTGAGCCGCTGATGGGCAGCGACTATGCCGGAAAGTACGATGGACTGTCCAGTTACCCACAATATTCAGCACGATGCCCGATGTTCGCGCGAAGTTTGTGACCATGGCGCTAGATTTGGTCATTTGCTCTAGAAAGCCGCTCTGAGAACGCTTCGACGTCGATTTCGCCGACGACGCGTGCGTTTTCCAGCTCGTTGCCGTTTTTTCCGAAAAACAGCAGCGCGGGAGGGCCAAACAGTTTGTAGCGATCGAGCAATGCGCGTTGCTCGGCATTACTGTCCGTCATGTCGAAGCGGATCAGCTTGAAGGCCCCCAGTTGGCTGACGACTTTTGGATCTGGCAGAACCTCATGCTCGATAACCTTGCAGCTGATGCACCAGTCGGCGTACCAGTCGACCAGCACGGGTTGGCCGGCGCTTTTGGACGCTTCAAGGATCCGGTCCAGCTCGCTGGCCTGGGTCACTGTCTGCCAGCGGCTTTCCGAGGCCGGTTGGGCAGGGCCCGAATCGAGCCGGGATTGACCCAGCGGACGCAGCGGATCGGTCTGCCCGCTGAAAGCGCCGTACCAGCAGGCAAGGGCGTAAACCAGCAAGAACAAGCCAAGCAATTGAGCGAGGCGGCCCCGCGTGGTCTTTTCGCCGAACTCCAATGCACCGAGGAACAACGCAACGCCGGCCCACAGCAGGCCGATTAACAGTAGCGTGAGTTGCCCCGGAATCACCCGGCTCAGCAAGCCGATGGCTAGGGTCAGCAACAGCACGCCGATGGCATTCTTGACCGCCACCAGCCACGGTCCGCTTTTAGGCAGCCACGCCGCACCGCCCGTCGCCACCAGCACCAGCGGCGCGCCCATGCCCAGGCCCAGAGCCAACAGCTTCAAGGCCCCGCCCAGGGCATCGCCGCTGGCGCTTATATAAAGCAGCGCGCCGGCCAGTGGTGCCGAGACACAGGGCGAGACCAGCAGGCTTGAAACCACGCCCAGAACCGCCGCGCCCCACAAAGACCCGCCCTGGGTATTGCCGGCGATGCGGTCCAGTCGGTCATTGAGCGCGCGGGGCAGGCGCAGCTCGAACGCACCGAACATGGCCACGGCGAACAGCGCGAAAAAACCGGCGAACGGCACGAGCACCCACGCCGATTGCAATCGCGCCTGCAGATTGAGGCTGGCGCCGAACATGCCCATCACTGCCCCAAGGATCGCGAAGCAGAGCGCCATCGGCAGCACGTAGGCCAAGGCCAAAGAGAACCCGCGCAACCCGCCGATCTGTCCGCGCAGGACCACGCCGGAGAGGATCGGCAGCATCGGCAATACGCACGGCGTGAACGTCAGGCCGACGCCGGCGAGGAAAAACAGCGCCAGTTGTTTCCAGCTGAACTCGGCGTGGGTGACATTCCCGGCAAGGGGGGTATCGGACTTTGCAGGGCTCGCGCCGCCGATGCTCAGTCGCTCGGTTTCCGGCGGGTAGCAAAGGCCCTTGTCCGCGCAGCCCTGATAGGTGACGACAAGGGTGAAGGGCCGCGTGTCTCCGGTTTTGCGCGGCAGGGTGACGTCGAGGATGCCGTGATAGACCTCAACGTCGCCAAAGTACTCATCGTGCTTCTTTTCGCCGTCTGGCAGTTGCGCGGCGCCGAGGCCGATGTCGGCGGGCTCGGTGCGGAACTGAAAGCGATGGCGATAGAGGTAATAGCCTTCAGTGGCGACGAACTGAAGCTTGACGGACTCTGGGCTGGTGTCGCTCAGGTTCAACTGAAACGCCTGACGCACCGGCAGAAAATCCTTGCTGTTGTCGACAGCTGCGCCGCCCAGTGTGGTGCTCGATCTGTTCTCCAGAAAGCTCGCGCCGACGGCGGACAGGGCACAGATCAGCAGTAACAGACAAAGCAGGCGGCGCATGGCGGTCTCGCATCACAGAAGTCCGCGCATGATAGCGGAGTGGCTGCGGGCGTGCAGGGAGGGCTAGAGTTCTTCGGTCTGAACTTCGGTCTGAAAATGATGCAGGACGCAACCTGTCAAACGATGTCCGGCTGGGTGTGTTTGCTGTGGGGCGACACTGCTGCATGTACTTCTAGCCCGTGCACTTGGTTGCGGCCTGCCTTTTTTGCGCGGTACAGCGCTTCGTCTGCTTGCGAGGCCATCATCAGCGCGTCGTCGTCCTCGGTGATCTCTACCACCCCGGCGCTGAATGTGCAGAACAGGTCCACAGGCTCCGCGGGGTAATGGATTTCGGCGAAGCGCTGGCGAATTTCGTCGAGCACGCCGTGGGCCGCTGCGAGATCAGTGTCCGGCATGACCACGGCGAACTCCTCACCGCCATAGCGACCGATGTAGTCGGTCTTGCGCAGGCGTTGCTTGAGGAACAGCGCCAGGCTTTTGATCACGCGGTCGCCCATGGGGTGGCCGTGGCTGTCGTTGACCTTCTTGAAATGGTCGATGTCCAGCATCGCGAAGCTCAGCGGCTTGTTCTCTCGTCGCGAGCGGAAGCTGCAATCTTCCAGCAATTGCAGGATGTGCGTGTGGTTATACAGGCCGGTCAGGCTGTCGCGGATCATGCGCGCCTTGAGGTTGCGCGCCCGTGCTGCGCGATTGCGCACGGTGGTGATCAGGTGGCGAGGCTTGATGGGTTTGGTGAGAAAGTCGTCGCCGCCTTCGCTCATCGCGTCCAGCTGTTTATCCAGATCGTCTTCAGCCGAGAGGTAGATGATCGGCACGCTGACGTAGCGATCATTGTGGCGGATCACTTTGGCCAGCTCGGTGCCGGTGCAGCCGGGCATGTACATGTCGAGGATGATCAGGTCAGGCTGAAATTCGGCCAGCTCAGCCATGGTCTTGATGGGGTCGAGCAGGGTACGGGTGACGATTCCGGCCCCGTTCAGCAAGCGTTCGGTGTGCTTCGCCTGGGCGCGCGAATCGTCGATGATCAGCACCTTGTAGGGTTCGTACTGTGCAACTCGTGTCAGGATTTCGATCTTTTCCAGCAAGCTTGACGCTTCGAGCGTGCCGGTCAGGAATTCCTCTCCACCGGCGCGCACGGCGGCGAGGCGCGTGGGCGTGTCCGTCTCGTGATGGCTGAAAAACAGCAGCGGGAGTTTTTGCTCGAGTCCTTCCTGCATCTGGGTGGCGAGCTTCAGGCCCTGGCCTGCGCCACCGAAGTCGACGTCCATGACGACAGCGGCAGGCAAGCGCTCGGCCATCGTCATGTGGAAGGTGTCGACGCTTGCGAGGGACTGCGCGCTCAGACCGAAGAACTCCAGTTGCTTGGCCAGACGCTCGCCGCGTTCATGGTCCTCCAGCACGATGTAAATCGGTTTGCGCAGGGGCGGCAGAGCGGTTTGCTCAAGACGGTCGCCATGCCTGAGGCCGGTGTGGGACAAGCGTTGCATCAGACGGTTGAGGTCAGTAATCAGGGCGCTGCTCAATCGACCGCGATTGGCCTCGACGTCGAGCAATGCCAGGTTAATCGCGGTGGCGAGTTGCACGTGTTCGGCCTGCTCGAAGCGTTCGGCAAACCGCAGCAGCCGCTCGTTGGCCTCGGTGAGTTCAGCCATGTCCGTTGCCGACCATTCACTTTGCTGCAGGCGCTGCCACACCTCAAGGATCTGACGGGCCTGATGGATAACGCGCTGGGCAAAGTGGTGTCTGAGCCGGTCGCGGCTCGGATCTTCTGCTTCGGTCATGTCCTGACTTCTTTATAGGGGAAACCCCGATATAAGTGGTGGCGCTATGCTAGCACTACTTTCTGCGGCTAAGGATGCCGCAAGTCATTTTCTCGTGATTTTTGACGATTTTATCCGTCAAATTTCCAGCTTTTAACCCGTTTGAGTGTACGGACCAGTTGGTTAGATTCGGGACATGCAGATCACCCGTGGTTGCGGTCGGTAAGAGAATGGATGAGGTGCCATAAAGCGTGACCCTGATGGCCTCAGCATCCGCCTCCTCCCGGCTAAAGCCGGCCGGGAAGGCGCTCGACTCAGTTGCTCAACAATTGCACCTGCCATCACATTCCTGCCAAACGCACCTTGCTGTAAGGTTGCGGTCAGAAGCACTGAATTCCGTGATTGAAAGGACAAGGCCATGCTGGATTGGAAGAAGCGCTCGGGCAGCGCGGGAACTGAACGCGTTGACGAAAAACCGATGGGCAAGGCGCCTCGCGGTTATTGGGGCGGCCTGTTGTTCAGTCGCGCCGTCGGGGCCGTGGTGGGTATCTACCTGGTGGTCACTGTGGTGCTCGGCATCTGGTGGAGCAGCGAACCGCCCCTGTTTCCGGTCCAGCAGCAAGCCCAGGCCGCCGCGCAAAGCGAAGGCAAGCAGATGGTGTTGGGCTACACCACCGTCGAAACCCTCAAAACCGTCGCCTCCACTCTGCTGGACAAGCCGGGCGGTTACATTTCCAACGATCGCTCGCCGCCCGGCCTGTGGATGGACAACATGCCGAGCTGGGAATATGGCGTCCTGGTCCAAGTGCGCGACCTGAGCCGTGCCCTGCGTAAAGACTTCGCCCGCTCGCAGTCACAGTCCGCCGAAGATGGCGACCTGGCACGTGCCGAGCCGTTGTTCAACTTCGACAACAAAAGCTGGGTGCTGCCTTCGAGCGAGTCTCAATACCGTGACGGTATCGCTGCGCTGAGCCGCTATCAGGCGCGCCTGTCTGACCCGAATCAGAAAGGCGCGCTGTTCTACACCCGCGCCGACAACCTGAACAACTGGCTGGGCGACGTGGGTACGCGACTGGGCTCCCTTTCCCAGCGGCTGTCCGCCAGCGTGGGTCGGGTCAAACTGAACAGCACCCTGAAAACCGAGGCGCAATCCACGGTTACGGTCAAGCCGGGCGAAGTGCCGCAGGTTGACGAAGAAATCGTTGAAACCCCATGGATGCAGATCGATAACGTCTTCTACGAAGCACGTGGTCAGGCCTGGGCGCTGTCGCACCTGCTGCGCGCGATCGAGGTCGATTTCGCCGATGTTCTGGCGAAGAAGAACGCGACCGTCAGCGTGCGTCAGATCATTCGTGAGCTGGAAGCCTCGCAAGAGCCGATCTGGAGCCCGATGATCCTCAACGGCAGCCCGTTCGGCATTTTCGCCAACCACTCGCTGGTCATGGCCAACTACCTGTCGCGTGCCAACGCGGCGGTGATTGACCTGCGTCAGCTGCTGTCCCAAGGCTGATCGATGAGTGTTTCCGATCAAGAGGCCGCCCACCGTGCGGCCTCTGATGCCGAGTTGATTGCCTGGGTTGATCGTCATGACCAACCCCTCGGTTCTTTACCCAGGGCAGATCTGCGTGAGCGCGGGCTCATCGGGCGCGGCACCTATATCCTTCTGTTCAATTCGGCTGGCGAGCTGTGTGTGCACCGACGCACGCTGAGCAAGGCCATTTATCCCGGCTACTGGGATGTGGCGGCGGGCGGTATGGTGCAGGCCGATGAAAGCTACGAGCTCTCGGCGGCGCGCGAACTGGAGGAAGAACTGGGCGTTTCCGGCGTGGCGCTTGCGGCTCACGAGCGGTTCTTCTTCGATCAGCCGGATAACCGCCTGTGGTGCGCCGTGTTCTCGGCGATCTGGGACGGGCCATTGAAGCTGCAGCCGGAAGAAGTGCTGGAAGCGCGCTTTCTCAGCATTGATCAAGTACTGCGCGAAACCACTGAAAAGCCTTACTGCCCGGACTCGTTGGCCGCGTTGAAGCGCTATTTGGAAGGCGTCGCAAATGTCCCGTAAATTGGCGCATATTTGCACTTAGCATCGGCGCCTTTTGCCGTTACACTGCGCGACTTTTCACGCCGGACCGCCCTTGCGATCCGGTAGCGCTGCCCCTGCCTGAGTGGGGCTTCGCGGTCGGCTCCCGTCGGCCAGACTTCGCTCCTCAAGAAGAGGATTGCCGGTGGCCAAAAAAGCCGCATCCTTCGCCGCCCTCGGTGGCCTGGTATTTTCAACCGATGCCGGTCGGCATTGTCCCGACTGCCGTCAGCCTGTCGACGCCTGCACCTGCAAAAGCACGCTCATCCCGGAAGGTGATGGCATCGCCCGTGTGCGCCGTGAAAGTAAAGGCCGTGGCGGCAAGACCGTCACGACCGTCACCGGCGTTCCGCTGGCCGAAGACGCGCTCAAGGACTTGGCAAAGACCCTCAAGCAACGGTGTGGAACCGGCGGCGCGCTGAAGGATGGCGTGATCGAGATCCAGGGTGACCACGTCGACACGCTGTTGGCCGAGCTGGTCAAACAGGGTTTCAAGGCGAAGAAGTCGGGCGGTTGAGCCGTCTGTTTCGAGCCCGTTGATTTTGTCGTCGGTCTGGCCGCAGTCATCCATGCAAACTCTGCTGCGCAATGCGGGTCTATTGCCCCACAGGCGAGCAGGCGCCAAACCGTCATTTCCACGCTCTACACTGCGCCCAGCCGGTCAGGCCGGGGCTTTATGACTTTTCTATAGGGGACTTTGATGTCCGTACGACGCACACGCAAAGACGATGGCAGCCAATGGACCGTGGCAGACAGCCGCAGTGTCTACGGGATCCGTCATTGGGGGGCCGGTTATTTCGCAATCAATGAAGCCGGCCGCGTTGAAGTTCGCCCCAACGGGCCGACCAGCTCGCCCATCGATCTTTACGAGCAGGTCGATCAGCTGCGCAAAAGCGGCTTGTCCCTGCCACTGCTGGTGCGTTTCCCTGACATCCTGCAGGACCGCGTGCGTCAGTTGACCGGTGCGTTCGACGAAAACATCGCCCGCCTGGAATACCAGAGCAAATACACCGCGCTGTACCCGATCAAGGTCAACCAGCAGGAAGCGGTGGTGGAAAACATCATCGCCACGCAAAACGTTTCCATAGGCCTCGAAGCCGGCTCCAAGCCTGAGCTAATGGCCGTGCTGGCTTTGGCGCCGAAGGGCGGCACCATCGTCTGCAACGGCTACAAGGATCGCGAATTCATTCGTCTGGCCTTGATGGGGCAGAAGCTGGGCCACAACGTCTTTATCGTCATCGAGAAAGAATCCGAAGTCGAACTGGTCATCGAAGAAGCCGCCGAGCTGAAGGTCGCGCCGCAAGTGGGGCTGCGCGTGCGCCTGTCGTCCCTGGCCTCCAGCAAATGGGCCGACACCGGTGGCGAGAAGTCCAAGTTCGGGCTGTCCGCCGCGCAGTTGCTGTCGGTCGTCGAGCGCTTCACCAAGGCAGGGCTCGATCAGGGCATTCGTTTGCTGCACTTCCATATGGGCTCGCAGATCGCCAACCTGGCTGACTATCAGCACGGTTTCAAGGAAGCGATTCGTTATTACGGCGAGCTCCGCAACCTCGGCCTGCCGGTGGATCACATTGATGTCGGCGGCGGTCTGGGTGTGGACTACGACGGCACGCATTCGCGCAACGCCAGTTCGATCAACTACGACATGGACGATTACGCCGGTGTCGTGGTCGGGATGCTCAAGGAGTTCTGCGACGCGCAGGGCCTGCCGCATCCGCACATCTTCTCGGAGAGCGGCCGTTCGCTGACTGCGCACCACGCCATGCTGGTGATTCAGGTGACCGACGTCGAGCGTCACAACGACGAAGTGCCGGAGATCACCGACAAGGAAAGCCTGCCGGAAACCCTGCAGTGGCTGATCGATTTGCTCGGCCCGACCGACATCGAAATGGTCACCGAGACCTACTGGCGCGCCACGCACTACATGAGCGACATCGCGTCCCAGTACTCCGACGGCAAGATCACCCTGGCGCAGAAGGCCTTGGGCGAGCAGTGCTATTTCGCAGTGTGCCGCCGTTTGCACAACTCGCTGAAAGCCCGTCAGCGTTCCCATCGTCAGGTGCTCGACGAACTCAACGACAAGCTGGCCGACAAGTACATCTGCAACTTCTCGGTGTTCCAGAGCCTGCCGGATACCTGGGCGATCGATCAGGTGCTGCCGATCATTCCGCTGCATCGCCTGGACGAAGAGCCGCTGCGTCGCGCCGTACTGCAAGACCTGACCTGCGACTCCGACGGCAAGATCAATCAGTACGTCGACGAGCAGAGCATCGAGACCAGCCTGCCGGTTCACTCGTTGAACGAGGGTGAGGATTACTTGCTGGGCGTGTTCCTGGTCGGTGCGTATCAGGAAATTCTGGGCGACATGCACAACCTGTTCGGTGACACCGATTCGGTGAACATCTATCAAAACCAGGATGGCAGTGCCTATTCAGCCGGGATCGAAACCCACGACACCATCGAAGACATGCTGCGTTACGTGCACTTGTCGCCGGAAGAACTGATGACCCATTACCGGGACAAAGTGGCCAGCGCCAAGATTACCCCGCGCGAGCGTACCCAGTTTCTGGATGCCTTGCGACTGGGCCTGACGCGGTCGTCCTACCTGTCGTCGTAATGAGGTAGGTAGTCCCAAAAACGGGCCCTTGTGGCCCGTTTTCGTTGTCTGCACAGTCAGGCGTCCTTCACTGTTTCGGGAGCATGAACGATGATCAAACTGGCGCTCAAAGCAGTGTTCGCCGCCTGGCTGATGACCTTGCTGATGGCCTGCTCGCCGTTGAAGGTGCTCAACGCGTTTACCCCGAGCAGCACGTTCAGCAGAACGTCTGACCTGGCGTACGGCCCGGACCCGCGCAATAAAGTCGACGTCTACACGCCCAAAGATGCAGCGCCGGACGCGCCGGTCGTCGTGTTCTTCTATGGCGGCAGCTGGACCAGTGGATCGCGGGGTGATTACGCCTTCGTCGGTGAGGCGCTGGCGTCCCGGGGCATCGTTGCGGTACTTGCCGATTATCGGCTGTACCCGCAAGTGCATTACCAGGAGCTGCTGCAGGACAGCGCCCAGGCAGTGGTCTGGACCCGCGATCACATTCGTCAGTTCGGCGGGGATCCGGCGAAGTTGTATGTGATGGGCCACAGTGCCGGGGCTTACAACGCGGCGATGCTGGCCCTGGATCCGCAATGGCTGGCGGCGGCGGGCACCACACCTTCCATCATCAAGGGCTGGATCGGTCTGGCCGGGCCCTATGATTTTCTGCCCATCGAAGACGCGGAGGTGAAGCCGGTTTTTTACTTCCCGAATTCGCCACCGGACTCCCAGCCGATCAACCATGTCAGCGCAGCGTCACCGCCGGCGTTGCTGATCGCTTCCGCCGACGATACGGAGGTGAACCCGCAACGCAACACGGGAGGCATGGCCAGTCGTTTGCGCGCTCAGGGCGTGTCAGTGCGCGAGGTGTATTTCTCTCGCACCAGTCATCGCACGCTGGTGGGCGCACTTGCCCGCCCGTTACGCAGCCTGGCGCCGGTGCTGGAGGAGGTTGCAGCGTTTATCCACGCTCAGGATCAGGCGCAGGTCTCCAGCGTCTCGGTCAGCCGTTGAACCAGGCGCCGCTGCGGTTGAGCTTCAACGCCAGATACCCCAGCGTCAGCGCCCTCAATGCCATGAACACCAAAAACGCCAGCCACAGCCCATGGTTACCAAACCCGCTTGCCAGCCAGGCAAACGGCGCGGTGATCAACGCCGTGACGACCATCGCGTTGCGCATCTCGCGAGCGCGGGTGGCGCCGATGAACAGGCCGTCGAGCAAATAGCTCCAGACCGCGACAAAGGGCAGCACGGCGAGATAGGGCAGATAAACGAAAGCGATGTCACGCACTGCGGTGATGTCGGTCTGCATCTCGACGAACAGATGCCCGCCCAGCAGAAACAGCCCCACAAATGCGACGCTGCAGATTAGCGACCAACCCCCGGAGACGTTCAACGAGCGCCGCAACGCCTCGCGATCCCGCGCGCCGATGGCGTGTCCGCAGAGGGCTTCAACGGCGTGGGCCAGTCCGTCCAGCGCGTGGGCCATCAGCAACAGCCCATTGAGCAGCAGCGCGTTGGCTGCCACGGTGGCGTCGCCCAGTCGAGCGCCCTGCACGGTGATCAGGAAGAACACCGATTGCAGGATCAGGCTGCGAATGAAGATATCGCGATTGACCGTGAGCAGCGGTCGCCAGCTCTGCCAGCGCTTGAACGCGGACACCGCCAGCTGTCCGGGATACGCGCGCAGACCTTTGTGGGTGAGGGCGAGACCGAGGAGGGCGCCAGTCCATTCGGCGATAACCGACGCACGTGCGCTGCCGGCCACGCCCCAGTCCAGGCCCATGACGAACCACAGATTCAGCGCGATGTTGACCAGGTTGGTGGTCAGCAGAATCGCCAGCGGCGCTCGAGCGTTTCGCAGCCCGAGGAACCAGCCCACCAGCGCATAACTGGCCAGCGCGGCCGGTAAGCCGAACAAGCGGGTATGGAAGAAATCGCGGGTCAGGTCGTTGAGATCATTGGAGGGCTGCATCATTTCCAGCGCCAGGTGCTGGAAGGGCAGGCCGATCAGCCCCAGTAGCACAGAAAACCCAATCGCCAGCAGCAAACCCTGCAACAGCACCTGGCGCAGCGCCGCTCCGTCGTTGCGCCCGGCGGCCTGGGCGGCGAAGCCGGTCGTGCCCATGCGCAGAAACCCCATGGCCCAGGCGAGAAAGCTGTACAGCGTGCCGCCGACCGCCACCGCGCCGAGCTGGTGGGCGTGGGGGAGATGGCCGATGACCGTGCTGTCCACCAGCGAAACCAGCGGCACGGAGATATTCGACAGGATCATCGGCGCGGCCAGCGCCCACACCTGCTGATGCGTGGCGCGCTGACGCCAGTCGTTGAAGAAGTTAGACATGAAGGCTCCCGGGCAAGCGCGCGAGTGTAGCGAGAACAAAAGCACAAACCCACGGTCTATCTGCGCGCCGCGCTTTACGATTGCCAAAGCGGTGCTATAACTTCTGCTTCCTCATCGCTGCCGTCCAAATGAGTGCCTCATGCTAAACAAAGGATTGTTCCTGGCCTGCGCGCTGGTACTGCTCAGTGCCTGCGATTCCTCTTCATCCGACAAACCCGCCCCTGTCCCCGCTTCGCCGGCTGCAGCAGCTGCGCAACCCGGCCCCACCGATGCCAAGCCCAAGCCTGCGGTGGACATTCCCGCGCTGAGCAAGCGTTACGCCGGGCGCGAGTTGACGGTGGTGGACGTCTCCGAAGTTCAGCTTGATGGCGCCAGCACGCTGTCGTTGAGCTTCTCGGTGCCCTTGAACCCCGATCAGAAATTCGCTGAAAAAGTGCACCTGGTCGACAGCAAGGACGGCAAGGTCGATGGCGCCTGGGAGCTGTCGGACAACCTCATGGAGCTGCGCCTTCGTCATCTTGAACCCAAGCGCAAACTGGTGCTGACCATCGATCCGGGCCTGGTGGCGGTGAACAACAACACCCTGGCGGCCGAGTATTCCGCGCGCCTGGAAACGGCTGATCTGCAGGCGACCGTGGGCTTCGCCAGTCGCGGCAGTCTGCTGCCAACGCGGCTCGCTGAAGGTCTGCCGGTGATCGCCTTGAACGTCGATAAAGTCGACGTCGAGTTCTTCCGCATCAAGCCTGAGTCACTGCCTGCGTTTCTTGGCTCGTGGGAAGGCTCGTCCAGTCTTGAGAGTTATCAATCCAAAGAACTGCTGCCCCTGGCCGATCTGGTCTACAGCGGCCGTTTCGACCTGAACCCTGCGCGCAACACCCGCGAGACCGTGCTGCTGCCGATCTCGGGCCTCAAACCGCTGCAACAGCCGGGCGTTTATCTTGCCGTGATGCGTGCCTCCGGGACCTACAACTACACGCAGCCAGCCACGCTGTTCACTCTCAGCGACATTGGTCTGTCGGCGCACCGTTACGCCAACCGCCTGGACGTGTTCACCCAGGCGCTGGAAGGCGGCAAAGCCCTGAGCGGCGTTGACGTCGAGCTGTATGACGAGAAGGGCCGTGTGATCGGCCAGGGCAAAACCGACAACGCTGGCCACGCGGAACTGCCTTTGCCGGCCAAAGCCCAAGTGCTGCTGGCCCATCAGGGCGAGCAGACCAGCATGCTGCGCCTGAACAGCGCCGCGCTGGATCTGGCAGAATTCGACATCACCGGCCCCAAGGCCCACCCGCTGCAATTCTTTATCTTCGGCCCGCGAGACCTCTATCGTCCGGGAGAAGTGGTGCTGCTCAATGGCTTGCTGCGTGACAGTGACGGCAAGAGCGTGAAACCTCAGCCGATCACCGTGGAAGTGCGCCGTCCGGATGAGCAGGTCAGTCGCAAGTTCGTGTGGGACGCTGACGCCACCGGGCTTTATCAATATCAATTGCAGCTGTCGGAAGAAGCACCCACAGGTCGCTGGCAACTGGTGTTTGATCTGGGTGACGGCAAGCCGCAGCTGTATGAATTCCAGGTCGAAGATTTCCTGCCAGAGCGCATGGCGCTGGAACTCAAGGGCAGCGACATCCCGCTGGCGCCCGATGCGCCGTTCGACGTAGCCATCACCGGTCGATACCTGTACGGCGCGCCAGCGTCGGGCAATCGCCTGAACGGTCAGTTGTATGTGCGTCCTCTGCGTGAAGCGGTTCCCGCTCTGCCGGGTTATCAGTTTGGCTCGGTGACCGAGGAGGATCTCAAGCAGGACCTTGAAATCGAAGACAGCACACTGGATGCCAACGGCAAGCTCGACCTGAGTATCGACAGTCAGTGGGCCAAGGCCCGTTCACCGCTGGAGCTGGTGCTACAGGCCAGTTTGCAGGAGTCGGGTGGGCGCCCGATCACGCGGCGACTGACCCAGCCGGTCTGGCCCGCCGAGGTAATGCCGGGGCTGCGCGGTTTGTTCGACGGCGAAGCCACTGATGGCGACGGCCCGGTCGAGTTCGAAGTGCTGATGGCCGACGCCCAGGGCCACAAACTGGCCGCCGACAACCTCAAGGTGCGGCTGGTGCGCGAGCGCCGCGATTACTACTGGAACTACTCCGAGAGCGATGGCTGGAGCTATCATTTCAACGAGAAGTTTCTCAACCTGTCCGAAGAAACCCTCAGCGTGAAGAAGGATTCGACGGCGAAAATCAGCTTCCCGGTTGAGTGGGGCCCGTACCGCGTCGAAGTCGAGGATCCGGCCACCGGCCTGATCAGCAGCGTGCGTTTCTGGGCCGGTTACCGCTGGCAGGACAACGCCGAAGGCGGCGCCGTGCGTCCCGATCAGGTCAAGCTGGCGCTGGACAAACCGGCCTACGCCGACGGCGACACTGCGAAAGTGACGGTCACGCCGCCGTCTGCGGGCAAGGGTTATCTGTTGGTGGAATCGAGCGAAGGGCCGCTGTGGTGGCAAGAGATCGATGTTCCCGCCGAGGGCAAAACCTACGACATCCCGATGGACAAGAAGTGGGCGCGACATGACCTCTACGTCAGCGCGCTGGTGATTCGTCCGGGTGAGCGCAAAGCCAACGTCACGCCGAAACGCGCCGTGGGCGTCCTGCACCTGCCGCTGGATCGCTCGCAGCGCAAGCTGGCGCTGAGCGTCACGGCACCCGAGAAGATGCGGCCCAAGCAGCCGCTCAAACTGAAGGTCAACGCGAAGAACGCCGACGGCACGATTCCGAAAAGTGTGCATGTGCTGGTAGCGGCGGTGGACGTGGGCATTCTCAACATCACCGAATACGCCACGCCGGATCCGTTCGCGGCGATGTTCGGGCGCAAGGAGTACGGCGCCGATCAACTGGACATCTATGGCCAGTTGATCGAGGCCGGCCGTAATCGTCTCGCCAGTCTGGCGTTCGGTGGCGACGCGGCGCTGGCCAAGGGCGGCAAACGCCCGGAAACCAGTGTCACCATCGTCGCCCTGCAAAGCGCGCCGGTGACCCTGAACGAGCAGGGAGACGCGGAAGTCAGCGTCGACATCCCGGATTTCAACGGTGAGCTGCAGATCATGGCCCAGGCCTGGACCGATGAGCGCTACGGCATGGCCGAGGCCAAAACCGTGGTAGCGGCGCCGCTGATTGCCGAGTTGTCGGCACCGCGATTCCTGGCGGGTGGCGACCAGACCAAGGTGGCGCTGGACCTGTCGAACCTGTCCGGCAAAGCGCAGAAGCTCAATGTGCAAGTGGTTGCTGAAGGGCAGTTGAGCCTCGCAGACGGTGACGGCGCGAAAGCCGTCAGCCTGGATCAGGGGCAACGCACCACGTTGCAGATTCCGGTCAAGGCGCTGGGCGGCTTCGGTCAGGGCGTGATTCGTGTCACGGTCAATGGCCTGGACCTGCCGGGCGAGAGCCTGCCGGCGTTCAGCCGCGAATGGACCATTGGCGTGCGCCCTGCGTACCCGGCGATGCTCAAGCAATACCGCGCGGTGCTGAAGGATCAAGCATGGAGCCTGCCAGACGGCGCCCTTGAGGCGTTCGAGCCCGCTGGTCGTGAGGCGTTGCTGTCGGTGTCGAGCCGTCCGCCGCTGAACCTCGGCGAACAGATTCGCGCGCTCAAAGCCTACCCCTACGGTTGCCTGGAGCAGACCACCAGCGGCTTGTACCCGTCGCTCTACGCCGACGCCGCAACGCTCAAGCGTCTGGGCCTCCAAGGTGAATCCGATGCCGACCGCAAGCGCAAGATCGAGCTGGGCATCGAGCGACTGATCGGTATGCAGCGCTACAACGGCAGCTTCGGCCTGTGGGCGGCGGACGGCGAGGAGGAATACTGGCTGACGGCGTACGTGACCGACTTCCTGCTGCGCGCTCGCGATCAAGGCTTTGCCGTGCCGCCGGACGCGCTGAAGAAAGCCAATGAGCGGCTATTGCGTTACTTGCAGGAGCGCAATCAGATCGAGGTCAATTACAGCGAAAACGCCGACCACACCCGTTTTGCCGTGCAGGCCTACGCCGGTCTGGTGTTGTCACGCAGTCAGCAGGCGCCGTTGGGTGCGCTGCGCAGCCTCTTTGAGCGCCGCAGTGACGCGCGATCCGGCCTGCCGCTGGTGCAGCTGTCCATCGCGCTGGAGAAAATGGGGGACAAACCCCGCGCCGATCAGGCCTTGCTCGCAGGGCTGGCAGCCGGTCGCAAGGCCAACGACTGGCTCGCCGATTACGGCAGCCCGTTGCGTGATCAGGCGTTGATTCTGTCGTTGCTGGAAGAAAACAAACTCGCACCGGAGAAGGTCGAGGAGCGGCTGTTTGCGCTGGCTGATCAGGTCGCGGCGAACCGCTATCTGTCGACCCAGGAGCGCAATTCGCTGTTCCTTGCCGGTCGCGATCTGCTCGGCAAGCCCGAGGCCAAATGGGCGGCGACGCTGACCAGCGGTAGCAATAACCGCGAGCTGAGCAACGACCAGCCGGGCGTCAAACTCGACAGCTCAGTGCTGGCCGCGCCGTTGACGTTGCAGAACACCGGTGGCGACACGCTGTATCAGCAAATGACCCTCTCCGGGTATCCGTCTCAGCCGCCTGCGGCCGGTGGCGAGAACCTGTCGATCAGCCGTGACTATCTGGGCATGGACGGCGCGGCGCTGAACCTCAATGGCTTGAAGAGCGGCGAACTGGTCTTGGTGCATCTGGAGATCAAGGCCAGGGAGCGCGTGCCGGATGCGTTGGTGGTGGATTTACTGCCGGCCGGTCTTGAGATCGAAAACCAGAATCTGGCGCAGAGTTCAGCCAGTCTTGAAGACGCCAGCGAGTCGGTGAAGCAGTGGCGCGAATCGATGGAAAACGCTGGCGTGAAGCATCAGGAATTCCGTGGCGATCGTTACGTGGCCGCGGTGGATCTGGAGGGCTTCAACACTGTGCACCTGCTGTATCTGGCGCGGGCTGTGACGCCGGGCGTGTACCGCGTGCCGCCGCCGCAAGTGGAGTCGATGTATCGGCCGAACTGGCAGGCATTGGGCGAAGCGCCGGCGCAGTTGGTGGTGAAGGGCAAGAAGTAGGGATTACGCTGATGATCGCTCCCACGCTCTGCGTGGTAGCAGCCTTTACTGACGCTTTGCGTCAGGTGACGCTAGGGGACGGTGACGCTAGGGGACTGATTTATTTACAACGCTCCACCGTAAATTAATCTGTCCCCGGTTCCTGACGTATCAATGAATAATCCAGCTCAACAGCCACAACCCTAGAAACAGCCAGATGATCCCCATGATGATCGAGGCGCGCATGAAAGCGCGGATCGCTGAATACAGCAGCATCAACCCGATGACCAGGGCGACGATGCTGACGATTGAAGTGTCCATGCCCAGCGTGCGCGACAGGCCGTCAACGAAATTGCCGCCCGCGTGAGTGAACATGTTGAACAACCAGCTTAAGCCGTCGACGACGAAGCGGATCACGGCGCCAATCACTTGGCCGAGCCATTCGAAAACGCTTTCTACCTGCATATCTGCTTCCTGATGAGGGGCGTGGACCAAAAACGGCATTGCTCGCTTTGGCCGTCGATTGTCCGGGCGAGTTCCCTGTCGGGTAAAGGCTTTCTGTGAAGATCACCCGATTATTGCTACGAGAGACTCGCTCGGGATCGTGCGAGCGAGCGTGCTCGCGAATGGGGCGACGCTTTGCCCGCGCTTTCGCCTGGCTCATCGGCAGCCTGCTCATGGTGTGCCTGCTGCTCTGGCTGGCCGATCGGATCTGGCCGCTGCCCTTGCCCAAGGACGATCTGGCGCGCGTGGTGCTCGCCGAAGACGGCACGCCGTTGTGGCGGTTCGCCGATGCCAATGGCGTCTGGCGCTATCCGGTGACGGTCGATCAGGTGTCGCCCTATTACCTCGAAGCGCTGCTGACCTACGAAGATCGCTGGTTCTATCAGCACCCTGGCGTAAATCCCATGGCACTGGCGCGCGCCGCTTGGCAGAACCTCGCTGGCGGCCACGTAGTATCCGGTGGCAGCACGCTGTCGATGCAGGTCGCCCGCTTGCTCGACCCGCATTCGCGCACGCTGGCGGGAAAACTCCGACAACTGTGGCGCACCGCGCAGCTGGAATGGCACCTGTCCAAACAGGACATTCTGGTGCTGTACCTGAACCGCGCTCCGTTTGGCGGCACCTTGCAGGGCGTCGCCGCCGCCAGTTGGGCGTACCTGGGCAAGTCCCCGCAGCAGCTGACCCGTGCCGACGCGGCGCTGCTGGCGGTCTTGCCCCAGGCGCCGAGTCGCTTGCGTCCGGATCGCCACGCGCAACGCGCCCAGGCCGCGCGGGACAAGGTGTTACGGCGTCTGGCCGAGTTCGGCACCTGGCCCCAGGGGGCCGTTAACGAAGCGCTGGAAGAACCGCTGCTGCTCGCGCCTCGTCAGGAACCCAGCCTGGCGCCTTTGCTCGCCCGGCGCCTGAACCGCCCGAGCAGCCCGCCGCTGATCCGCACCACCCTGGACGCCGGTCTGCAGCGACGTCTCGAAGACCTGCTGCTGGGCTGGCGCGCGCGTCTGCCCGAGCGCACGTCCGCCGCGATTCTGGTCGTAGAAGCGCAGAACATGGCCGTGCGCGCGTACGTCGGCTCGGTGGACATCGGTGATGCCAAACGCTTTGGTCATGTGGACATGGTCAGCGCGCTGCGCTCACCCGGGTCAACGCTGAAACCCTTTCTCTACGGCAAGGCCATCGACGCCGGGCTGATCCATTCCGAGTCATTGCTGCAGGACGTGCCAAGGCGCTATGGCGACTATCGTCCCGGCAATTTTTCGTCGGGCTTCAACGGTGCGGTGGCGGCAAGCTCGGCGCTGTCGATGTCGCTCAATCTGCCAGCGGTGCAGTTGCTGGAAGCCTACGGCCCCAAGCGCTTTGCGGCGGAATTGCGCAATGGCGGCGTGCCGTTGACTCTGCCGCCTCTGGCCGAACCCAATCTGGCGTTGATCCTTGGCGGTGCAGGCAGTCGGCTGGAAGATCTGGTCGGTGGCTACAGCGCGTTTGCGCGGGGCGGGCGCAGTGCGGACATTCGTTTGCAGCCCGATGACCGTCTGCGTGACCGACCGATGATGTCGCCCGGCGCGGCGTGGATCATTCGGCGGATTCTCAGCGGCCAATCCCGGCCTGACCTCGATCCCCACGCCGAGCTTGTGCAGCGCCCGCAACTGGCCTGGAAAACCGGCACCAGTTACGGCTTTCGAGATGCGTGGTCGATTGGCGTAGGGCCGAGGTTTCTGATCGGCGTGTGGATCGGCCGGCCGGACGGGACCCCGGTGCCGGGGCAGTTTGGGCTGGCGTCGGCAGCGCCGCTGATGCTGCAGGTTCACGATCTGCTGGTGAACCGCGATGCCCAGCGCAACATCCTGCCGCCCGTGTTGCCGGTGCCGCTCAACGTCGGTGTCGAAGCGATCTGCTGGCCGCTGGGTCAGCCGATGAGCAAAAGCGACCCGAACTGCCGTCGCCAGCGTTTCGCCTGGACCCTCGACGGCACGACGCCGCCGACCTTGCAGGCGACCGATCAGCCGTTGGGGTTGGGGCTGACGGAGAAAGTCTGGCTGAACGACAAGGGCTTGCGTGTCGCGGCAAGTTGTCCACAGGCGCAGGCCAAAGAGATTGCCCTCTGGCCGGCGCCGCTCGAACCCTGGCTGCCCAAGAGCGAGCGGCGCGAGGCACGTTTGCCGGACATCGACCCGTCATGCCCGCCCCAAGGGTTGAGCCTGGCGCCGCCGTTGTCGGTAGTGGGGGTGCGGGAGGGCGATCAGTTGCGCTTGCCGGCCGGCAGTCAGCAGCTATTGCGCCTCAAGCTGTCGGCGCTGGGCGGAAGTGGCCGGCGCTGGTGGTTCATTGATGGCACGCCGGTGGGCGACACCGCCAGTCAGGACAGCTACACCCACACCTTCACACGCTTGGGGCGATATCAACTGAGCGTGCTGGATGAAAGCGGACAGACTGCCAGAGTGGAATTCAGTGTGGTGGATTGAGGCCTGGAGTTCGCCCCACTCTTGTGGACGCGAGCGGGGTGGCGGTCCACCTTGCTCGCGAATAAGCGGTACATCCGCCGAAGATTCAGCGGCTGAAATACCGTCTTCGTGAGCAAGCTTACTCCCACATGGACCATGCCTCACCGGCTGAGAACTGGGATCAACCCTCAATGGGGCGGGTATTGCTGCAGGATTTTCTGCACCGTCTGGCGCAAAGCCTGCTCGCGCGCAGCAGGGTTGGCGTTGCCGTCACTGACCATCTGTTCGGTGCTGCCACGCCACACCAGCTTGCCGTCCTTGCCGTCGAGCATGTCGATCTGCAGCGTCGAAACTTTGTAATCGATGTTGCGCGTCTCGGTGCCGATCGGGCCGCCCCAGTAGCCGCCCCACGGATTACCCCAATACCCGCCACCGCCGCCGTAGTTGGTGGTGACCGTCTGCTGACGGTTCTCAACGATCAGCCACGTCTGCAATTGAACGTCCGCTTTCACGCCGGGCGCCGCCATGCGCAGGCCGCGCTGCTCAAGCTGCTCGCCGACTGCCTGGCGAATGCGCTGCTCGGTGAGGTCACTTTTGATCCGCGGATCGTCGGGCTGATATTGCAAACCAGGCTCCTTCCACGCCCATGACCGGTAGGCGCCGAAATCGCGCTGGGCGTCGAAGTCGCGGTTGACCCGATCAGTCTGGCAGGCGCCGAGCAGCAGGGCGACACAAAGGACAGCAATGCGGCGGTACATGGGATTTCTCCAGCGTGTAAACAAAACGCCATGGGGCGCGAAATCAGGACGGCGGGTAGGCCGTCAGGGCTTGTTGTACGGCCTGGCGCAGGGCTTTGGCGCGCGTCGACTGATCGCCGCCGCTGGCGGTTTCGGCGCTCGCGCTCCAGACCGGCTGACCGCTGCGGGCATCGAACAGACTGATGCGCACCACCATTACCTGTTCTTGATAGGTGCGCACGATCGGCACGCTGGCATAACCGCCGTAACCACTGCGGTACCCATTGCCACCGTAATAGCCCACACCTGAACCGCCGTAGTACGGATCGTAATAGTCGTCACGCACCTGCCGAATCCGGGTCTCTGCATGGGCATCGGCGGCCACGCGCAGGTCTGCCGCCTGCGGGTTCTGCGAAGGCCGCAGACCGCGTTGATCCAGCCCGTTGCTGACGGCTTCGGCCAGTTGAGCAGAGTCAGCCCAGAGGGTGCCCGGTGGCAGCTGGCCGTTGAGCCAGGCCCAGTTGCGATAGCGGCCGTAATCACGCGGCGCCGCAGGGTATGCGCTCATGTCGATCGCATTGGCGGCCTGAGGCGGCGCCGGTGGAATGGCCGCAGACACGGCGCGATAAGGGTTGGGGCTCTGGCAGGCGGCGAGCCCCAGGCAGAGGGAAAGCAAAGCGAGACGGCGTTTCATGAGGGTCTCCGCAGCGAGTGTTAAGCAGCGTGTATCAACCAGCGTGGGTCAGACAGCCCGGCACATCCAGTGCAGATAGCGTCCCAGTCCGGCGAAGGCCGGGTGGCGACGGTGTGCGAGCTCCATTTCCAAGAGGTCCGCGAGATCAGCTTTGGCCTGAAACTCGACCGGCATGTAATCGTGAAAAACCCGAACGCCACTCTGGGTTTCGACTCGCCACAGAGGGCCAAGTTGCGCCGCCAGTTCGCGGGGATCAACAGGCTCCTGGGGCGTCAGGCTCTGTTTTTCACCGGCCAGGGTGTTCTTGCGCATCTTGCGGAAGTGGCCCTTGAGCAGGTTGCGGTAAATCAGTGCTTCGCGGTTGTAAAAAGCCAGTGACAGCCAGCCGTCGGGCTCCGTCAACTGATGCAGCACCGGCAGAATCGTGAACGGCTCGTCCAGCCACTCCAGCACTGCATGGCAGATCACCAGGTCGTAACGCTCGGTCAGAATATCGGGCAGGGCTTGCCAAGGTGCTTGAATGAACGTGGCGCGCTGACCGGCATCGGCGAAGCGCTGGCGGGCGCCCTCCAGCATGGGGGCGGCGGGCTCAGCCAAGGTGACGTCATGGCCGCGTTCGGCGAGCCACAACGACATGTGGCCAAGCCCCGCGCCAATGTCCAGCACGCGCAACGGACGATCTGGCAGGCTCTCGGTGAGGTCAGCTTGCAGCACCGCTAGACGGATCGCGCCCTTGGCGCCGCCGTAGATTTTTTCAGCGAAGCGCGTCGCCAGTTGATCGAAATGACGGTCGCTCATTGGCTGAACCGCCGTTCGCCGTCCGCCAGTTTCGCGCGCACGACTTCATCCATGTCCAGGCCCAACTCGCTGCACAACAACAGCAGGTAAAGCACGATGTCCCCGACTTCCTGCCCGGCGTGGGCCAGTTCATCAGCCGGCAGTTGGCGGGACTGATCTTCGGTTTTCCACTGGAAGATTTCCACCAGTTCAGCCATTTCCACGCTGGCGGCCATGGCCAGGTTTTTCGGGCTGTGAAATTGCCGCCAGTCGTTGTTATCGCGGATGCGATGCAGGCGTTCGGTGAGTTCGTCGAGGTTCATGGGGGTCTCCTGAAGGTGCGTAGCTTCAGGGGGATAGGCGATTGACGCAAGGGGGTGCGATGCGCCGGGACGCAGGTTCAATACCCGCTACGGCGGTACGCCGATTCCCGGCTGAAGCCGGTCCTACCGTCGGCGTGCTTAGTGGGACCGGCTTCAGCCAGGAAGGCGTGAGATGCCACACCGCGAAGTAAGCGTGCATTGAGGCGCAGCCATCACTCCGAAGCCGGCTGCCAATTCCCCACCATATGCACGATTCCTTCCGCGCCCTCCAGCTTAAACTGCCCATGGGACCCTGCCGCGCTGGCAGACAGCGTCACTCCGCTGGGCAGCCGCACTGGTTTTTGAAATGCCACCGATATCTCCACATTCGAGGCCGGCAGGTGATCTTCAAGGGCTGCCAACGAGCGGCTTTTTATCCACAGCCCATGGGCAATCGCCTTGGGAAAACCGAACAGTTTGGCGCTGCTGTCACTCAGGTGAATCGGGTTGTAATCACCACTGACCTTCGCGTATTGGCGACCGATGTCCGACGGCGCCGACCACGTCGCCAGTTCCGTCATCGGCAGTGGCGCGGGCTCGTGATCGCCTTCGATCTCTCCATCCACGTGAACGCCTCGGCACAGCATCGTGCTCTCTTCCTCCCACAGCAGGCCCAGCGCATCCTCGATCTGGGTGATCAGACTGAACGTCGCGCCTTTGGCGTGGGGCTTGAGATGGCCGGCGCGTACGCTGACCTGCACCTTGATCACGCTGCCGAGCGGGCGACGAATGCTGATCCGGTTATGCAAGTGGACCAGCCCGAGGAGCGGGAAGGGGAAGTCTTTGTCGGTAAGCAGCTTCATCTGCAGCGGGAAGGCCAGCACGTGGGGGTAAGTGGGCGGCAACAGGCTGCCGGGCACGAACCCGCAGACCTGAGCAAACGCTTTCACTTTACCCGGGTCTACCGACATCCAGCACCGCAGGCCCTGATCCGGCAATTGGGTGCCGCTGACCTTGCGCCGCAGCGCCGCTTGCATGAACAAACCGGGCAAGGCCGGGGGCGTGTCCAGATACCGCCAGTGCGCACTCATCGAGCTTCTCCTGTGGTGATGCTGCAGATCAGGCACGCCTCGGACCGACGGGGCGAGCTCAAACGGTGATCGTGTCGGTGCTCACTCAGGCGCCAAGCACGCTTTGGCCGCACACGCGCAGCACCTGGCCGCTCATTGCGCCGGAGCCCGGCTGACCCAGCCAGGCCACTGCTTCCGCCACGTCTTGCGGCTGACCGCCCTGACCCAAAGAGCTCATGCGTCGACCGGCCTCTCGCAGGGCAAAAGGCATGTGCGCCGTCATGCTGGTTTCGATAAAACCCGGCGCCACGGCGTTGATGCTGATGCCCCGCGCTTTAAGCGTCGGCGCCATTGCCCGTGCGTAGCCGATCAGGCCGGCCTTGCTGGTGGTGTAGTTGGTCTGGCCGCGGTTGCCTGCCAGTCCGCTGATCGACGCCAGCAGAATCACACTGCCGTTGTCGCGCAGTGCGCCGCTGTCGATCAGCGCCTGGGTCAGCACCTGGGGAGCATTGAGGTTGACGTCGAGCACCGAGTCCCAGAAGTCCGCGGGCATATTGGCCAGCGTCTTGTCCCGGGTGATGCCGGCGTTGTGCACGACGATATCCAGGCCGCCGGGGAGGTGTTCAATCAACTGAGCGGCAGCGTCCGGTGCGCAGATGTCCAGCACCAGCGCCTGCCCGCCAAGACGCGCCGCCAGCGCATCGAGATCGGATTTTGCTTGGGGCACATCCAGCAACACGACTTCGGCCCCGTCGCGGGCGAGGGTTTCCGCGATGGCCGCGCCGATGCCTCGGGCTGCGCCGGTCACCAGCGCTTTACGTCCGGCCAGTGGGCGGGTCCAGTCCTGAACCTGCTGATGGCAGGCACTCAGGCGAATGACCTGACCGGAGATGAACGCGCTCTTCGGCGACAGGAAAAACCGCAGCGCGCCTTCCAGTTGATCTTCGGCGCCGTCCTCTACTTGCAGCAGCTGAACCGTTCCGCCGTTGCGCATTTCCTTGGCCAGCGAGCGGCTGAAACCTTCGATGGCCTGCTGCGTGCTGGCCGCCAGCGGATCGGTTTGGGCATCGGGCGAGCGCGCGAGAATGACGACGTGGGCGCTGTTATCCAGATGACGCAAGATCGGCTGAAAGAATTCGCGCAACTGATTCAGCTGAAAGGTGTGCAGTAGCGTGCTGGCGTCGAAGACCACAGCCTTGATCTTCTCGCTCTGCTCGGCGGTCCAGGGTTGGGCGCCGGTATTTTCGCCAGTCACTGCACCGCCAGCACTGAACAACACGTCGGTCAGGCGTGGCGCAAAGGCGCTGACCCGCTCGGCCAATGGCCCCGTGCTCAGCAACATCGCGCCCTCAACCGGACGCAACCGACCCGCCTGCCAGCGCTCCAGACGTGCGGGCGCAGGCAAACCGACGGCCCCGACCAGCTTGCGGCCGAGGTCGGAGTTGACGAAGTCAATGTAGCGATCGGATGCCATGGAACACTCTCCTTGAGTCTGGGTTCAAATCAGTGGACCGCGTGGTCGGGTAATAGGTCCTACGCTGTCAGGCAGCGCTTCTCAAACAATAGACGCATTCAGGGCAGGGAGATTTAGATGATTCAGACACGACGCGTGGCCATTGTCGGCGGTAATCGCATTCCGTTCGCTCGCTCCAACGGCGCGTATGCCACCGCCAGCAATCAGGACATGCTGACTGCCGCGCTGGAGGGTCTGATCGAGCGTTTCAATCTGCATGGCCTGCGCCTGGGCGAAGTCGCCGCCGGCGCGGTCCTCAAGCACTCCCGTGATTTCAACCTCACCCGTGAATGTGTGCTCGGCTCAAGACTGTCGCCGCAAACCCCTGCCTATGACATTCAACAAGCCTGCGGCACCGGGCTCGAAGCGGCGCTGCTGGTGGCGAACAAGATCGCCCTCGGTCAGATTGAGTGCGGCATTGCCGGCGGCGTCGATACCACCTCCGACGCGCCCATCGGCGTCAACGAGGACCTGCGGCAGATTCTGTTGCAGGTCAATCGCAGCAAGACGACGGCTGACAAGCTCAAGGCGCTGACACAATTGCGCCTGCATAACCTCAAGCCGGAACTGCCGCGCAATGGCGAACCCCGCACCGGTTTGTCGATGGGCCAGCACTGCGAGCTGATGGCGCAGACCTGGGGCATCCCCCGCGAGGCGCAGGACCAACTGACGCTGGAGAGCCATCAGAAAATGGCCGCTGCGTATGCGGAAGGCTGGCAGGACGACCTGCTCACGCCGTTTCTCGGCCTGACCCGCGACAACAACCTGCGAGCCGACGCCAGCCTGGAAAAACTCGCCTCGCTCAAGCCTGCTTATGAGCGCAGCGCCAAAGGCACGCTGACAGCGGGCAACTCGACGCCACTGACTGATGGCGCGTCCTTGGTGCTGCTTGCCAGCGAAGCGTGGGCGCGTGAGCGGGGCTTGCCTATTCTGGCCTACTGGCGGGATGGCGAGGCCGCCGCCGTGGATTTCGTGCGCGGTAACGAAGGCCTGCTGATGGCCCCGGTCTACGCCGTCCCTCGTCTGCTGGCACGCAACGGGTTGACGCTGCAGGACTTCGATTATTACGAGATTCACGAAGCCTTCGCAGCGCAGGTGCTGTGTACGTTGAAGGCCTGGGAAGACCCCGAATACTGCAAAACCCGTTTGGGCCTGGATGCGCCGTTGGGATCGATTGATCGCAGCAAGCTGAATGTGAAAGGCAGCTCGCTGGCGGCCGGGCATCCGTTTGCCGCAACGGGTGGGCGGATTGTGGCGAACCTCGCGAAACTGCTGAGCAAGAAAGGGGGAGGGCGCGGGTTGATCTCCATCTGCGCGGCCGGTGGTCAGGGCGTTACGGCTATCATCGAGAGCTGATTTTTTAAAGTGTGTTCAAGGGACTTTTTTAAAGGGGACTGATTTATTTACAGCGCTTCACCGTAAATTAATCTGTCCCCGTTTGAAGGGAACCAAAATCAAATAAATCAGACCCCTTTAGTCAAAACCCCTTTAGTCATTATCCCTTTTAGTCCAGTGCGGCAGCCCGATTCTGCATCAGCTGTCATCCCCCAAAAAGGCTCCAGCGATGGCAACTGACGAACACTCCTCACGCAGCCTCGATACTCAGCGTCAAATCCCGGCGATCAAGGCGCTACCGCGCGCGCTCTACGCCCGAGCCGAAAGTTTGAGCCAAGGCTCATGGACCCCCACTCACAGCCACGACTGGGTGCAGTTTTCCTACGCCATCAGTGGCGTACTTGGCGTTCACACCCCGCATGGCAGCTTCTTTGCTCCGCCGCAGTGGGGCGTTTGGATTCCGGCTGGTCTCGACCATGAAGTGGTCACGTCAACCCGCGCCGAGATGCGCAGTCTGTATGTGCGCAGGGAGGATTGCGAGTGGGCGCCGGACCGCTGTCGCGTGCTGGAAGTCACGCCGCTGGCCAAGGAGCTGATCAAGGCGTTCTGCCAACTGCCGGCAGAATATCCACAGGTCGACAGCCGCGAGATGCGCCTGGTGCAGGTGCTGATCGATCAGTTGGCAAGTCTGCCCGAAGTGGGGTTTTCCCTGCCGCTGCCAAGGCATGCGCGCCTGCTCGGTCTGTGCAACGAACTCATCGAACAACCTGAGCAGCTCATCACCCTGACCGAGTGGGCAGCGCGACTGAGCATGTCCGAGAAAACCCTCATGCGCCTGTTCCTGCGGGAGACCGGCCTGAGCTTTCGAGGCTGGCGACAACGCGCCCGATTGCTGTCCTCACTTAAAGCGCTGGAGGAGGGCACAAGCGTGACCAGCGCAGCGCTGGCCTCGGGTTACGACTCGACATCCGCATTTATCGCCGCATTCAAAAGCCTTTTCGGGCTCACCCCCGGCGAGCTCTTCCGCAGCCAATAACAGTAGGTAGGCGTGGACAGGGGACTCGTGGAAAGGGGACCGTGGAAAGGGGACTACTGGAAAGGGGACTGATTTATTTACAACGTTTCACCGTAAATTAATCTGTCCCCGAGTGCCGCGCGTGCCATGTCCCCGCGTGCCAAATCCGATCTGATCCATCCCTGATCAAGTACCCAATACACCCTGAGGCCGACCCCGGCCCCGGTATTCAACCCGTCGCCCCAACACCTGTTCAACCTCATCAGCAAACTGCCGTCCCCCCGTCAATTGCCCCCTCTGCAGTGCATTCCGAATCAGTCTCAGCTCGCCGTCAGCCGCCGGCGCCTCAAAAAACGACCGATACGCCTGTTGCCGACCAAGCCGTGTCAGCCCCAAAGCCTCGTAACAGGAATGAACATCCAGCCAGTCGTGCTGCACATTCGTGGTGAACCGCAACCCAAAGCTTGACCATCGATACTCCTCCACGCGTTCAACCATTCCGGCCCGCACAGGATTGAGTTCGATATACCGACTGCACGCCAGCAAATATCCATCGGACTGCACAGCGCTAGACTTGTAACGACTCTCCCATAGCGTTCCAGACCGCCCCTCCAGCTTATTGCGATACCGCGTCATGCGCGCAGCAAGCGCCTTCATCAACTTCCCCAATCCTTCGGTGCATGACGGGGCTAGCAATAAGTGCACATGGTTGGTCATCAGGCAGAACGCAAACACCTTAACGTCAAACACATCTTTGAGTTCCTGAAGATCATCCAGATAACGCGCGAAATCGTCCTCATGGGCAAACACCGTTTGCCGGTTATGGCCGCGCTGGACAATATGATGAGGGTGACCGGGCAACACGATACGAGCAATGCGGGGCATGACTGATCCTCCGTCCTTGGGAAGGATCAGCGTAGCCGCGATGGTTAAGGGCGACCTGCGTCAAAGGGGGCAAATTGATTGCAACGTTTGTAGCGCAAGCGAACCAAAAGCGCTGACTCGAGGCAAGGGGACCGAGGCAAGGGGACGGATTTATTTAGAGATGCAAGGGGACTGATTTATTTACACGCTTCACCGTAATTAATCTGTCCCCGGTTTAAATAAATCAGACCCCTTTATCGATTCCTTTATCGAGACCCCTTTATCGTAAATAAATCAGACCCCTTTATCAGTACTTTATCAAGAAACGGTCTAAGCAACGTAAAGATGTCTGGAAGAAGCGCTCGATAGCAAGCTGATTTATCTACAGTGATTTACTGCAAATTAATCAGACTCCTTTACCCTTTAATGTATTTCAATCGCTTTACTGTAAGAGATCCTCCGTATTGTATGTCAGATGTAAATTCTAGCCTTTTTATTTTTGTAGCGATTATAGGTAGCTCATAGCCCGATAAGCCGACAACTTCTTGGAGAGTTTTGCTATAAACAATGCCGCCACCCTCGTCATATGCTCTGACTTGCGAGAAAATTACGCCACTTCCCAGTACGTACATTTCTACGTATGCGGTTACCGATGAGTATGTGGATTTTAATGTTGCAACTAATGTGAGTGATCCGGGTGTGTATCTGTAAGATGAGACTATAGCGCCAAAATCTTCGACGACTCGGCAGCCTTGACCATCTCCATATCTCCCATTCGCAGTTAGTATTAACGTTTCGCACTCAACACTTCCGTGCTCCGGTACCTGCTGCGATTCTACGCCGTGGAAAGTCTCCTCCATCTGCACTTTGCTGATTGTATATTCTTGAGTTGGAAATGGTAGCGCAGATAACTCGCCATCTTGGCCGGACAACCCAACCTTACATGTCGTCGTTAATGTATCTCCGTCCTGGAGCTTATCCAGCTCCAAGCGCGCAATAGGGCGCCCGATACCATCTTTCACATCCTCCTTGACCAATGAATAACCATCAAATAATGTGACTTCCGGCACCCCATTGGACCCCTTTACCCTCAGCCAAACTGTCTGACCCTCAGCAATAAAAGGCCAAGGCGCTACCGTAACATTTGCATCACCGGCAAAAGTGTTCAAATCTAAAACGTCCCCCAGAGCCTCGGTGATTTGCGGCGTTGGCAGTGACGCAGGGGGGATCGCCTCAACTGTCAATTTGAGAATGTCTGAGAAATACGTCCGGCTATCACGGTAAACTCGGTAGCGCACGTCAATCGTCTTGCCTATAACCGCTCCAATCATCGTCGCCGGAACAGGGGACTCAACCGTCTCCGGCGGAGAGCCACCGGGTTTACCAGGCTTCGACGGAATGGTATCGGAGATATCGTTCCAGACCGGCACGATAGTATCGGTGGCTCGCATGCCAGGGTAACTCGCACGAAACGTGGCGCCGCCCACGACGGTGATCGGATTCAATGTCCCCGCCAGCGCTTCCACGATGACCGGCGCCGGAATTACCGCCGGTGCGCTCCTAATGGTGTACGCCTGTTCCGAAAACGGAAAGCGCGTTGCACCGCCATCAAAAGACGCCTCCAGCTTCAGCGTAAAGGTCGAGCCGTCGGTCAGCGTTTTGAGGAGGTCCTTGGAGATGCCCCTGCTCTGGGCGCCCAATGTCGTGACGTTCAGCGGATTCCAGTTCTGCAGCGTGATCTGCGGCGTCGAGACCACGCTCAGCCAGAGTTTTTGCCCCACTGCCTGACCAGGCCAGGCCGCCAGTGTCATG